>JACZTB010000051.1 GCA_022573895.1 Nitrososphaerota archaeon
TAGAAGAAACAGAAGATGCCAAATTCACGGCAGATTTAGTAAATGAGTTTTCAGAACAATCAATCAATATTTTGAAAGATAGTAAGATTAACAAGAAACGACAAGAACAAAACAAAAAGCAACTCAGTTGTATTTTACTTAGAGATGCAGGCAACAAATATCCAGATGTTATTCCAATTAATGAAAAATATGCTATGAAATTTTCATGCATAGTTGACATGCCAGTTGAGCTTGGAATTTCAGAAGTTCTCAAAATGAAAACATTTGAAGCTGGTGGATTAACAGACTATGAAGAAAAAGCAAGAGTTGCTGCAAAGGCAATGGAGACTCAAAATGCAATATACGTTCATCTCAAGGGACCAGATGAGTTTGGTCATGATGGAGACGCAGTTGGTAAGATGAAAAACATAGAGGAAATTGATCAGAGATTCTTCAAAACTCTTGTTGAAAACATTGATTCAAGTAAAGTTGCAATTATCATTTCAGCTGATCATTCAACGCCGTGTATTTACAAAGGGCATAGTGATGATCCTGTTCCAATTTTAGTTTCAGGTGATTTTATAAAAAATGATGGAACTACAAGATTGACTGAAGAACAAGCTAAGAAAGGAAGTATTGGTTTGCTTCAAGGAGCAGAAGTAGTTTCAAAATCTCTAGAACTAATTAAATCTCAAACATAACTAAGTTGTTTGCTTGTTGCATTTCAACTGCTTTGTTTCTAATTCTGTCTAGATCTATTGAATTATACATGGAAGGTGAAGTACCTAATTTTTCTAAAACTCGACTTAGCATTCCAACGCCGATACTGAGTTCATCTTCTTGAGCATGAGCAAATGCAACTGCAAATAAAAGAATTCCTTGAATAATTTCTTTTTCTCGTCCAAAAGACTTTTTCCAAGAACCTTCAAATGCCTCATGACATTCCCAAAATCTTTCATTGTTAAAATAGAAAATTCCATCTTTGACACCTTGATCTTTATCGATCTTTTCTTCGATGACATGTCTGATATTATCTATAGGTCCAATTGAGGATAGTTTTTCAACAAGTGCGTCAAGATCTTCTTTTTCAACCCCCACGTCGATCTCTACAAATTTTGTGGCAATTCTGGCAACTCTTACAGACACATTCATGTCAGATGTAAGATCTCTAGCCTTGTTAATTATCTCACGGGAATGTTCAGGACCATAGCCTTTATTTTTGAAATGTAGCATATAGCGTTCCATGATATTAGTTTACAGGAATTTCTTAAATTTCTTTTCTAATTACAATCAAGGTTTACAGCACGCTTTGTTTCATATAAACACGTTAAAAGTACCTTTTTTGGGCAATAATTTGAGTCAAAATATAAAAAACAAAGATTAGTCATAAAATATTGTCTAAATTTTCTACTTCATTTATGATTAATAGTTTGTATCAAATATTAATTTGAATAAAAAGAGGATAGATTATCGTTAGTAAATTACAATAAAATTACAAATAATAGTTGTCAACCTTGATTCTTTTATAGTGAAATGACAACTAGCAAAAAAACTATTATTATTTCCGTTGCCATCGTTGCCTCTTTGACATTTTATTTTACTTTGTCAGTTTTCTATCTGCCAGATTTCTACCAATCATTGAAAACACCAATACCAATTCCTTTTCTTTCAGAAGTAAAGATTTCAGAATCAATGATCCACTTTGGAAATTCTTTTGATATTGAAATTACTGCAACAAATACTGGAGATACTGCTGACCACCAGACAGTATCGGTAGCGTTTCTAAATCTAACTCAGACGGAAGGTTTTGTTCAAATAACGAAATATAATTTTCCCCAGTCCCCTTTTTTAATTCAAGTTGGTGATGAAATTAATTATGATTATGCAAGTTCTGAAGATACAATAACTGCTCCATACCCAGCTATCGAAGCTTATGGCAGACCGTGGGAATCAAATGTAACTTATCATCTGGGACTAAAAGTAACTCCAGAGGAACTAGGAACGTTTGTGTTTTATGTAAAATCAGTAGGCCAACCACATACCGATGATTTATCGCATTTCCCATCTGATGGGTTAATAGATTATCAAAGGGAATTTGTGAAAGTATATTCTGTAAATGTGACCGAACCCTAATTGTTAAAGGTGGTAAAGAGGTGATAAAACAATAAGATGAGATCTCGTACGTCAGACACCAGTAATTCTGCTGAGAAAAGCACTCAAACTACGCTGGATGAAGAAAAGTATCGGCACTCTAAATTAAAATTTAAGATTGGATGTATTTTGATAAGTCTTGGCGTTTTGCTGACTTCAAGTAGTGCAGGTTGGGATATAACAAACCATCTTATCAATAAACCTGAAACTTTCTTTTCCACTCCTCACTTACTGTTATACACTGGAGTTGTTGTTGCCACTCTAGGCTCAGTGATTATGTTTGTTAGTAAACGATCTTTTGCTAATCAGGGTAAATTCAAACTTCCCATGAGGTTAGTCATTATTGGAATTTTAATGGTGGTCATTGCTGGTCCTTTTGACTATAATTGGCATGTAGCTTTTGGTTTAGATGGTTTGCTAAGTCCATCCCATTTAATTCTGACATTTGGACTTTTTCTAGCAAGTATAGGTGCATTATCTGGACTTGTTTTTGCTAGAAATTTTTCACCTTTGTTAACATCACAAAAGAGAGAAAACCAAATTGAACAAGAGGGAAAACCAAAACAAAGCGTTGTCTTGCTTGGTATGGATAATCTGTTAAGTGTAATAGGAATATTGCCTCTATGGATTACTGCAACTGGATTACTATACATGTTTAGTCTGCCGTTTTCTGATACTCAAAGTTTTGACTTTAACCCTGATCCAACTTTTGCTGCTATTTTTGCAACTATAGGTCTTCCATTATTGCTATCTACAATTCTTTATCTTTCTTATGGGCTGAATTACAGATTTGGTATCTTGTCAATTACTGGAGCCGCTTTTCTCTTAATTAGTATATTGACAACGATGATACCAAATGAATCTCTTGTTCCAACTATTTCATTTTATTTTCTCAGCATAATCCCGTTTGTTGTAGCTGATACAATTCTTTCATATTCGAAAACAAAATCCTTGCAATATGTAGCAGGTGGGATCCTTGGTAGTTGTTCATTTATGGTCTATTATCCGTTTATTACCTACGTGTATAATGGGGTGTTTACGCATGACGTTGTCTTTCCCAGCTTGATTGCACTTGTATATTCAGAGTTAATGATTTCCTCGTATTCGTTGTTGGTAGGTCCATTAATTGTATCTGGGATATTAGGAGTCATACTAGGTCGTTACATAATATCTCACAGTAAAATATTAGAACAAAAAATTGAATAAAAATTAAACATAACAAGTCATCATAAATATTTCATAACATCTGTTAACAGTTCGTGTCAAATGTCAACGTCCAGCAAACTGTCTTCCTAGTACAGATTCTAACAGTTCTTCAATAGCTGGATCATCACCAACATACAACACGATTATCTTTTCTTTATAGTAAAAGTGTGGATCATCAACCCAAAAAGGCATACTGATACCTATACTACTTCCATCGGGAGACACAAGCGAAGCGTCAGCTTCAGCATCTTCAGCACTGTTATATTCAAAAACTTGAACACTTGCACCATTTACTTGAATGGAAAAACCAGTTACAGAGAAGAAGGGTTACTCTATTACGAAAGCTATCTTCACGTCAGCACGATATTCAGTGATTTTTCCATCTTTTACTTGTGCTTTTAAGCTAATTACATCCACTCCGTGAATATTTCTAAGGCTCTCTCCTGCTTTGCTAACGGCTTCTTCTACGGCCTTAGGCCAACTTTCGGTTGAAGCTCCCACAAGTTCTATTACCTTTACTGCCAAATTATCACCTCCTTTTCTTGCAAAATTTTCTTTTCCATGCTTTTTCAAGCCTAAACCATGAATTAAGGATTTTCAAGATTAACAGTTCGAATCAAATGTAAATGAATCACCAAAGAAGGTTAGAAAATTAAGTTAGTCCTAGATCTCACAAACGACTTGGCTTGATTTTCCATCATCATACAATTTTACTATAGCATCAACATCACATTCTGAGATATATGGAAATTCTGTTGTGATAGTTGGTGCCATCAGGTCTTCAGGGGCAGTAGAGTGAGCAAGTCCCAAAGCATGACCCATTTCATGTCTTAATATTGTTGTAAGCTGATTATCACTAAGCTTATCAATTTCGTATATTGTAATATGCGACTTTAAGATTTGATTCTGACTTTGATCTGCTATCGATTTTGTAAGAAATTATTCTGATGATTAAGCGATCAAATTCCAAAATTGGGAATATGGAAAACCGATCTTCACTATTTTAGAAAATCTTTTATTAACTCACTCAAAAAGAAACTGAAGAAAGTAGGTAACATAATCAAAATAAGATCGTTCCAATGCCCCTCTCACGTATTGACTTTCTTATTGTGTTTCCTTCTTTCTTTGATTTTATTTTTGTTCAAAAATCCTCATTTAACGAAATTCCAACTCAACATAATCTTGATTATAACGTGGATTAGAGGGATTTTTTAAGCGTGAAAAGGGGGGATACCATTTTTACAGATAATCTCTAAAAAGGCAATCCCCCCGTTTACGAATAAAGATACGACGGTTAATCACGTTATATCGCACGTTATAATTTGTTGGAAATTCGTTATAACGAATAAATAGTATTTTGTTGTGATGAAAAAGATTTTTTCTTTAGTATTTTTGATAATTCTGACCATGATGATACCTTTGGCTTATGCATCATACCATCAGGTGCAGGCATTATTTGAAAAAGGTTTTGAAGCTTTACAGAATGGTGAATTTGCCAAAGCAATCTCCTTTTTTGATCAAGTTCTGGAGATAGATCCGAATTATGTTCCAGCATTGAACAACAAAGGTTCAGCACTCAGAATTCTTGGCATGTATGAAGAGGCCATAGTCTATTTTGATAAAGTACTGGAGATAGATCCAAACGATGTTAATGCATTATACAACAAAGGTAACGCACTCTCTGATCTTGAAAAATATGAAGAAGCCATAGTTTCTTATGATAAAGCTCTGGAGATAGAGCCAAAGCATGTTAAAGCATTATACAACAAAGGTAACGCACTCTCTGATCTTGAAAAATATGAAGAAGCCATAGTTTCTTATGATAAAGCTCTGGAGATAGAGCCAAACTATGTTAATGCATTATACAACAAAGGCTTAGCACTCTATTATCTTGAAAAATATGAGGAAGCCATAGTCTATTATGATAAAGCACTGGAGATAGAGCCAAACTATGTTAAAGCATCATCTAACAAAGGCTTAGCACTCTATGATCTTGGCAAATATGAAGAAGCCATAGTTTCTTATGATAAAGTTCTGGAGATAGAGCCAGACAATGTTAAAGCATTGAATAACAAAAACAAACTACTTGAAATCATGGGCAAACCAATTGAAATCATGGAAAAACTACAAATTCCAGACTGGATTCAAAACAATGCAAAGTGGTGGTCTGAAGGACAGATAGGTGATTCAGACTTTACAAGTGGAATTCAATTCATGATTAAAGAAAACATTATGGTTATTCCTGACCTTCAAAGAGAAGTTACTCAAATGGAACTAAAAGACGAGAAACGGGCAATGGGAATGGAACGAGAACAGAATGTACCAGACTGGGTAAGAAACAATGCAGGATGGTGGGCAGACGGTTTGATATCAGATGATGACTTTATTTCTGGAATCAAGTATCTTGTAGAACAAGGAATAATCAAAGTTTAGAGAAAACCATTAATGTAATTTTAAAATTTAAATAACTACATTTAATTTATGAAAAAAGAACTGATTTAACTAAAACAAGCAAGAAAAGTGAGATAAAATTACTATAAAGTTTATTTAATCATCTATGAGGGAACGCAATTATTTTATTAAAAATAGGGGCATCAAACTAAAACTTCAACACTGCAAATGGGTTTAGAGATTTGAACCAAACAGACAACTCCCCTAGAGGGCATTCAATTATTTACTGTAAAAAAATTACAATTAGAAATCGATTTCACGATATTCAAAGCCATCATTGACTAACAATGTCTTTAGATTTTCTGGAATTTTTGGAGCAATTACAATAAATCTAGAATCAGTTCTACCGGATTTTGTCTCATAATCGTTTTTGTAGCCCAATATCTGTCGTTTTACACTAGTAGTTGCTGCGGGATATTTCAATTCCAAACCAACTGCTCTGCCTTTTGAATCCCTACAGATAAAGTCAATTTTGCCTGTTGCTAACTCATATTCAGATTTTTCAAGTAGTAATCCCTCTTCAACTAAATTCAAATTATTTTTAATAAATTGTTGATATTCACTTTCTTTTTTGATTGTACCCTCTAATCGTTTTTGTAACCAATCTGGATTATCCACATAACTGTAAATCCATTCAAAATTAGGCATCAAATAAAATGCAGGTATTTTTCTAGTCTCAGTAATTCCTGCAGCAGTTAATTTTTTCAAGAATTTATCACAACTAGATTTTGGAATACCTTCAGAAATGATAAGATCTTCTTCAGCATCTGGTGCCAATCCACCATTTAGTAATTTGATTAATTTACACTGCCAGTTGAGCGTCTTTATTTGAGATGAATCAAATAACAACGACAATACTTCCATTCTTTCTGCTACTTCATCTGCTCCTAACATTTTCTCAATTCGTTCTTTGAGGCTTTCAAATTCTTCTCGAGATACACTGTGTTCAGTCAGGTAATTAGTTGCATGTTCAGAAACTTGCTGAGTTGCATTTTTTATCATCTCATCTTTTGTTTGATTCAAATCTTGAGTAGTTACTAACTTGAATTTGTTCATTTGATCATCAATGTTTGTTCTTAATTCTGTAAAGTCCCCACAAAGTTTTTTGATGTTTTCTTCTATAGCTGCTACTTCATTTGTATGTGGCAAATTAGTTTTCAAATTAGTTAAATCAGAATATGCTGCTTTTAGTTCTGTATCAATTCTAGATACATCGTATTGAATTTTTGGATCCAGATTACTTAGTGGTTGTAATATTTTTGTTATTGCAGATATGCTTCTTCGTTGAATCCCATAAAAAATTGCACTAATTATAATAGCTGCAATTATTGCCATCAGTATAGTGCCACCTGATTCAGTCTGCAAAAATATCTGTTCTAGCATATTATTTTCCTAAGTTACTAGCAAATAAAATCGATCATGAATTTTTCTCAGATTACTTAGAGCGTATATTTTTCCCCTTCTTCTACTAATATCATATTCTTTGCGACCTTTCTGTATGCCTCTGGATGCTCAGTATGAACAGGATAGAGTTTTTTTGCACCCATTTCTGCTACTGCCTCAAGCAAGTCCCTACCTCTAGCATGTCCTGAGCAGTGACAGCTCATCTTACTGAAGAAAAATATTTACTGCCTCTTATAGGTGCAACATTTATAATTCCATTAATTGCAAGTTTAACTAGTAGACTAGCTGAAAATAGTAGATCAATAGCTAGTACAGTAAAACAAGTAATTCCACCAATTCAATCTCCAGTTGAATTTGAAAAACTATTTTTAGAAATTCTAGACACTAAGAAATCAGATTCAAAATTAATCATTGCTCTTGATAATTTGGATAGATGTGAAGGAAATTTAGTCATTGAAATGATTTCAATGGTAAAATCATTTATGGCAAATGAAAATGTTGCATTTATTGTCCCATGTGATCATGATGCAATTGTGACTCATTTAAAAAATATTCGAAAATTTGAATTAGAAGATGCGCGTGATTTTTTGCGTAAATTTTTCCAAACAAGTGTAGAAATTCCACCTTTTCTAAAAGGAGACATTATTGACTATACTGATAGACTAGTAAAAGATTTTGATATTCCTGCAAATGAAGGAGTGAAATATGTCCTTGAATAAACAGCAAATTGAGATGTGCGAATCCAGCAAATGGGATTTTTCCGATCTCCGAGCCTTATTTCTAAATTGTACGCTTAAGCGATCTCCCGAAATGTCCCACACTCAAG
>JACZTB010000016.1 GCA_022573895.1 Nitrososphaerota archaeon
AGACAGTAAAATGCAAAATCAAAATCAAGGCAATCGATTCCATGAATACAGACAACTTTGATTTTTCAAACGAGTATGAGGCAATAGACTATTCCAGGGCTCTAAGAGAATTACAAGGAACACACACCCACGACAAGCTAGAAGGAAAAATCATGTGGAAAAGCATATCCTTCGCATTTGAAGATACAACAACAATTTATGGTGGATGGAAATGATAAACCTAAACCCATTTCACAAGAAACCAAAGATGACATACACACTACCCACCGTATGTAGAGTATGCTTCAAAGAAATTCATCCATACGCAAGTCTATGCAACAAGTGTGCAAGAGAAGGAGCTGATAACAATGAATGACATGGACAAACAAATCATAACACTGAGGAAAGAACTGATAAAACTTCACACACAGAACAACATTAGACAGGGGAATCACGTGTGTTACAGATGAGTCCAGCAACAAAGAACAAACGACTTGAAGCCATAGAACGGGTTTTACGCATGACTCACACCCCCACCTATGCTTTCATTCGTAAGGAGTGTGACTAGATAACCATGACTCTAGCGTGGCATGACCGTAGCCAATACGGAGTAACATTGCGAACAAAGATCAAGGAACTAGAGAAGGAATACAAGAAGGCTAGGGACATTCAGTTAAAACTCAAAATCGCTCACTCTATTACCTATATCATTCAGACTCTGGCCTGCTTGATACGTGACGAAAAAAATGTTGAGAATAGACTGCAAAAACTGGAGGAGATGTTAAAATGAGTACAGAACTATCCCACATTGAAGAGGCCATATCACTGCACAGGAAATATCTCAATCAAGGCCGAGCATTTATGAATTACAGACAGACGGCCTTTCCAAATCTGAGTTGACCGATATTATCTCGTTCATAGATTCTTCATCGACTAGAGAAGAGATAACTGATCTGTTTATGATAGACAGTGGAAAATTCTACACATTAGAGATTGTGTCTTTCAGTGATGGTTCAATGCCAGTTAATCTGGAATCGATAACCTCAATCAAAGAAGTAACATAAGGAGACAACAGGTTCAACGCCGGTAATTTAGAATGCCTGCCACCAAAGGTGACAAGCCCCGTGACTAATGGTTGCACAACATCGGGCGTTATGCAATTAGTGTTACGTGATACTATGTTTTAACAATTTCCTGATTTATTTATTTTTTCTAGATGCCTTAATGTATTAACCACACTTGAAGATGGCTTCTTTTATTTCTCTTACTCTTTTTGAAATAATATCCACACCTTCATTAATGTCTTCTTGAGGAGGATTAACTTGACGTGTGTAAGAAATGTTATGTGAAAAATCACTAATAATAGAACCCAACGACCATCCTAGTACAAAATCACTATCATTTTGAACCCCCCATTCCTTATTTTTCATTGCAACTCTAGCAAAATCTACAGTACGCTTCAATCTAGAGATCTCTATATCGATAGATTTTTCTAATTGTCCTCTTTCTTCATTGGTTAAGGGCATATGATAACAATCATGAATACTTGTTTAAAAACGGCTTTTATCCTACTTTCATCATCATATCATGATGAATGATAGAACTCACTATAATGAACTTCTAACATACATAGAGGAGATGTCAAAGAAATATGCAGAATACAAAGAACTTCCAGAGGTTTTTGTTGAATTTGGAGCTATAGAAAAAGAAGGACTCGATGCTGAAAAAGAACGCACTGCATATACTCAATTAATCAATGATATCGATATTTTATGCCATAGAGCTGCGAACAAAAAAATAAATTACTTGCCACCAAAGGTGACAAGCCCATGACTAATGGTTGCACAACGTTGGGCGTTATACAATTAGTGTTACGTGATACTGTGTTATAACATCTTTGATCTGTATACCGACAGTATACCAATATTCTATAACAAATTAATTTCACATGGTTTTTCTGACGGGGTTTTATCATTACACTCACATTCATTTCGTCTCTTAAAGTGATGATACATGAAACTCTCAGCATACAGTCTGTCCTTTTTATCTACAAGTAATGCGAATCTAAAACGAACTTGATACTTCAATTTTTCTTTAATACATTTATTTTCTTCCTTACCTGGGAGATGTTCAAATAATCTTCGTTGTAAATTGTCACTTTCGCCAACATAAAAGACTCCTTCTGTATTTGATAAACGGTAAATTCCTTCTTTTTCAGGTACAACTTCTTTAACTTGATCTTCATTGAAGCGATATCCTGAAAGATTCCAATCAACACTTAACATCATAAATTTTTAGGCAGCACAACAATTTATGATTTCTTTCATTTCAGATAAACTCCACAATTAGAACATCTTGGAATCTTCATTGATGTTGCAAACTGATGACCACAATCACACTTTACAACCCTAAGCTTTGATTTTTCCTTGTATCTTTTAGCTAATCCAGGATTCACACATACTGATTGATTGGCTCGTTATTAATGGTATAGTATCACATACGATACACTTAATTATGGATAGTATGGTATACTATACATGAATAAAAACTTCGAGTGCTCAAAGTGTGGCCTCGTATCCCATTTTACAAAACAGGATATGATAGACCACCTGAAATCTCACCAGGAGGGTATCTGATGGCCAAAATTTATTGTGAAGAATGCAGGAGAACCTATCCCTCAGAGCAGGCATACCTTCTGCACACAGAATCACAGCATCCTGAGGTGTGTTGGTAATGTCTTCAAAGTGCAATCAGTGTGGAGGAGACATTACATGGAAGAAACCTTTTGTTCAGGGCGACAGGCCACTAAACCTGGATAACTCTGTTCACTCTTGTGCAAAACCAGACACACCATCAACAGGAATCACACAGAATGCAATCACTTCATCAACAATACTAGCAGAGTGTGAGGCCTTCAGACAAAAGTTTGGACCAATTGAAAGCGATGCAAGATTTGACGCACTAGCTAGGATCTACATCTCAAGGATGATGAGGAAATGATGTATCGAGATCCCAAGTTAATTGTCAAGCTAGAGGCAAGATGACACAGCTACGAGGACGCATTGAAACTCCAGGCCATGCTGTCTGATTTTGTATCCAATAATGAGCTTGCAGGCGAACACATTGATGAATGTGAAATATTCTACGTCATGCCAGAGTCATCACATACTGAGCTGATAGCCAATTGAATGCAAAGACGAAGCGAATAACTCCGCAAAAGTGCAAGACCTACGAGGATATAGCAAAACGGCTGTACGAGGAGATTGAAAACCTTGAAACATAAATATTTGCTAGACGAGTGCGCGCATGTCAAATCAGGGGCATTGATAAACTCTCGCTTTGTGAAATCACAAGAAGTGGTTGGTGAGGGTGCAACAGATGAAGAGGTATTCAAGTACGCAAAGAAGCAAGGCCTGATTGTAATTACCCGTGATTGGAGATTCGCTCATAACATGGCCTTAGAGAACCATCCCGTGATCTTCATGGACGAAGACAAGATATATCAGCTCAAGGCCAGACCTGTGAACAATATCCCACCATTTGGGGACTCGAGGGCGTTCTACATGATAGAACATGATGAAATAATACGTCCGTGATGTAATGAATATGAAATCACCTTTTTGTTGTTCATGTGATGCACCAAAGACTGATAGAGTCATTCATGGTGTCTCAATCCTTTGTCGTGAAATGTTAATTTTTTACTTACAAATACGATCTGACTTAACTAAAAGATATGATCGCACTAACCTAGATTCACTTATTAATCTCACTTAAAAACAAACTAGAGAAAGTCGGGAACATAATCAGAATAATATCGCTCCAGTGCCCTCTCAGGTATTGATTGTCTTGTTGTGATTCCTTCTTTCTTTTCGTTAACAATTTTAAAAAAGATTTGTTCGTAATTTGGAAATTTGATTAAATAGTAAAGTTGGTAATTTGTTTCAGAAATCAAGTCTGATCAAAAATTGTTCCATAAACGGTCTAGGTCTATAGTTTCATTAACAGTTTGCAAATATTCATTCAATTCCAGCCCCACCTGTAGTATTTTTCTTAAACTCTTTCATCTTACGAGAGCATGTAAGTAATTCTTCAGGAGAATGTTTACTCTTCGGCATTCTACACATGGGACAGATTTCATCCCCTTCTTTTGGTTTAGGTGGTTCTGTCATTATATTATCAATACGTGAAAATCACTTTTAATAATTTAGAAGATCTTCTCTTGTACCATGTAGATCATATCAGAACTATCGAGTTTATGTTATATTTTTAGATCAAAACTATTTGACTTTATTTGGCGTAAAAGTTAAATCAAAAATTAAGATTATTTGTGTCGTAATAATCTCTTTTTTCTAATTTGTTGTACGACCAATGGTAGAAATGCACCCACATCGGACACAATACCTAGTGCTTGCCATGTTCCTCTGTCCATAAGTTTTGTAACTGTTGATTGATTGATATCAATAACAATTACTTTGACATCTGCTGGAAGCATGTTTCCTGTTGCAATTGAATGAAGCATAGTTGAAATCATGATCACCAAATTTGCATCTTTTAACATTTTTTTGTATTCTCGTTGTGCTTCAATAATATTTGTAATGACATCTGGTAATGGTCCGTCATCTCTAATTGAGCCTGCCAATACAAATGGCACTTTATGTCTTATACATTCATACATAATTCCTTTTGTCAATTTCTTGGTCTTTACCATATTTGCAATAGAGCCTGCTTTGAAGACAGCGTTAATTGCATCCATGTGATTTCTATGTCCGTGATATGCTAATGTTGCATCATCCACATTCATTCCCAGTGATGTTCCTAGTGTGGCATATTCAATATCATGAACTGCAAGGGCATTTCCTGCTAACAATCCATCAACATACCCTGATTTGATTAGTTCAGATAATGCATTATCTGCACCAGTATGCACTATAGCGGGACCTCCGACAATGATTATTTTTCCACCCCTCTTTTTGGTATTGTAGATGTCTTCTGCAACTTTTTTTGCAATGTGTTGAGTTGGTCTTTCGCTAGAGCTTGAACTTCCCATAAACTCAAAAACATTCATTCCTTCTCTTGGACGCTCAGGAGGCGTAATCTTGATTCCTTCTTCCCCAAAAACTATTTGGTCTCCTTTTTTGACATTTCTTACTGGTACACAGAACGCTCTGTTTCCTTTTACAACAATGCATTTGTCCATCATCATGTTTTCAACTTGAATCCATTTTCCTTTATGGAAAATTTGTGTGTGGTTGTTTGTTGTACTGTAAAAATTATCTGGCATTACATAGTTTTTTGGAGATTTTTTTAATATGATTTCTTTTTGATCCTTGGATACTGCTCCTTCCCGATAAATTGTTTCTAAAATTTTGTCCAAATGTTTCTGATTTTTACCCGTTACAAGTAATCGCACATACGATTGATCTTTTTTCCTCTTACCAATGTCAATTTCCTGTACTTGGAATTCTCCTTTAAGATCCATTATTTTATCAAAGATCTTGGTTAAAATCAAAGAGTCAATTAGATGACCACTAACTTCAATCTCTTGAGAATACTTACTCATTTTATTATTCTCTATATCCTGATAACTAAAGGTTTACGTTTTGTTTTAAGGCTAAACACTAGACTGGGAGAATAACTTTACCTTCAAATTTTGGGATGTTATCAACCTCAAATGCTTTTTCCAAGTTTTCTTTTTGTTGTTTTGTCACACCTTGAACTATTGTCTTTGAAGAACCAGTTTTGTCAACTAGTGCAAGAATGTAACCACTATTATCAGTCAAAACAAAACCTACTGATTCATCTACAAATGCATAAAGATTTTCTTCACCTACAGGCTCCCATACATTAGATTTAGTGTCAATCAAGGCAAGTGCAGGCATTGCTCGTCCATCAGTCAATTTATTGAGATAATCCCTTGCTTCTGCAACTCTTTTTTGACCTAGTTTTAAGGCTTGAAAATATTGCATGTATCCCAAATAATGGAGTTGTTATAAAAACAATTTCTCTTCAAAAGATTGTTATAGAATATCAAATATTCTGAATTTATGCCTCTTACAAACAATGTGATAATTAAACTAAATGAAATAACTACAATAGTTGAGGACAAGTCCAAACTCTCTGAATCAGAAATTGATGAGATAAAATCTATCTTCAAAACAATTGTTGAAAGTGGTGAGAGATATAATGTTGATGAAATTGAGTTCTGGTTTGAAAATGAAGGAAGTTGGACAACTAAAGAACCCCGAATCCGAATAACAAACCTTTCTAATTACATTCAAGACAAATATCAACAAACAGCTCATTTGCGAATCATTTCTGATGATGATTGTAATTGTGACAACTAAGTTTCTAGTTTTTCAAGCAACCGCCCAACAATTTTTGCATTTTCTGTTCTTTCATTAAGAATTTCTTTGATACGAGTTTCATTTTTACCATCATCAGCAATTATCTTAAAATATTCTTCATCCAAATTATTGTTTTCCTGAAGCCTTTTAACAACCTCAAACAATATTCCTATTACTTGCTTTTGCGCATCAATTAATTCATCTTTACTTCTCTCAGACATTTTTCACTGTATATCTTTGATAATCTTTGTAAATAATTCTTTTAATTTAGGATCAGTAATATCTATCTTCGCTGATTCAAAGAAGGATTCAAGTTTTTTCTGAGAATGTCCATCGTTTTTATAGATTTTAGCTTGAAGAGCCATCTCTAATTTATCGATTTGATGTACCAGTTTTGATTCAAGTGAAGTATTTTCTTGATATTCTTGCCAAATTTGTAAATACTGTGATTTAATTAAATTTGGTAAATTTTTAATAATTTTATTAAATACATTATTTTCTAATTCATTCTTTTTTTCCTTGTTGAGTTGTTCAGGTGTAAAGTCTCCAATTTTTGATTCAGCCAAATCATGCAGTAAAATCATTTTGATAATCTTTTCTGAATTATAATTTTCTAAATCAGAGATTACCATACCTATAACTGCCATTGAATAAGTATGGTCTGCAACTGATTCAGGATTATCTAGTGATAATTTTTCTATCCATCCCTGTCTAGAGATTTTTTTGAGGTTTGCAGCAGTTTTGAAAAAATCTAAGATCATTTTATCATATCCTGTATGATGCTTTCTCCTAATGAATTTTCATATTGTAAGATTTCGAATAACATAATAGTTAATTTTGATATGAAGAGTTGATGAAGATTTATACGAAAACAGGAGACGATGGAACTACAGGTTTACAAGGAAATTTTAGAATAACTAAATCTCATCCAAGAATTATCTCATATGGCACCATAGATGAAGCAAATGCAGCACTAGGTGTGGTTCTAGTAAATTCATTGGATGAAGATATCACAAAAATTTTAACAGAGATTCAAAATGATCTATTTTTAGTTGGAGCAGATCTTTCAAATCCAAATCTAAATGATGTAAAAAACAGAGTTACATTAAACATGGTTGAGAGATTAGAACAGTATATTGATAAATTTGAATCAGAACTTCCTCCTTTGACAAATTTTATTTTGCCAGGAGGTGATAATGCTGCAGCACAATTACACTATGTTAGAACTGTTGTGAGAAGAGCAGAAACCCAAGTGGTTCAATTAAGTGAAAAAGATGAAATCAATTCAAACTGCATCAAATATCTCAATAGGTTATCTGATTTGTTTTTTGTAATGGGCCGCCTAATCAATAAACGAAAAGAAAGAGACGATATTCTCTGGAAGAACTGAAAAGACAAACTTTAATTCCTCAATTAAATGCATTTTTCTGAGTGCCGGGGTAGCTCAGCCTGGGAGAGCACTCGGCTGAAGACCGGGCTGTCGCGCGTTCAAATCTCGCCTCCGGCACCTAAAATATTGTACTAATAATTTCCAGAAAAATCATACAAACAAAAACTAAACACATCTATCAATATCAAAAACATCTATCCTGTAAACCATAATTTTGTTAGTTTAAAGTGAATTTATCAGGAAGTATTTTATTAGCATACAAATTGAATTGATTGCTTGATTTTATCAAATAATGAAAATAATATTTTAATTGATCGATATTAGTTCACATAATTTTTATGAAAAATTATCTTACACAATCTTTAAAAACCCTAACAACTCTTGATTTTCGATATTCATGGTTGAAAGAAAGACAACAAAAAACTCTAAAAACAAAATTACAACAGCAAAAGCGATAAAGGTTAAGAATAGAAAGACTAAATCAAAAACCAAATCGATAAAATCAAAGAACAAAAAAGTAAAGGAAGAATCATTTGTTGATGCTGGTATTGTAATAGTAGAAGATGATATCAAAATTGATCAAGAAAAAATTAATGAGGAAAGAAGGGCATATCTTGAAGAAGCAAGATCTCAAGAAGCATCTGATTAGGAATCTTTATCCGATCTGCTGATATATGTTAGATATGCGTGCATTATGTTTGATTACCGTAAAACCTGGTAAGGTAGATATGGCTGTTCAAATATTAAAGAAAAAACGTAAAATTCTAAAACAGATTATGATTGTTGCTGGAAGAGCAGACATTAGTGTGCTTTTACAAGGGAATATAGATGAAATTAACAAGATGGTAATTGATTTTAAAAAAATCAAAGATATTGTAACTACTGAAACGTTAATTGAAGTGGAGGTAAATTTAGGATGGTAAGAGCAATAATTCTGGTAAAATCTCCAAAGAAACTCATTGCTGCAAGACTACGAAAAATTTCCTTCATAACAGATTCTTTTCCTACAAGTGGACAATTTGATGCTGTTGCAATAATTGATGTCGAACAACTAATTCAGATTAAAGAAGCAGCTAATCAGATTCAAAAAATCAGTGGTGTGGAAAGAACTGAAACTATGGTCGAAGTTCAATAACAATGGATTTAAAGAACTTCTAGGTAGGTGAAATGTGAATATCAAAAAAGTAGGAAATGTAATTTTAGCTGTTAAAGATATAGACAAATCCATACAATTTTACCATGAAATAATTGGTCTCCCAATTAAACATCAAAGAAGATCTTGGGTTGATTTGGGTACATCTGGTGCATTACTTAGTTTACATCCAGCATCATTGACTGCACAGCATATTGGCAGTTCTATTGAAAATGGTATTACCATTGGATTTCTAGTAGGTGATGTAAAATCTGCAGTTGACGAATTACGAGCGAAAGGTATCAAAATTCATCGTGATATTGTAGAAAAAGACGCAGGGAAAAATGCAGTAATTTTGGATCCGGACGATTATCTAATTTCCTTATTTGAGCCAATCTTTGAAGACAAAGTTCAACAAACAGGTGGATATCAAGGATTTACACCAGCTTAGATTATCTTTTTTATTAAAGAGATGATCTTTTCTAAGCCTTTTTCTTTTCTATTTATTGAAACATAATAAGTAATATCATTTTTTTGCAATACCAAAATTGTTATTTTTTGATGTTGTAAAATTATATGCTCTAATTTTCCAACTGTACTAGCAGTATTTTTTCTTAATGATATTAAAGTAGAAATTATGAAAAACTCATTTTTTACTTGTTCTGATTTTAATAGAGGTTTTAGATTTGGGTTAACTATTCCGGTTAATGTTCTACCATATACATTTATGACTCCAGCATATCTAACACTAGTAGATATTTTTAAAATTTTTTGACATTGTTTTCTATAATTTATTATCATCTCTTTCCATTTATCAGCAGGAGTTTTCACCATAATTCAAATTAATTTTAGAAATTAATAAGGATTATTATTAATTGTAAATTTTAGAATTAGAGTTTGAAAAGATATTTCTAATGTAATTTGGGCGCTGTTTCTTTTTCTAATTTTTTCTTTAAATTCAAGTTTTCTTTTACTAGTTTATCATTGTTAGATTGAAGAGTTTCAACTGAATTTTGTTTATTATATAATGGATGTCCGGGTGGAATAATTACAGAATTCATTGATAGTAATCCCGATGCATATTGCTGATACATATGTTGGAATCCTTTAAGTTTTTGATTAATATTAGCAGCGTCCTGTGAAAACTGTTCTTTTATAGGGTTTTCATAAATTTTGAACATTGGATGAGTTAATCCTGGAGGCAATCTAGGAAATTGTAATGCAAGATGAGGTATGTTAGGACTTAATCCATAGAGGTCTTGTAGGTGTTTCATTGTTAAATTATCCATAAAATTAGACCATATTTGCCATATTTCTGCCTTGCTTTAGGTATTGAACTACTGTTTAGTATAAACTCAGTCGTTTTAGCTCAATTTGAGCTGATCTCTGATCCTTATAGATTCCCAGTTTAGATCGCTGGTACATATGACCGGAACAAAAAAGACATGTTTAAAATGTAAAAAAAGCATCAAAGAAAAAGATCTTTATAAAATTGTTATCTATGTTGTTCAAGAAAAATTTACTGAACATCACTATGAACATGTTGAATGTCCGGACAGGTTTACCGTTTAATAATTTAATTACTGAGAAAATTACTCTTTGTGTTCATATACCTTGTAAATTTCTCCAGTTAGTCTAGAACGATACTTCCATTCATTATTCTTCCAAGTGATTTGAGCGAATTCTTTCTGCAAATTTGGATGTAGTTTTTGAAATACATCACTACCAATCAAGATTTGGTTGGGTTTAGCCAAGTATTGAATTTTTGATGCAATATTCATTGCAGGTCCCATCAAATCTACATGAGAGTGTTCTGCATCTGAGCCATATCTGACTACAATATTTTGCCCAAAGTCAACCCCAATCTTTACCATCAAATCTGGATAGTCATACTGATTTAGAATTGGGTTGATTCCTTTTTGAATTACTGAGAGCATTGATTTTGAACAATTTACTGCATTATCTGCCGTAAGTAGTCCACTTTTTCCTGCAACAAAAAATCCAATTACAGCATCACCAATAAATTTAAGCACGTATCCCTGATGTTGTCGGATTACTGCTGCCATCTCTTGTGAAAATGAACTTATAATTATTGCAATTTTTTCTGCAGGCATTTCTAATGTCATTGTAGTTGAACCAACTAAATCCACATAGAGTACTATCATATCCAATTTTGAAAATACATTTTTTCTTAGAAATTGTTCTGATTCATCAACTACTCCCGAATACTCATAACCTTTTTTGAGAGCACCCCAAACTCTTTTTTGAGTTTCCAAGATCATATTTTCAGAATAAAGCGCCTGTTCTTTATTTTCATTTCTGTCTTCATTCATGGATAATCATCTCATTCTAAAGGAAAATCTAACTTACAATGAGTGCATTTTCCTCTTTTTCCATTATAACCTTTATGAAAATACTCTGTAATCTCTTTACCGCACTGATTACAAGTAATTTTAGAATCTACCATGCCTAAAATCATGATTTTGTATATTTAGATGTAGATGAAGGTTTAAGGAGAACAATAATTTGCTATTTCTTGTGCGCTTAGGTACAAAATCTCATAACGATTTCATTCAACAACTAGATCAAAAAAACGAGAGAATTCAAAAGTTGTTTATCTCGAAGATAATTGATCTGACAAAGGTGATTGATGTAAAAGTAATGATGGGTGATTCTACTGTAACAGACCAGAAAACATTTGATCCAAAACAAATAATGGATTATTTTCAAAAAATTAACAATAATCTTGAAGATTGGTCTCTGCAAGATGTATCAATTACTAACAATGAAGATATCAGGAGAATTTTTACAAAGTTTGAGATAATGGAAGGAAATTATTTAATATCTGGACATCTATCTATACAATTTCATGTGTTGCTGTATTACAAACCAGATCAGCGTGTACTTGATTGTCAAAAAGAATT
Source organism: Nitrososphaerota archaeon (assembly GCA_022573895.1). Lineage (GTDB taxonomy): Archaea > Thermoproteota > Nitrososphaeria > Nitrososphaerales > Nitrosopumilaceae > Nitrosopumilus. The sequence continues at coordinate 11,770 of JACZTB010000016.1, forward strand.
ATCTGAGATTGTTGATTTGACAAAAAATAACGAACAGATAATTTCTGATAATAGTGATCAATTTGTTTTAAATAAACTAAAGGAGATGGGACACAAAGACTTTGATCATCAAAAATTATTTGAAATATTTTATGAAAATGATGAATTTACAGAAAAAATTTACACTGAAATTAAAAAAGATGCCGGAGTAGACTTTCAAGAATTATCTGAAAAAAAGAAGAAGTTGTTTAATGAACTTGATTCTCTTTTAATTGAAACTTATCAAATAACTTCTGGACTGATTGATGATGCTAAATTAATTTCTGGGGAAGAAGGTTGTTTATGTACATTAGATTTAGAATTTGTTAAAAACAAAAACAGAGAAGGATTGTTTGATCCAAGAAAGATACCTGATACTGTCAAAGAACATATTTTAAAACGCTTGGACCAACTTGAACAAATCATTAAATTATAAATTAAAATCAAGGAACCCAAAAATGAGAAATTTTCTCAAAGGGGAGTTCAGATCCCTTGATATTATTTGAACGATTTAATTGAACTATTTAGGCATTTCTGAAAATTTACGCATTAAATTTGACTAAATTAAATTTTTGTATAGAAGAAGTCAAATACACCATTACAAGCAACATTTCCAATGAACCCGTCATATAATGAAATACTAAAAGCAAATTCAATGCGAGGAAACGAGATAAAAAAGACTCCGTTAATTCATTCGCCTATCTTCAGTGAGATTACAGGCTCTGAGATTTATCTAAAAGCAGAGTTTCTACAAAGAACGGGTTCATTTAAAATTCGTGGAGCATACTACAAAATCAAATCATTATCAGATGAAGAGAAAAAACACGGTGTAGTTGCCGCATCTGCAGGTAATCATGCTCAAGGGATAGCATTTGCGTCGTCATTAGAAAAAATTCCATGTACTATTGTAATGCCAAAAAATGCATCTCCTGCAAAAGTAGCAGCAACTATAGGTTATGGTGCTAATGTAATCTTAGAAGGAGTAAATTATGAAGAGTCATTTTCCAAAGCAAATGAAATTTCCAAAGAAACAGGGGCTATTATGATACATGCATTTGATGACCCTCAAATCATAGCAGCTCAAGGAGTTATAGGACTAGAAATATTAGATGACTTACCAGATGTAGATGAGATTTTTCTTCCAATAGGTGGAGGTGGGTTGGCTGCTGGAACTTTGATTGCAATTAAAGAAAAAAACCCAAACATCAAAATTGTAGGTGTTCAGTCAAGATCATTTCCGTCAATGTATGAATCGCTTAAACAAGGTTCTTTGACTGCAAGCGGTGGCGGAAGAACAATTGCAGATGGTATCTCTGTAAAAATTCCTGGGCAACTAACATTTAAGATAATTCGTGAATTAATAGATGAAATTGTTCTTGTTGATGATGCAGAAATCACAAAAGCAATGTTTTTGCTAATGGAAAGAATGAAGTTTGTTGTAGAACCTGCAGGTGCTGCAAGTTTAGCATATTTGATTTCAAAGAAGCCTGCTCCTGGAAAAAAAGTTGTTGCAGTTCTAGCAGGAGGAAATGTAGATATGTACCTTTTAGGTCAGATTGTAGACAAAGGTCTTGCTGCAATGGGTCGTTTACTAAAACTATCCATATTATTGCCTGATAGACCTGGTGCATTCAAAGAAATTGTTGATGAAATAACTTTGGCTAATGCAAATATTGTAGAAGTAGTTCATGATAGACTAAGCTCCAATATTGACGCAGGTTCAGCTGGAGTAACTTTGAGTCTTGAAACTCAGGGAAAAGAGCAAGCAGATCTATTAATTGATGCGCTAAAAAAGAAAAACATACAATTCACTTTACTAACTTAGATCATCTGAATTTTTTTTTAGCAAATTTCGATAGACCTTCTTTCTTTAGTTGAGCTGATTCTTTCATGACTGAGTTATGTTGATCAGATTTGTATTGTTTTAACTTCTTTTTTAAATCTTGGAATTCATTTGCAAGAATTTTCATTGCATAAATTCCAGCATTGCCAGCTTTGTTAATCCCCACAGATACAACTGGAGACCCTGCGGGCATCTCTGTGATTGATAATAATGAATCTAATCCCCCAAACGCCGAAAATTTTGAAGCATTATTTTTTTTTTGATGTTTGTCATTATAGACAAGTATCGGTACCCCAATCACCGGAATTATTGTATGTGAAGCAATCATTCCAGGCAAGTGTGCTGCACCACCAGCTCCTGCAATAATTACTTTGAATCCCATTTTTTCTGCATGTTGTGCATATTCGTTTAATCTAGATGGAGTTCGGTGTGCAGAAACAATTTGATCTTCATGTTTAATTTTAAATTCATCTAAAATTTCAGCAGCACCTTGCATTATTCTACTATCTGAACTAGATCCCATTATGATTCCAACTAAGGGTTTTTTTGAATATGCCATATATTAGAAAAAACTAGAGAGTAATTATCTATAACTATTACAAAAAATCTCACGAAATTGTTAAAATCAACATTATCTATTTTTAGCCCATGAATGCTAATTGGTGTAGTGGCAAAGATCCTTGGAATAATTGGTGGAGGACAACTTGGAATGATGATTACAGAGGCAGCAAAGAAAATGCCAGAACACATATCAAAAATCATAGTATTAGATCCAACTAAAAATTGTCCTGCAGCACAAGTTGGTGCCGAACAAATTGTAGCTGATTTCAAAGACAAAGACGCCATTACTGATTTGGCAAATAAATCAGATATCATTACTTATGAAATTGAATCTGGAGACAGTGATGTTCTAAAATCTGTTGAAAAATATGTAGAGATTAACCCTTCCCCAGAAACACTAAAAATCATTCAAGACAAATTTTTACAAAAATCTCTTCTGCTAGAAAATGACATTCCAATTTCAGAATTTATCAAAATAGAAAGAATAGATGATATAAGAGAAGGTTTAAAGAATTTTGGATTTCCTGCATTACTAAAAGCAAGAAGAGATGCTTATGATGGAAGAGGTAATTTCAAAATTAATTCGGAAGATGAAATTCAGAAAGCATTTGATTATTTTAATGGACAGAATTTATTGTTAGAAAAATTTGTTCAATTTAAAATGGAAGTATCTGTAATTGCATCACGAAACACTAATGGTCAAATCAAAACATATCCTCTAGTTGAGAACATTCATGAAGAAAATATTTTACGTGAGACGATAGCTCCAGCTAGAGTTACAGAAAAAGTTACAAAAAAGGCTGAACAAATTGCAGAAAAAATAATGACAGTTCTTAAAGGAGCTGGAACTTTTGGGATAGAGATGTTTCTAACACAGGATGATGCCATAGTAATTAATGAAATTGCACCTAGAGTTCATAATTCTGGTCATCATACCTTACAATCAAGTGAAACATCTCAGTTTGAACAACATCTAAGGGCCATTTTAGGTCTTGATCTTGGCAGTACAAAACTTGTACATCCTACAATAATGTATAACATCTTAGGATCAAAATCATTTGAAGGAGAGTACAAACCAATAATTCTTTCAGAGCTAAATGTATATCTAAAAATGTATGGGAAAAAAATATCAAAACCTTTACGAAAACTTGGACATTTTAATTTGGTTGCAGAAAATGACGAAACAGTAGAACAATTGTTGAATAAACTAGAATTTCTCAAGGAAAAAGTTCTTACTCAACCTCTACATTAAATTAACAAAATTCTAGTTCCAAGACTCGCTAATACGTTTATTAATTAATTAAAAATTAATTCAAATATGGTATCTGTGCCACTTGTATTATCTGGAATTTCGATAATTCTTTTGATGATATATGGTATTGATGTCATGGTTGGCGGTGGTGAAGCTGGAGATGGATTATTACCATTTGATGCAATGACACGTGGGATAGGACTCGGAATGCCCCCAATAATTTTGTCATTTATTGCATTTTTCATATCAAAAAAACCTCCTTTCAAAGGGTTGGGTATTTTGCTTATTGTCACTGGAGCATTGATCATTATTGGCGGCGCAATGTTTTTCATAAGTGCAGAAGAATCTGAAAATATGGCCAGAATAGTTGGTGAAGGTGGCGGATTAATTGTAGTAGGTATTATTATTACTGCATTAGGCGGAATAAAAATAAAAAAATCCCGTACCGAATAATAATACATGCCTACTTGTGTTAAATGCAATAATGATGTAAAGAAAGTTTATGATTGTGATCATACTAATTTTGAAGAATATTGTGTTGAGTGCTATACTGAACTACATTACTATTTGACAGAGAAAAATTGAGAATATATTCGCTAATACAGATTAATCTGCTAGTGGAAATTTGCCTGTTAATTTGATAATTATCACTGGTTATTCTAAAATCATACTTAGAATTTGATCCATTTTATTAAATACTTGTACCAAAACCTTATGTTGTGAAATTCATAATTTTACTACTTTTAGTTAGTTTTACAAGTATAATTTCATTCAAATGACTTACTAATCCTTGTAATTCGATAGCCACAATTTGCACAAAGATTAATTTTTTTATCAAATCTAAGTTCTCCACATTTGTCACATCTAGTATAAACCATAATGCATTCAAAACCAACTAAGAATTAAGAATTTAAAATTAAAACTTTCAAGTTAACAATATAATTTTAACTTAAAACAATTTGACTATTATATGCTCTAAAAATAAGACTCTGATAGTTGAAAGCAATAATTTTAGCTGGTGGACGTGGCAAGAGATTAAAACCTATTACAGATTATGTTCCAAAACCACTTGTACCTATAAAGAATATTCCAATCATCGAATGGCAAATAAAATACCTCAAAAAATATGGGGTAAATGAAGTAATTATCTGTACAGGTTACAAATCAAAAATGATTGAAAATTATTTAAGTGTGAAAAATACAGGTGTTAAAATAAAATTTTCGATTGAAAAATCACCATTAGGTACTGGTGGTGCAATAAAAAAAGCAGGAAAAATGATTAATGATAAATCATTTTTTGTTATCAATGGAGATGTGATAACAAATATTGATTTAAGAAAACTTAGCAAAAAACAAAATTCTATAGCATCTATTGAATTACAAACTAAGTTTGGTATTTTAGAAACAAATGGTAATAAAATATCTAAATTTAGTGAGAAAAAAGTGATTTCAGATTTGTGGATGAATGCAGGAATTTATCATCTTCAAAAAGAAATACTCAAAGATTTACCAGACAAAGGTGATATAGAAAAAACACTTTTTCCAGATTATGCAAAAAAAGGTAGACTTAATACAATACAATTTAAAAAGATAAAATGGTATTCTATAGACACTTTCAAAGATATTGAAGATTGCACACTAGAAGTGCAGAAAATAATAAAATAAAATTTTGAATCTTATGCACCAGTTCTATGCAATGTAACCATCATGTATGCTACTTCTTCTACAAAGGATTCATCTTTGCTAGCTAAAGTGTATTTTGTAGCATTATTCCAAAATGTTTCCTCTTGGAATGGTTTTTCAATGAAAGTTTGTTCACTCATTACTTATGATAATAATCTGATCTGATAATACTCCACCTCAATCAAAATTAACTCATTACTAAAACAGTAGACAGAATTAAACAAGACTGGGTATATTTAATAAAATAATTATCTAATCTAGGATGAAAACAGGTACAAGGGCATCAAACTTAATTAACAGAACTTGTAACCTGTACTTTCAAGCAATACCGAAATCTTGTCATCAAGTATTTCCATTTTAATTGATCTAAAGTAATTGCATGAAAGTTGTTAATTGACAAATTCTCTATTCATGGTTTGCACATCATCATCAAGTTTGTTCCTAAACGTTATCAGTCTTCGTATAGCTTCAAAGTTTGCTATTACTGCTAGGATTATTAACATTATTAGAATTTGATTAGTTAAAGCACCAATAACTATAAGCAGTAATCTTACATCCCTACCCATTCTAAACTTTGATTTTTTTGCCATATCTCCATTTTTAAAAATTGAATCATATTTGCTACTAGTGTAACTATTGAGGAAGGTTCCAATTAGTGCAGAAAATCCAATTATCCATATTGTCATATCTCCCGTCATACTCCAGTAACCATAGGCTAGTCCAAAAATAATGGCAGCATCTACATATCTGTCTAAAACTGAATCAAGCCAACCTCCATACTTTGTCTGTCTTAGCTTAAGACGTGCTACTTCCCCATCACATCCATCCACTATGGAATGGATATGAATTAGTATTCCTCCTAAAATTAGATAAAAATATTCTCCGCTAAAGAAAAAAGATGCACCAACTAAACCAATAACTGTACTCAGAACTGAGATCTGGTTCGGCGTAATTCCTGTCTTTAGCAATAACTTTGAGATTCTCAACGATATTGGCCTGTTAAGTATTCTTGATACTGGCCCATCTGTATCTTTTTTGAGTTTGTTGCAAATGAGCAGTTCAGCATTTCTTCTGTCTGTTTTATCGTCAACATCAATCCAGAAATTATCTCCAAGTGGCATGTATCTCATCTTGTGTCGTTGTGCTAGAATTTTTATTCCGCCAGAAAGACCCTCATCTCCTTCGGAGATACTTTCTTCCAATACATCAAAAATTACAGGATTACATATGAATATCCCAGTATCTATACAGTTGTAATCACTCAGATCCTTTCCAATTAAATCTATTCTATGATCTACAGTTCGAACCTTTGTAGCATCATCTATATTTAGATGATCTCCTGGATTTCTATCAACACATAGGATGCATTCATCTTTTCCAATCTTTGTTTTTGATAGTTCATTCAATATCCTGTGGTCATAGTTGTGATCAGCCATTAATAGTACAAATGATTCCTTAAAATAATCTCTAGCCTTTAGAATTGAAATTGCATTGCCTCGAGTCCACGAGTCATTTTGAACATACTGTATCTTTACACCATATTTTTTTCCATCAGAGAGTTGTTCTCTAATCTTCTCACCATTGTATCCTGTTATAATACAAAATTCTTTGATTCCTGATTTTTTTGCAGTAAGTATCACTCGCTCTATAAGACCCAGACCAAGAAGTGTTACCAATGGTTTAGTATCTCCGATAGGTCTAAGTCTTTTTCCTTGACCTGCTGCAATAATTAACGCTTTCATTTTTATCACTATTTGTTTATTTCAGACATTATTTGATCTAGAGTTGCTTGATTAGATGCGCCAACAAACGACAATCTAGTCATTGTTCCAAATTCTGTATCTAATGGTTGTAAATTTGCATCCACAATTAAACCGCCCGCTTCTTTTATGAGTAAATATCCTGCTGCTATATCTTGAACTCTGATTTTATCTCGTAAATCAATGAAAACATCAATCGAACCTTTGGAAAGATATGCCATCTCAAGTGCATTTGCTCCAAAATGTCTTGTAGGGCCGTGGTGTTCAAATATTGTTTGTAATTTTTTCAAAAGTTCAGGGGACGCACCTGATGTGTTTACCCCCACAATTTTGTATGCTGTCTCTTTATTTTGTACATGAATTTTAGTCTCATTCAAAAATGCACCTTTTCCTTTTGATGCCCAATATTGTTCTCCATTTGATAGATTAGTAACTACTGCATCTGTAATAGAACTTAGTTTCTCACCTGTGGCAAATGCTAAGGAACAGCAAAAGAATGGAATGCCACTAACTGCATTAGCTGTTCCATCTATTGCATCCATGATGACATATCCTTTTGGATTATCATTAATTTCTACACGTCCACATTCTTCACCTAAAACAACACAATTGAAATTAATTTGTTTTAGATAATCTAGAACTGTTTTTTCAGCTACGATGTCAATGTTTCGTGAAATATCCCCACCAGCACCTCTTCCAAAATCACCTGCAGCACCGTCTGTTCCAGCTAGGTTTTTTACATTATCATAAACTTGTTTTGAGACTTGACGTAAGATCTCAATTACTTCCATGACAGAAATGACCTTTTTGGTAATTTAAATGAAAAAATTTCTGAAAAGCTATTTTTTTTGAAGCATCTGTTATCAAAGTCAACATTTCAACATATTCACACACTGATCATAATATTATTGATACATTTATCAGATCTAATCACAAATCACATCTATGAATTCATATTAAATTTCTTTAAATGGGGTTTCTTTCTTTGATTTGATTAATAATGCCATTTACTAAACCTATAATCGATATTGTAAATGTTGTAGCATCAGCTACAATAGACCAAACATTAAATCTTAATGATATTATAAAAAAATTTCCAGATACTGAATATCATCCTGAACAATTTCCAGGATTAGTATTTAGACTGAAAAACCCAAAGACTGCAACTCTAATTTTTAGAACAGGTAAAATGGTTTGTACTGGTTCCAAATCTTCAGATTTGGCAAGAAAGGCAGTAAAATTAGTTGTACAAAAACTTCGAAAAGGTGGAATTAAAATCAAAAAAGATGCAGTGGTCACTATTCAAAATATTGTTTCGTCAATAAACCTCGGAGGAAGGATTCACCTTGAAAAAGCTGCAAGAACATTACCTCGAAGCATGTATGAACCTGAACAGTTCCCAGGAGTCATTCATAGAATGATTGATCCTAAAACAGTAATTCTGATTTTTGCATCAGGAAAACTAGTCTGTACTGGAGCCAAAACTGAGAAAGATGTCTTTCGCTCAGTAAATAATCTTCATAGTATGCTTGAAGAAAAAGACTTGATGATTTATGATTAGACTTGTTTTTTCTAATATCCTGTGATTTTTAATAATTAATCATCTTCTAAAATCCTAGATGTATTGATATTCGTTAAACAAATACGCTAAATATACAATGAACATATAATTTTCATGCGTATTGCATTTAGTCTAGGCTCATTGCTCTCAGTAAATCAGGTTCTTGAATGCTCAGAAATTCTGTCTAAAACTAATGTAGACACAATTTGGATACCTGAAACTTGGGGCATGGAGAACTTTTCAATGTTAAGTGCTGTTTGTAACAAAACAACAACCCAAAAAATAGGCTCATCAATTATTAATATCTACTCAAGAAGTCCAGCTGTTATTGCAATGGGTGCAGCTACAGTAGATACTTTATCTAACGGAAGATTGATTCTAGGTCTTGGAACAAGTAGTTTACCTGTTGTAGAAACTTTTCATGGTTACAAATTTGAAAAACCTGTACAACGAATGAAAGAATATGTAGAAATAATTCGTTTGGCATTATCTGGAAAACAAGTTAATTTTACTGGAAAAATTTTTGAATTAAAGAATTTTACATTACTAATAAAAACAAAAAGAACATCAATTCCAATTTACTTGGCAGCTGTCAATCATAAGTTGGTTGATTTAACTTGGAGTATTGGAGATGGTGTGATTTTTTATCTTAGACCGTTAAATGAAATGAAAGAAACGATTACAAAAATGCAATCAAAGAAAAAAATTGATGTTACTTGTCAGATAATTACTTCTATAGCAGAAGATTCAGATATTGCAATTGAACGTGCTAAAAAAACATTGGCATTTTATGTGTCTGTAGGTAAAATATATCGAGAGTTCTTGGCAAAAAATGGATTCAAAAATGAAACATTCAACATATTTAATGAATTCAAAAAATCAGGATTCAAATCAAATCATGAACTTGTTACCGATTCAATGTTACAATCACTTTGTATAGCAGGTAATTCAGACGAATGCAAAAAACAACTTCAAAATTTTCGTGAAACAGGAATTGATTTACCAATAATTCAATTTAACCCCGTTGGAGATACATCAGAGTCTTTCAAGTTATTGAAGAAAACATTTCTGGATGAACAATATGATTAAAGTAGGAATAGTTGCATATGGAATTACTCCATTTACAAAAGATGATCAAAAAATAGAATCACTTTTACTTAAATCTACAAAAAATCTCTTTGATAACAACCCTGAAATTATTAGAAATGATATAGATGCTGTTTTAGTTTCTACAAATAATAATTCAAAATACCTCTCCCCAATTTTATCAGAAATGGTTGGAATTCAGCCAAAAATTGCTCATTCCATAGAAAGTCTATGTAATTCAGGCACAAATTCCATAGTTTCAGCATACTCTTACATTGTTTCAGGTCTTGCAGATATGGTTCTCATTAGTGGAGCTGAAAGAAATGATAGTCCAGGACAAATCTTAGAATGGGATAATTCAAGAGGAGAGTTCAAGCATCCGATATTTTGGGCATCTATTTTTGCTAAATCATATAAACGGAAATTTTCAATTTCAGACGAACAAATAGCGTTAGTTTCAGTAAAGAATCACAAACAAGCTAAAGAAAATCCTAATGCATTATCAAACAAAACTTTTACGATACAGGATGTAATAAATTCTAAAAAATTAACCGATGATCTTAGATTATTAGATTGTTCAAGACCATGTACTGGTAGCGCATCAATTCTTCTTGCATCTGAAGAAACAGCTAGAAAAATTACAGACATGCCAATTTGGATTACAGGTATTGGTCAAAAAACAACTTCTGCAGGATTTACAAAAAATACATCATTTAGCTCAATGGAATCAACTAAACTCGCAGGACAGGCTGCATTAAAAATGGCAAATCATAATGCAAACGATATCGATGTTGCAGAAGTGCATGATGCATTTTCTGTTTGTGAACCCATGGCATTAGAATCCTTAGGTTTTTCTAAACCCGGTAATGGAACTAATATGATTAAGGAACTTTATGAAACAAATAATTTTAAAATAAACCCTCGAGGTGGATTGATTGGGTCTGGGCATCCTCTTGGTGCAACTGGCATAGCTCAAACTATTGAAATTATACAGCAACTTGAATCAAGTGCAACTAATCGACAAGTTGACAATGCGAAGATAGGATTGGTTCATAATATGTCTGCAGCTGCTACGTCTTCAACAGTATTGGTTTTAGAAAAATGAGTTTTGAGTCTGAATTATTTCAAGGAAAATTCTGCATTCCTGAATGTACTATTTGCAAGAAAATTGTTTGGCCTCCATCAGAATTTTGTAATCATTGTTTAGGGAAAGTATCTTTAAAACAAGGAGATTTTGAAGGTAAAATTATCGAATTTTCAAGACAAAATGAAGAATATTTTTGTATAGTGGAATTTGAAAACACCATTAGAGTAATAGCAAAAATTTTACACATTCCTGAAATAGGTCAAACAGTTAAAATTTCAAAATGCGGAATTTTTAATCAAAATTATTTTTTCTATGTTAATTAAATTTTGTATAGATATATGGCGCTTCAATTGTTTGATCAAATGTCCAAACTGTAGGCAATGAAACTGTATCAATTATATCTAGATTGTATTTTTCAATTAAAAAACCCCATCCGCCATTAGTTAAATCACTTGATAATTGTTTTTTAGAATAAGTTCCAACTAATACTAGTCCAACATTGTGTGAGAGATTAGAAATAGCATTTATTTTATCAATAATACTGGTTGCTAAAATATCTCCTCCCATTTGAGCAGGACCTCCAATAAAAAATACAGGGTGTATTAATTGAAGTTTGGAATAATCAAACTTTAATGCATCTTCACATTTTGGTTCAAAGTTTTGATTTGTAGACTTGATAATCGTTTTTTGTAATTCTACCAATACATCATCAATCTCAATACTGTGTGAAACTAACCCTAAAATTTTTCCACAGAATGCAATTCGTCCATCTCCAGAACCTATATCTACTAATTCTTTATATCCTAATTTTTTTGCAATTAATGCCATTACATAAGCAGACATTATCCATGTTGGGTAAAACGGTTGACAGCTAGAACCATGTTTTATGCTATTTAACCAATATTCGTTGATATCTCCTTCGTATACAATACATGAAATTCCTGCAATTTTTTGTTCAAATGAATTAAAGTAAATAGGATTTTTTTGAGCAAAATCATGAAGCATTTCTAAATGATGTGTATCTAGAGGGAATTGCTTAGATATTGAAACAGGAATCACTTCTTGAATATGGGCACTTCCAGTGTAATTTTTTGCAAAATCTTGTTTTACAAGAACCAGATTTTTGACAAGCTCATCATACATGATTTCTGTAAAATGAGTGGGTTTGATAAACTCACTGAAACTTTGTGTAATTTTTTAGATGAATGCGATACAAGTTATTGTTCCTCTTTTTTAACCGATCAATTGTTTTGTTTATTTTAATATCTTAAAATTCTTTTTTAGAAGAATTCACCATTAATTGAAAATTTAGATGTTTTCATGTATTTAGATAACCATCTTACTATTCTAATAATTTCTCAAAAAAGCGTTGATGTAAAAATGACTCGCATATGACATTTTATTGAGTTATTGTATAATTACCATCTTTACTATATCTAACACAGGGAATAATTTGTCGTTGAAAACAAAAGAAATAACTTTAACAATTTTAAAACAAAAAATTAATAAAAAAAGCAAAAAAAATCATCAAAAAGCTGCTAGAATACGTCGACAAAGAGGATATCAATGGGAAGACACCCTAGTAAAACGATTCAATGGCGCAGAAAAATGGAAGGCCTTTAGGCTTGGATCTCCAAGTATTGCACTACCAGATGTTTTGGCAGTAAATACATACGAAAATACAATATACACCATAGAGGCAAAATCTGGAACCAGCACATCACTACCAGTTCCTGCAGATCAAATTGAGAGATGTTTAGAATGGATTAAGACATTTAGTATTTACAAAAAAAGAAATGTACTTTTAGCATTCAAATTTCTCTCAAAGAAAAGGATAGGTTTGGGAAAATATGAAAGTCGAGAATTAAGAGAATTCTACAAGATTTGGGATGAATCCCTTGAAATCACTGACTGTGTCTGTACATATGAGGGTAAATTTTTTGCAAAAATAGACGGTACAAGAAAAGAACTTTTTCTTGAGGAATGTTTGATGCCATTTCAGACAAAACAAAGGAATAATGCCTTAACGCAATAGAATTTTCAAATCATTTTTTAAGGGCAGTATACAAATGAAAATATTGTCTGATGAGAAGATTGATGAACCAACTGAGATAAACTCAGCATCATTATTAGAGACAATTTCTGATGCAGAAGTCAATTCAAGAATTAGTTTTGAAGAATTTACTGACGAGAGAACCCTGATCAGCCATGATGCTTTTGGAAGAAAACAGATGAAGATAAAAGTACTTGAAGTATCTGATGAAGAAGCTCCAGCAAAATGGAAGCTTGGAGATCGTGTGAAAGTAATAAAAATTCTTGTGACCATTAGACACCTCACAACACAGCAAGTAGAAGAAGCTGAATTTGACATTGAAAAAATTGAAAGAGAGTTAGCTGAAAAGAGACATTACACTTCAACGAATAGATGGATTCCAGTAGACTATATTAAAAACGGGTATGTTCTAAATTCATATCATACCAGATTAATCAGCGATGCAGCTGCACTAGATTATATTGTATTTTGATTAGATAACTCATCTAACATTCATGATTTACATCTAAAAAACATTATAAACAAAAGAACTTGAAAAAGGTTATGAGTTCAAAAGAATTTGAAGTAAATGGAACTGATTACCGAGTTGTGTTAACAGACCAAGTAATAGGTCAAGTAAATAACCTCAAAGAACTCTATAATACAGCATATGAAGATCCTGAAAGTTTTGAGGATGTTAGTGCAGAAATTTCAAATACAATTAATGAAATTGCTAGTAATATAGAACCTCCTGCCGAAGATAGTGATCTTGATGGACTTATTCAAGAAATTATCAAAGCAGTAAATACCAAGAAAGAACAAATGGAAAAAGAATTAGACGTAAAAGAAAAACCTAAAAAAAAATCAAAATCTAAAAAATAATCTCATTTGACCTTAAACTCATAAAAAATCGAGGCATACATTATATTCTAAATAACACAAATAGTATCATGTCTAGAAGCTGTGAATGTGGAATTTGTGGTCATCCTAGTGAATCAGAATGTATTGAAAAAGAATGTAAATGTTGTTTAAATTTCCACGAAAGATCAGGTCCTAAACAAAAATAATTATTTTTTAAAATTAATTAAATTTTTTGTAGCAACTACATTTTTTTAAAATATGTCTTGTACATCCAAATAATTTATGATCTCTGCATCCACATAATACACATTTTTTTTTATTAATCATATTCTTTCTATTAATTCCTCAACACTAACCATCATCTTTCTATCTTCTAATGCTTCCAATATCTTTAATCTAATATTTTTTACTCTACTAAGGTCATTTGAATATAAGGTTGCCATAGTTTCAATTTCTTTTTCAAAATAATAACTATCTAAATAATTCTGAAATTTAGTTTTTACTTTCTCAAAATCAGGCGAAGTAATTTTATCAGTGTCAATTTTTTTTGATACCACTTTTAAGAATCCATTAATTTTCAACATCTCTTTTTTAATATTATTAAGATCTTCTTGTTTATCTTCAATTTCTTTAAGTGTGTTGTAAGAATATAATATCTGCTTTAGTATATTTTTTAGATATTCATTATAAGTAACCACAATTATTTTTCAGATTAATCTAATCTAAAGTTTAGGAAAAATAGCTTGAGTTCTCTAAAATTTACACATTTGCTTTAAATTATCATCAATTGTCTGTAATGACGATGCAGGACAACGCTTATCTCAAGTGTATTGATCCGCAATGTGGTTTAGAATATCCAATAAAGAGTACAAATGTACAATGTGAAAAGGGCCATTTGTTAGATGTTATATATAAAAATAATCCCTCTGTCAAATTACAAGAAGTATTTTACAAAAGGAGGAATTCTCAAGGAAATATTTTTGATGAGAGTGGAGTTTGGAGATTCAGAGAATTACTAAATTTTTGTCAGATTGATACTGAAAATATCGAAGAGTGTTCAAAATATCTTGTATCTCTTGATGGAGCAGAAGGAAGACAATCAAAGCCATATCATATGTCAAAAGCTGCAAAATTCATAGGAATCTTAAATGATAATTTATGGTTACAGCCTGAAGGATACAATCCAAGTGGTTCTTTTAAAGATAATGGGATGGCAACAGCTGTTACTCATGCAAAATTGATTGGTGCAAAAAAAATTGTTTGTGCATCAACTGGTAATACATCAGCTTCTGCTGGAATGTTTGCAGCAAATGAAGGAATAGAATGCAATGTCTATATTCCTGCTGGACAAATTGCACCAGGAAAACTTAGTCAAGCATATCAATTTGGAGCTCA
Source organism: Nitrososphaerota archaeon (assembly GCA_022573895.1). Lineage (GTDB taxonomy): Archaea > Thermoproteota > Nitrososphaeria > Nitrososphaerales > Nitrosopumilaceae > Nitrosopumilus. Next base: position 26,909 of record JACZTB010000016.1, read on the forward strand.
AATTGTAGAAGTTGACGGAAATTTTGATGATGCGTTAAAACAATCATTAGATGATGTGCAAAAAAATGATGGATATACAGTAAACTCTATTAATCCATTTAGAATCGAAGGACAAAAAACAATTCCAATTAGAGCATTAGAATATCTAAATTGGGAATCTCCAGATTGGATTGTTTATCCAGGTGGAGCTTTAGGAAATACCACTAGTTGTGGAAAGGCATTAATGGAATTATATGATTGGGGATGGATTAAAAAAATTCCAAGAATTGCTGTAGTAAATTCTGTAGGTGCAAGTACATTAGCTGATTTGTATAATGGAAAATTTGAAGAGGAAGAACTTAGATGGAATAAAGGTAGGCCCAATACTGAACTAATAACAAGATACTATGATCATTTAGATAAAGAAGGAATACTCCCCAAAACCAAAGCTACCGCAATCCAAATTGGTAGACCTACAAATATTTTGAAAGGTCTACGTGCATTAGAATTTACAAACGGTGTGGTAACAACAGTTTCAGATTCAGAAATGCTTGATGGAATGTCAGTTGTAGGTCTTAATGGTTTTGATTGTGAGATGGCTTCAGGAGCTACAGTTGTAGGAATTAAGAAATTAATCAACGAAGATATAATTAAAAAAGATGATGTAGTAGTTGGAATTCTTACAGGCAGACAAAAAGATGCAATGCTTCCTGTAGACTATCATATGAATCCTGAAAATAAATTTGCAAAGCCACCAAAAAATTAGGCTCATCCTTTAGATTCAATTAATTTAGAATAGTTTTAACATCTTAAGAGTTAAATTCAAGTTTTGTTAAAGTATTGTAACCAAAAGATGGTGTTTAAAAACTAAATGAGTGATCTGTGTTGTTGTTCTAAGAAATTTTTTCGGGGGAGAACATGGTAGATATATGGGTTGAACTTGTAATCTTAGCTGTTCTAATCGGATTATCTGGATTTTTTAGCGGATTAGAAGTTGCACTAGTAAATATCAGAAAGTCAAAAGTTGTTCAACTTTTCAATGAAAAAAAGAAAGGCTCAAAAGCATTATACAAATTAAAAATGAATCCAAGTTGGATGATGTCAAGTGTCAATCTTGGCAATAATCTTGTAAATGTAGGAGCATCTGCACTTGCAACAAGTTTAGCAATCAGACTATATGGAAATGATGGATTGGGAATTGCTGTAGGAGTAATGACCTTTTTGATTCTAGTTTTTGGAGAGATTACTCCAAAGACATATTGCAATGCAAATTCCACTAAAATTGCACTTAGATATGCACCTGTTTTACTAGCATTCAGTTATGTATTTTTTCCAGTTGTAAAATTCTTTGAGATTGTCGCAAAAGGAGTTGTAAAGTTGACTGGAAGTAGTAATATCCCTCCACCAATTACTGAAGAGGAGATTAAAGGCGTTATTGATCAAGGATTAGAAGAAAAAGCTCTTGAAAAAGATGAGATGGAGTTAGTTCATAGTGCTCTGAAATTTGACGACACTGTAATTCGTTCTGTAATGACTCCAAAAACAAAGATGTTTACACTTAATTCTAAAATGTTGCTTTTTGAGGCATTACCTCAAATTAATCAGAGTGGACATTCAAGAATTCCAATTTATGGAAAAACAAGTGATGACATTGTTGGGTTTATTCATGTTAGAGATATTCTTAAAGAATTTGAGAAAGACAGCAAGATGACAAGTCTGGAACAGATTGCAAGAAAACCTGTTTTTGTGTCTCAAGAAAAAATGGTCAGTTCTTTGTTAAAGGAGATGCAAGGAAGAAGAACTCATTTGGCAATTGTTGTTGATGAACATGATGGCATCCTAGGCCTTGTTACCCTAGAAGATTTGGTTGAAGAGATAGTAGGCGAAATCGAAGATGAGACAGACCTACCTAGACAAACAGAATATGAAAAAATTGATCAAGATACAATAATTACTAGTGGAGATATTGAGATTGATACAATTAATAAAATTTTTAAAACTAATATTCCAGAAGGGGATAATTATGCATCACTAAATGGGCTACTTCACGAAAGGCTCCAAGATATTCCACAAGAAGGAGATAAAGTGGAACTAAATGAACTCAGAATAATCGTTGAAAAAGTTACAAAAAACATTCCTCAGAAAATTAGAATCGAGAGAATCAGACATTAGTCTTGTTTAGCAAAATACTCTTGTAATTTTTGCTTTTTTTCATTCATATGAAAAATTGATTCTGTATGCTTTACTGCTTTCTCATATGGTTTTTCAAATAACATTGCTTGCATTAGCATGTGATTTTCAGGAATTACAATTCCTGTTTGATCATCAGAATACATCATTTGAACTGTATCGCCTATTGAAGTTGTCATGTTAGCATGAATATGAACCATATTTGTGTCTGTAAAATTAAAACCCATGTTTTTAGCATAATCTCTAACATCTTTGGTACCCTTCGCAGTCCATAAAGTAGCAACACCAGATTCATTTGTAAAAATTTCATGAATTTCAGAAGATTTTGGTGCCACATCTTTAAATCTAATATCCATTATGTGTAAATGCATTTGTCGTGTTGGAACTTTTATTGCTCTAACAAAGAGAGGTGCATCCTTTCCAAAGTACATCTTAACATCATCACCGTGATGAGGTTTCTCTGTCATCTCTATAGTGTCTGAAAGTTTCTTGTCAGTTTGTTCAATATCTGCCCATCTTCTAATAAGAGTTACATCGAAGCGAATCAATCTATCCCCAAATTTGTTACGTAATGGTTCTAGAATTCGTCCCATTCCAGTTACATTACAACTGCCTTGCATTACATGTCGCTTACCTAATACAAGATCATAGTTTACTCTAGAGTTAAACAGTAAATCAGAAACAGCTTCAGGACCTTTGGTTGATTCTCCACCTTGATAAATTGCTTGAATATTTTTTGACTCATATAGATTCTTTTTGTTTTTGTAGCCATACCCTTCTGGAGCTGCATCAATTACTAAATCACAATCATCAAGTGCGGACTCTACACTTCCAGCAATTTTGTAATCTGCAAAGTCATTCAGTTTTTTTTCTGGTACGTAGACATTCAGACCTCTAGAATTAGCAAGTTCCACTCTATCATCAGGAGAGTATTTGCCAACTCCAATAACTGTTATCTCTGGATCATCTTTTAGAAAAGAAGTAATTCTACTACCAATAGACCCATATCCATTGACAAAAATCTTCTTCATAGTTCATGTATGGTTGACCTATTTATTTAGATATAGAAATCACCAATTATCATTGAATGCCACAAAAGACAAAATCAATATTGGAATAAGTGTTCAGATAATACAAAAACAAGATCAACGTACAGGAAAATTAACTGAAGGAAAAGTTAAGAGAATTCTTACTTTAAGTAATTTTCATCCTCATGGAATTAAAGTCGAATTAGAGAATGGGAAAATTGGACGTGTTCAAAACATTATATGAAAAACCCTTCAATTTTAAACTCTTTTTGTGTTTGGGTTATCATTGTCAAGTAGGATTTTTGTGAGCTATTTTCTTACCAAAATAAGATCTTTTTTAAAAAACGTTTCATAGTAATATTATGGGGTTTTTATCAAATTTCAGAAAAGACATACAAACTGCAAAAAGAGATAAAGCTGCTCAGATTAACGGCAAGAACCTTAAAGAATTACTGAAAAAATTCAAAGAAGAAAGAGACAGAATAGAAAAAGAGACAGGGGGTAGGCCTGAAATTGATGATACTACGCAAATGTTTATGCAGAAAATTCTCAACCTATGGATTGAAGAAGGAAAAGAAATTGACGAAGAAAAATTCTGGCAAGAAGTGGATTATAACAGACAATTTACACATTCAGTTGCATATTATGAGGTAAAACATTAGATTCTACATTCCTTTTATTCTTAAAAATTTGCAACGAATTGATAAATTACTACAGATCCTACTACTACCCCAATTACACCAACAATAATTATCGCATATTTTTTGAGTGTTTCTCTTTTTTCAAATTCAATACTAGCTTTCCTTTTTGCTTCTGAATGATGTTTTTCACAACGAAGTTTACCTTCATATTCCTGAAATCCTTTTTCATCACACTCATAACATTTTCTTTCATTCATAATGGTCTTTTTGAATTTTAGTAACGTTTAAAATTTCTGATTGAATAAAGATCAAATTTGAATTATGATCAAAAATAGATCAAAATCAGGTCATTTTATAGAAGTTTGAAATAATTTTGCTCAAAAAAATAGACTGGAAAGAAAATTTTGATGACTGATTTACTATAATAACAAAATATGCATCAATTATAACAAAAATTGGACAAAAATTTTCTGATAACTATACTAGCAGAAGCTATAGAACAATCAAAAGGTGATTGGGGACGAAATCAATATCTTCTAAAAAGAATCGAAGAAAATAAGGAGATCATTAATTCAGACAAATTATATCTTGAAAGAATTTCAGGATTAAAAATTACAGAAAAAACAGATTACCAGCATCAACAAATTCCAAAAAAAGACAAATCAGTTTCTCTAATTTCTGATTTAGTAAAATGTACTACATGTAACAAAGAAATAAAGATGAATGAAAAATCAACTAGACATAGAAATTTTTGGTATCATGAAACTTGTTACGAAATAATTCCTGAAAAAAAGCCTAAAAAAGAAAAAAGAAAAATACAAGAAGCTCAAGAAAGTATTATTTTAGAAAACGTAGATTCAAAAACTATACTAGAAAAAGAGAAATCTACAAATAAAAAAACAATTTTAGAATCTCATAGACAATCTTTAAAGATAAAACATGATCCGGTCCTAATTTTACTTGCTGTAGTATTGTTCGTTTTTCTATTCTCTGCGGCATACCTGTTAATTGGAGAATTTAGTTTAGTTGCAATGATTCTTGGTGGAGGGCTAGTACTTTATCAATTATTAGATGCAAAAAAATGGGGTACGAAAAAATTTAGAACAGGTAGAAAAATTCCTGCAGTATTTCCAATGTTTTTGCTTTTCTTGCCATTTGCTTTGTCCGGAATTCTTGCATATGAAGGTTATACTGCATGGGAGTCTGGATATAGAGCAATCATAGTATGGGGATTAACATTAGTTTTTTGGAGTACTCTACTTATGATTCCATTAGCAGTGTATAGTAAAAATAAAGAAGACAATCTTCCCACTACACCACATACACCGTTAGTTACAATAGTTATTCCAGCATACAATGAAGAAAAAGTAATTGCCAACACAATAGAAAGTACTCTTGAAATTAATTATCCAAATAAAGATATCATTGTAGTTGATGATGGTAGCAAAGATAACACATTACAGATTGCAAAAAGATATCAAGACAAAGGAGTAAAAGTATTACATAAAACAAATGGAGGAAAAGCTTCTGCACTTAATTTGGCTCTAACATTTGCCAAAGGTGAACTAATTGCAGTATTAGATGCCGATACATTACCAGGAAGAAATTCATTAAAAGAAATTGTTAGAGTTTTTGAAAATGAGAAAGATATTGCAGCAGTAGCTGGAAACATAAAGGTTAGAAATAAAAAAAATTGGATTACATGGTGTCAAGCATTAGAATATGTAGCTGGAATTCAAATTGCTAGAAGAGCATTTGATTTGTTTGGAGCAATTACAATTGTTCCAGGAGCATTAGGCTGTTTCAGAAAATCAGTACTAGTTGACACTGGCGGATACGATAAAGAAACAATTGTTGAAGACTTTGATACCACAGTTAAAATTCTAAAATCAGGAATGATTGTGCGAGGAACAACAAAATCAGTTGCATACACTGAAGCACCTAATACAATACGAGATTTTTATAATCAAAGAATAAGGTGGTATAGGGGAAATTTACAAGTAGTGGCAAAACATCGTGATGCCTTGAAAAATCCACGTTTTGGATACTTACAGAAATTAGCATTTCCATACATGTTAATTGCAATGATTGTTTTGCCCATAACTGGTTTTGTGGTTTTAGCTTCAGCTATTTTAGCGTTAATTGAAGGTGATACATTATTTGTAATAACCTCATTTGGATTCTTTATTGTACTTCAATACCTAATTAACGCTATGGCTGTAAGGCTTGATGGTGATGATCCAAAATTGATTCTTTATTCAGTGTTTTTCAACTTTGGATACAAACAATTACTTGATTTCATTTTACTATGGGCAGCTATATCTCAGCTCTTTAAAAGAAAAGCAAAGTGGACAAGTGCAAAAAGGATTGGATTCAATGAAAAATAAATTAAAATTTTTGTTACCTAGTTTACTAGTTTTTTTTATTATCATATCAAGTGCAAGCTTATCATTTGCTCAAGAGGATACAGGATCAATTGATGTTATAATTAGATACAATACATTCGATAAGATAGATACCTATGCAGCAGTTCTCAAAGTTTACCAAGATAATAACAAGGATCCTTTTGTAGTGATTAGATTTCCTGAATCAAACCCCATCATGATTGACTCGTTGCCACTTGAACATAAGTATAAAGTGGAGGTTTATGTTAATGGAATGCTTGCTGGTTCTGAGAAAATAGATGTAAATGGAAATGAAGAGATGGAAATAATTATTCCAACATCAGGTGGAATGATATTTCGTGCAGTGTATAATGATGGTTCAACAGCTATAGTTGGTGCTACAATATCTATTTTTTCAGATGACACACAACTATGGGTTCAAGATACTACAGATACTACTGGAAAAACAATGAGATTTTGGTTGCAGTCTAACAATGCTATAGATGGTTATTATGTTGCTGAAGTTATAATAGATGGGAGTGTTGTTTTTACATCTCCAAAACACATAAAATATTTTCCAAACTTACAAGGGGTTATTCAAATAAACACATCTTGGCCCAAAATAGTTGATAAGCTTATAACTGTATCAGTTTACAAAGATGCATCTCAGAAAGTAACCAAATCTGATGGAAGTTTTGTGGTAGAACTGTATGATGTTAAAAACAACAAAGTTGATCAATCTTCTGTCAGTTACAGAGGCGAGGCCCATTTTACAAACCTTAAGGTTGGTCAGTACTCATTTAAAGCAATTAAGCAACCAAGTGATACCAATTCTGAAGCAATAGTCATTGGAGTGACAAATTCAACTATTACTGGCAAAGAATCAACTATTGTAATAATTGGCCAGGAATCTACAACTCAAGGTCCTCAGAAAACCTGTAATTGTGTAGCATTTAGGCTTGATGATGTACAAGATTACTATCTCAATATACCGCAAATTGAAACCATGAAAGTGTTCCAGAAAAAAGGAGCTCCTCTAACTTTGGGGATAATTGGTGGGTTTTGGGGGGAAGATCCAGCAATGCTTGATTTTATAAAGGATGACATGAATCGTCCTGTTCAAACATTTGAGATTGGAAGCCATAGTTGGAATAATTCTCCTCTTATCAACTTTGACAAAAATATTCAGTTGGAACTTCTCCAAAAGACGAATGACATAATACAAGATACTTTGGGGGTAACACCTACTTCCTTTACAGCAGTAGAGAATCTGTTTAACAACGATACTATAACAGTTTTACGAGAACTAGGTTTCACGCATTATACTGCGCATATAGATCTAACACATTCTCCTCCCTATGCACTCGAAAATTCTGATCTTTATTATTTACCTGCAAGTACTCAAACGGCAATACTGGATGTAGAAACAAACGTTTGGACAAATGTAGATAACGAGATTACATTTGCTGAAGCTCGTGATTTCTTAAGAGAGTATGGATTTGCTGTGGTGATGATGCATCCTTACGAGTTTTCAGAAACGGATCTTGGTGTTTACACCGGCGAAGCTAACTTT
>JACZTB010000017.1 GCA_022573895.1 Nitrososphaerota archaeon
AATACATGAATATTTTATCAAATGAAAGATGGAGAATTACAGAAAGTGAAACTTGTGTTATGGTAAATGGTGAAGACATAGTACCAGAGACAATGACTGGAACTATTTCATCATTAATTGCAGGATCGCCAAAAAATGCTGGAAAAATTGTAATTTTGAGAACCAAGGGAGAAGAAAACACAATAAAGTTTTCATCAAGAAAATCCTTTAGTTGTAAATCTGACATCAATCTTAGTGAACTAATGAGAATAGGTGCTGAGAAATTTGATGGTGTTGGAGGTGGTCATGCAGCAGCTGCAGGGGCAAAAATAACTAAAGACAAATTAGATGAATTTCTTAATTATTTAGAAGTAAATGTCGTTAAAGTGTCAAGTGCAGGTAGTTCTCAATAACATATCAAAAGAAAAAGCAGAAGCTGTCAAAAATGCGCTCGAACCTGATAATATAAATTTTCCAGAAGGATTGAGTCTTTATGTTGAAAATATTGATAACAAACTAGTTTTTAATTTTGAAAGTAAGGATAACATGAAACAGCTTATTGCAACTATTGATGAAGTGTTGGAGCATATTCAGATTGCATTAAAGGTAATTGAATAATGTTAGATCCTAAATTAATCAAAGAAAAACCACAGATTATTCGAGACATGCTCAAAGTAAGGTCTGTAGATTTTGATTTAGATGCATTAATAGAATTTGATCAAAAAAGGCGTGAATTTATAATTAAAACCGATGAATTAAGAAAAAAGAAAAATCAAGTAGCCTTGGAGATTTCGCAAAAAAAGAAGGCTGGGGAAGATGCATCATCAATTTTGGCAGATATGAAAAATGTCTCAGATAAACTTGCAAAATTGGAATCAGAACAAGAAACTATTGAAAATAAGTATTCTAGATTGGCATTGACAATTCCAAATTTGGTTCACGAATCAGTTCCAATTGGAATAGATGAAAATACTAACAAAGAAATAAGAAGGTGGGGAAACATTCCAAATTTTGATTTTAAAATAAATGATCATATTGATATCTCTGAAAATTTAGATTTGGTAGACTTTGAAAGGGCTGCAAAGGTTGCAGGAGCCAGATTCTATTATCTAAAAAATGATCTAGTAAGATTGAATCAATCACTAATTCATTATGCATTAGATTTTCTTGCAAAAAAAGAATATTCTCTTGTTCAACCACCATACATGATTAATCGAGAATCAATGGAGGGAGCAGTGATTGCTGAGGACTTTGAAGATGTCATCTACAAGATTGAAGAAGAAGATCTATACATGATTGGGACATCTGAACATGCTATAGCAGCGATGCACTCAAAAGAAATCATTGATGGGAAAGATCTACCTTTAAGATATGCCGGTATTAGTCCATGTTTTAGAAAAGAGGCAGGTGCTCATGGAAGAGATCAAAAAGGAATTTTCAGAGTACATCAATTTGATAAAATTGAGCAGTTTGTTTTTTCAAGACCAGAAGATTCTTGGAATGAGCATGAAAAAATGTTATCGGTTGCCGAAGAATTTTATCAGAAATTGGAAATTCCACACAAAGTAATCCTACTTTCATCGGGAGACATGGGAAAAGTTTCAGCAAAGACTTATGATATTGAAGCATGGATGGCAGGACAAAATGCCTACAGAGAAATTGTTTCTTGTTCAAATTGCTTAGACTATCAAGCAAGAAGATTGAAGATAAGGTTTAGAGATAAGACAAATGAAGATACACAATACGTGCACACGCTTAATAGCACTCTAATTGCCACAACTAGAGTTTTGGTATCCATAATGGAAAATTTTCAAACAAAAGACGGGCACATTAGAATTCCTCAGATTTTACAGAGTTACATGGGAAATCAGAAAGAGATCTAGTAACATACCCTTATATTTTGGATTTAAAGGTCGTTAATAATTGGCACGAAGAAAAGGTAGAACAAAAGACAAGTGGAGAGAAAAACGCTGGATTACAGTTAATGCACCAGAATCATTTAATGTTGTCCCAATTGCTTATGTTCCAATAACAAATGATGAAAATGCAATAGGTAGGGTTTTAGAAGTAACACTATATGACATTCTAAAAGGAGATCCTTCACAACACCAATTCAAAATGTATTTTCAGATTGATAAGGTTAATGGTGATAAAGCATCAACAATTTTTAAGAGATTTGAATATTCAAAAGAATTTTTGCGGAGTTTAGTTAGACGCGGTTCATCAAAAATTAATTTTATTATTGATATCAAAACAAAAGATGGATATGTATTTAGAATCAAAGTAATTGCTCTAACCCATAGAAAACTAAACACATCTAGAAAACATGCTCTTAGATTAATTGCAAGAGACATAATTAACAAAACAGTTCCAGATATGACAGTTGATCAATTTGTCCAAGCCACGTGTTATAGTAAGATTAATTCAGACATTATGGCAGCATTCAAGAAAGTTATTAGAGTAAGACATGTAGGTCTTGAGAAAGTAAAACTCATTAGAACTGCAGACAAAGAAACAATATTACTTGAAGCATAAACAACTAGCATTATTCTTTTACGACCATGATTGATAAGATAGAAGTAACAATTGATGTAATTATTCATGCAACTGAAGACATTTCAAGAATATTCCAATCTTTTGAAGAATTGCTAGATCTAAAAGAAGAAAATTTTACAATTCATGAAACCAAAGGACACTTTGATAATCCAATAATGATATTAAATGCAAAAATAGTAAAAAAAGCTGCTCAAAATTTTATGAAAAAACTTTTGAAATTGTTATCTATTGAACAAATCAATGAATTAATTGAAGAGATTGAAGAAAGAACAATAGATTCTAGATTTCATATGAGATTAGACAAACAAGAACTAATCAAAGGAAGTCTTACTTTTGGAGAAAAAGAAACAATAAAAATAAAAATTTACACTCCTATTTACAACAAAAAAAATACTGTCGAAACATTCACAGAAATTTTTCAGATTGCTAACTAGATTAAATAAGAATAACAAAATTATTTAATTTGGGAATGAGGAAATAATAGCCGCTCCAGTCTGAGCGAAAGCCTTGAAGACGCCGCGACGAACCGACCCCATTTTTGAATTGCTCATGAAATTTTATTTTAAGAATTCCTTACATCTATCATGCTATTATTTTAAATACGGATAGACAAACCTCATTATCGTGACAGATTATGATGTTATAATTGCAGGTGGAGGTCTTGCAGGTACAATTACAGCGCAGTCTATTTCTTATTATTCAAATCAAAACCTAAAGATTTTGGTTGTTGATAGAAATTCAGAATTTTTTCCAGGTAGAAAATCATTAGCTGGTTGGGTATGTGGCGATGCATGTTCCAAAGAGGCAGTTGATTTCATGTCAAATAGAATTAAAGTTAAATGGACCAGACCAGAAATTGAGCATGATGTAAAAGGTGTAATGGCGTATTCTCCAGACAAAGAAACATCAATTCCGTTTGATGGAGAGGGTTACATGTTAAATCGTCAAAAGCTTCCTGAAATTCAAAATGAAAGGTGTAAGAAAATGGGAATTGAGTTTGAGTATGAGATTAACCTTACTTGCCTAATTTACGATGGTCAACAAGTAATAGGGATTCAAGGAATAGATAATAAAACAAAACAGCCCTTTAAGAAAACATCGAAAATTGTAATTGATGCGCTAGGAGTTACATCTACGCTTAGAAATGGACTTGAAAACTCAACAAAAGTAGAAAAAAGAATCGACAGACGAGATTTGGAATCTACAGGGAGATACATCATGTATTTTGATCAAGGACAAAAAGATCTTACAGAATTTGATCCTGATTATTGTATAATTCATTTAGATCAAGATATTGCACCTGGGGGATATGGATGGGTGTTTCCTAAAGCAGATAACAAAGTTAACATTGGTTTAGGAATTGAAAAATCATTTTTAGATAAAAGAAACAAGAGATTAGGTAAGAAAGATAATGTGGAATCATTAATGAAAGAATATCTTAAAAGAAACAAAGCAATCAAAAATCCAAGATTATCAGAAGATCCTGAAGACATCAACAATAATTCTGGAATTTTCCAAGTTTCAGTTAGAAGGCAAAATGATTGCATGACATCTGGCGGATACATGTTAGTTGGAGATTCTGCATGGATGCCCAAAGCAATTGATGCAGGCGGAATAGGACCAGCATTAATTGCAGGGGCAATTATTGGAAATAATATATCTCAAGCAATAGAAGCAAATGATGTTTCAGAAACAAGTCTTTGGCAATACAATATTGACTTTATCAAAGAATATGGATACAAAACTGCAGGTCTTGAACTTTTTAGAGGATTAATACAACAAATGACTAATGAGCAAATTAGTTATGGAATGAAACACTTTTTGGGAAATATGGATGTTGAATCAATTAGCAAGGGTGAACATCCAGACTTTTCAGGATTAGGAAGGATTGGAATGATGATCAGAGGTGTGATGAATAAGACAGTTGCAAAAGCACTAAGATACACATCAGAACAAAACCAATGGTTAGTTGAACATTACAACAATTATCCAAAAGATCCTTCTGATTTTGATGAATGGAAAAAGACATTACATAAAAGACTTGATGAAGCATTTACAAAAGTCGAAGCATTTGGTACATGATTGATACAACGATTCACTTTTGAAATTAAAGAAATCTTTGAAAATTACTAATTAAATCAAATTCTAGGCTCAAATCTACGGGGATTCACCTACCAAATTGGGGATAAAAATGAATGCAGTTAATGAATCTAAGGGACCAGATACGTTATTTTTTTACATTTGATACAAACTATTAACAAAATTTCTTATTTGATTAGAATCTAAATAGACTATGAAAATTTTCATTCCAATTGCTATCATAATTTTTGGTTTAATGATTGGTATCACTTCCACCTCTGCTGAAGAAATGTCAGATGCCACTACTAATCTCCTTAACTATGATATTCAATCTGGTGAGCTAGCTATAATGTGGTTGGGAAATCATCAAAAGGGCTCATTGGAAGGGTATGCTTCAGCAGGCTTTCTTTTAAGAACCAGCAACTATGCTATCGCAATAGATCCATCAAGCTTACTCATAGACGATATCGATTCGTTGGATAGACTAGATGCAATTTTCATAACTCATGATCATGGAGATCACTTTGATCCTGAAACCACCATAGCAATGCAAACTAAAACTAGTTCCTTTATCATTGCAGATCCAACTTCAGCACTTATGTTAATTGATAAAATACCTAAAGACAAGCTCGTCCAAATCGAACCAAATGAGCAAAAAACTATCTCTGGAATTACTGTTGATGCATTTGCAGCTGAACATTCAACTAAAACTCCATTGATCTATGTAATAGAGTTTGATGGATTTAGAATATTTCATGGTTCTGATTCTGGATTTGTGGATGATTTAAAGAACATTGAACCAAGAGTTCATGTAGCAATAGTTCCAACTGGAAGCCCTTCCCCAACTGCATCCCCGCAAGATGCATTTGAAATGACAAAAGCAACAAATCCCTATGTTGTTATTCCAATGCATGGTAATCCTCAACAGATGCAAGAATTTTCTAATCTAGTAGAAGATTCTGGTTTGGAAACAATAGTTACAATTCCTTCACCCTTGGAGATAATAATTCCATATGAGGTTGTGCCAGAGTTTGGTTTACTTTCAGTTGTTGTGTTAAGTTCTGGAATAGGAATGGTAATTTACCTTTTAAGAAGCAAAAATATTGTTAATATGATTTGAAACTAAACCTACAAGGAAAGAAATTAACTATCATTGTAATACTAATTTTTAGTACAGCAATTTTTCTCGTTTTTGTAATTAATTGGTTTGATGAGAATGTTGCAAACCCTAGAATTTGGAAAGATTGGACATGTGAAGAAATGAAAAAATTTGCAATTGAGTTTAAAGATGAGCAATTTACTAATTTTCAGCGAGCTAAATTTCATGAGGCTCTGAGCTTCTGTATGGGTACATAGTAGTATCAAGTTTCAAAATATAGAAACATTTGGCACATGATTGATACAAAAACTTACTTTTGAAATTAGAGAAATCTTTGAAAAATTACTGATTAAATCAAATTTTAGGCATGAATCCACCTGATTCATTTAATTCTGCTAGTTTTGGATTTCCACCTTCAGGTTTGGTTGCTTTTGATTCAAGATATTCTTCCCAAGTAGGATAGTCTGGAAGTGTGCCTGTCCAATATTTCTCTAGACAATCTGGCAAGTTTACGAATCCTGATGGTCTTGGAAGTTTCATCCAAGATGGAGGATACATGCAATCATACATTTGTGCATAAACAAATGCAAAACTTCCAGAGATTACAATTCCAACTATTATTGCTACAATTATTTTAGTTTTCATTTTCTTTTTCTCCGAATGTTTTCTTATTTACTACCAACACCACAACGAGGACAGCCTCTTAGTTTTTTGTTATATTTACCACTACAAATCCCACAAATCACAGTATTATCAATATGATTTTTCTGGATATATGGAATGACCAGTTTGATGATTATTGCTATAACAATTGGGATAACTATTAGATACCACACCATGAGTCATTGAAATTAAATAATGTGGAGTTCATAAAGGAATCTACTAAATGATTTTAATCCTCAGACTCGATTGCTGAATATCAATTTCAGTTTTAAAATTTTCTTGCTAAACCTAAAATTGAGGAATTGGTTAGATAAATTATGACTCAAACGACAATTAGTACTGAAGTTGCAAAATTAATTCAAGGAAAAAACTTTGCCTCTTTTGCAACCTTGATGAATGATGGTTCTCCTCATGTTGCTCCAACGTGGGTTGATCTGGATGGAAATACCATTTTGATAAACACCGCAAGAGGAAGGGTGAAAGAAAAAAATATCAGACGAGATAATCGGGTAGCACTTTCAATTTATGACCAAGAAAATCCTTACAACATGGTATCAATACGAGGAAAAGTAATAGACATTACGGAAGAAGGTGCAGATGAGCATATTGACAAACTAGCCAAGAAATATTTTGGTGTGGAAAAATACCCCTTTCGTTCTCCAGATGAACAGAGAATAATATTGAAAATCCAACCAGAAAAAATACATCATCAACAACCACCTCCACAAAAATGAGAAAAAAATAAAAAACAAAAAGAAAACTAAATTTTTTTAATTTAGTTTTTATTTTTTTTAATTCTTATCCTTCTCTCATCATCAAGAATAGGAAATATGTTCTTTAATGAGGGTAATCATGTTAAATACGCTTTTAGTTCTAATTCCAACATTTTTGGTACCTCTTTTTTTAATTGCTCACATGTTTACTATAGTACATCTTCAAAAAAACAAATTATAAAATATTATTCATCTAATACATGTTAGATGTACCATTCAAGGTTCATTCTTCTAATTTACTTTCTTGAAAAACATCAGAGCCATACCAACAGTATCTAAAGTAATCAAGACACCATTCATGAAACATTGGATCGTCTCCATAGAACATTTCACTTATGTCTGCTTCACCCTTACGGTTTGGAAATAAAACACAGGCTTCTTTTTCATTAAGAACAACAACAGTCAATACAGTATCCCTCATCTTTCTTTCAACCAAACCCTTTTCAATCAATTTATCAAAACCAAGTTTTTGTAGCAGATCCTTTCTACCTTTGGGTATAACTGCAGATTTTGAGAAAATATAGTTGAATTGGATTCCTTCCTTTATTCTTTTGACAATAGGTTCTATTAGATCCAAAGGAACTTCGTAAAACGCCTCATAGACGTATTCATTTGCATTTTTGTAGATTGATTTCCACGTAGATTCTTTGATTTCAAATGGTTGATCCATTCTTTTAGGAAGTTTTGGATTTGGTGTACAGGTACTTTGATGAATTCATCATAGCTTCTAAGATTATGAAATCTCATGAATTCATTTAGTGATCTAACATAGTTTTCCAAAGTTTTTTCATTGTTAATTGCTGAAACAAAGTTATCCCATGCTTCATCTTTGAAGATTGGGTCTACTTTACGCATGGTGTAGTATAGTTTCAAATGTACAAAAAGGTATCAATCGTATGTCAAAAGTCGAAGCATTTGGGAATTAGATCTAATATTAAATATTGTTGAAAACAATGAAAACGTACTTTGGAAGAAGTACAATATTTGGATTGGAATGATTCAATTAATATTCTGAATAAGGCATATGAAGCAAATCTTTTTGTGCTCATTATAGGACCAAAGGGAACTGGAAAGACGGCCTTGGTTAGAGATTTTGCAAAACACAAGAATGTGAATCTACAATCCATAAATTTCAGCCTTAGGACTAGAGAAAGTCATCTTATTGGCACAAAAACACTGACAGATGGAACTGTAAGTTTTGATGAAGGGATTTTGGTAAAATCAATGAAAGAGGGAGACATGCTTTACTTGGACGAAATTAATGCAGCTGAAGCAGATGTTTTACTCAGACTTGATGAAGCATTAGACGATAGACGACAAATTGGATTAAAGGAATCAACAGGGGAAGTGATCAAAGCAAATGAAAATTGGTATGTAATTGCAACTATAAATCCATTAACACATACTGGAACAAAAGAACTCCCACCACAGATACTGAGTAGATTTCCAGTACGAATTAAATTAGATTATCCACCAGAAAATATAGAATTAGAAATTATAAAAAGACATGTTTCTGGAGAACACGAATCAGAAATTATTCAAGCAATAAAATTGGCAAATACTTTAAGGCAAGCTGCTGCAGTTGAAGAGTTATTTTATTCGCCTAGCTTAAGAGAAACTATTGCATTCGGAAAATTGTTAGATAAAGGAATGTCTACAAAAGAAACAGTAAAGTTTGTTTTTGGAAACGTTTACACTCA
Source organism: Nitrososphaerota archaeon (assembly GCA_022573895.1). Classification (GTDB taxonomy): domain Archaea; phylum Thermoproteota; class Nitrososphaeria; order Nitrososphaerales; family Nitrosopumilaceae; genus Nitrosopumilus. The sequence goes on from JACZTB010000017.1 coordinate 8,850, forward strand.
ATGGGGAAACATAGAATACCAAAAAGTAAGTGACATCATTACATCAATGTTTGGTAATTAAATGCAAGAAATTCAATTTAAAAATGAATCCATAGTAGAGATTGCTACCTTTCTTGTAAGAAGATGGTCTGGAAAAGATAAGACGGTTATAGAAATTTCAGATAAGATGGAAACAAAAACACGACTTAGTGAAAATAAAGTAGTCTTAACACCGCTAGAAAAAAGAATTGGGGATAATTTTCAAAAATATCGTCAATTCAGAACGTCATTATGGTATGAAGCAATGAGAATAAAATTTTGTAAAAAAATTCTCAGTAATGATCATGCATTTGGATTTATTCTCAATACAATGGAAACACAAAGAATTGAACAATTAGGTAGGAAAATTTGGAAAGGAATGGATGATGAAATAATCTTCAATTACGCCTACATGCTTGTAGCAAGACCTCAACTTAACACAGTTTATGGGAAAGCAAGGATTGTAGAGGCATTTTATCAATATTTCATGTTTGGAGCAATTAAAGGAGAAATTCAATCTAGTCATTTTGAAAAAATAAAAAAAGCAACTGCATTTGCAAAAAAAATTGTTAACAAAGGTATTGATGAAAATTATGATACAGACTGGCTTGAAAAAAATGTAAGTGAGATCGTTAAGATTTTAGATATTGATTCGCTTCTTACAATACCAGTATCTCTACCCTTTATGAAAGCTGGAATGATATTGTCTGAAAAAGAACTGTTAAAGATTTTAAAAATAATTTCTAAAAACAAAGAGGGGGATTTTAGTTCAGTTGATTCTACAGCTGTACTAAGAGGAGATAATGTATATGATGAGTATAAGGTAATACTAGACGAAAACAAAAAAATGGAAAATAAGGGATTAATCCCAGAAGCAATAGGAATTCAAATTCCATCTACAAAAAATGTTAATGAAACAGCAATCTATGATATGAGTTTAATTAATGGATTGAAAATAAAATTTAAGGAATGGAAATATGGATGGAAAGAACAACACCAAAGATCTGGAGACGAATTTGATGAAGAAAGTTACATTGAAGGTCATGAACCATTTTTTATAGATGTAAACAAATCAATCAAAACCAAAATTGTAATCTTATTGGATCATTCATCAAGCATTGCATCAGATGCTTTAGAATACAAAAAAGCAACTCTAGCACTTTGTGAAGTTTTAGCTTATCTTAAAGTAAAATTTGCAGTATATGCATTTAGTACTCAAAATAGATCAATTGTTTGTTGGTCTATTAAACCAGATAATATTAAATGGAATAGCATTACTGCAAAACGATTAGCACAAATTATTGCCAATGGATCAACTCCACTAGCAGAGATATATGATAAAATGTTTCCAATTTTACAATCAAAGAGACCAGATATTTTTTTGACATTAACAGATGGTGAACCGTCAGATCCTGATGCTGTTAGAAAAATGACAAAATCATTCAAAAGATTAGGCATCAATATGGTGGCTTTGGGTTTTGGTCCAAATACAGTAAGAGCTACTACTATAGCAAATAACCTCAGGCATTTGGGATATGAAAAAACCTTGGCTGTAAGTAGACTAAATGATATTCCAAGTAAAGTAATTAATATCTTAAAAGTGTAAATTTAAAGAATCAAAAACAAATTTTTTAAGATGATTGGAAACAAAGAAGATTATCTTGAAATGTCTTTCAATATCTCAACCATTTGCAGATTTAATAATTTCAGGTAAAAAAATTATTGAATTGAGAAAATGGAATACAAATTTCCGTGGAGAATTTTTGATCCATGCTCCAATTAAAATAAGAACTGAAGATTGTAAGAGATTAAAAATAAATCAAAAATTAGTTACAGGTGCAATTATTGGTAAAGCAGAACTTTATAATGTAAAAAAATATAATTCAAACAAGGAAATAAAAGCAGATCAAAAATTTCATTTAGCCTCAAAAAATTTTTATGATAGAACTTTTGGATTTATGTTAAAAAATGCAAAATCATTTAGAATTTCAATTCCATATAAGGGTCAATTAGGATTCTTTGATGTAGATTTACCTAAAACAAAAATCAAAAACAATGAGATGGTAACAGATATCATTGATGAAGAATATCGTTATCAGTGGATAGGACGCCATTAGACTAACTCGAATTTTTAGGATAAAGTTGACTAAAGATATCTTTGAAAAAGAAAAGATCAATCTGACTCCTGAAGCAGGGTTTGATTTAGTTGGAATTGATTATTTTGCAGACTCTGGAAATCAATTGTACCTAGTTAAGCATTTTGAGATATATCAAGATGCTTTGAACGCCAGAAAAGAGAGGAAAAATCCAAATGAATATTTTATTTTGTATAAAGGGGTTGGGGGAGAATTTTTTTATAGATAAATCAGAAAAATAGTTTGACTTTACTAAATTTCACAAACTCTCTTATCATCAAGTTAAAAATTCCAGAATTATGGTAAATGAAACAGATGAATTGATTGATACCATATACAAAAAGGAGAGTCCAATTCATTCTGATCATAATTCTAAACGAATTATTCGTAAAAGCCCAATGGCGAAATATCAAATTTTTGACGAGTCAGAATTTACTCGTGGAAGAGAGGTCTTAGGCAATCTAATTGTTCATGGAATGATAGCCTCAGGTGGAACCGATATAGATTGGCTTATTGAACACAGGGGAGGTTTTGTAATCTTGGAGTTCAAGGGATTTCATAATGATAAGATCAACATTCCAAAAGGCCAAATGATAGCATATGAAAAATTACATGAAAAGTTGAACCAATCAACAAAATGTTTTCTTTACATTGTAGGATGTGATGACATTGATTTTTCAAATCCAGATTCAACAATATGGATTTTTGAGATGGCTCAGTGGAAATCAGGAGCGATTCCAAAAAATACCAACGATATTTATGGTAAAGATTCAGGTAGGCAAAACAGATTCATAGTTTATCGTGAATATATGGAAGAAATTAGTGTAGAGAAACTTAGAGATATAGTTGATTCTCATTGGAAAGAATTTGAAATAATTATGTAGTAAATGAAAATGTGTTAGATTTCATTTCTACACCATTATCTACGTTGATTGTATAAGTACCAGAATTTTCCCATCCTGGACCTCCAGCAATAGCTAATGTTGAATATCTTCCATCACTTTTTAGAGAAACTTGTTCTGTCCATACAAGTTCTTTGTTTTTATTTTCAATTGAGAGATTCACAGTTCTAGAAGTGTCAGACATGCCACTTATTGAAATAATATCTTTTTTGTTATATGATGACAAATCAGTTTGAATTGATAATGTATCTGAAATTGAATTAGTTGGTGTTTGGGTTACATCAGAAATACCACTAAATGAAGCAGCTACTGCAATAATTATTACCAAAGCAACACCACCAATGCCTAATATTAATTTGGAATTTTTTAAATTAGAAGATGATTTTCGAGGAGGAGGAGGTTGAAATCTTGGAATTTTTTTAACAGGTGGAGTTTCTGGGATAACAATATCTGGAACTGTTAGTTCTTCTTCAATAGATGTTTGGGTTTGAACAACCTCTGGTCTTCTTCCTAGATATTTTTCTGCTAATTTTCTAACATAATTTCTCTCATAATTGCTAATGACTTCATCGTTTTCACACGCCCTACAAATTTGCTTTAAAATTCTGTCATCTCCAAAGTCCTTGTCTAAAAGAGCCCTTACATCATCAAGCAATGAATTAGTCATGTGTGTTTTCTCTCCTTTAATTATTTATGAATACCTTGTTTAAGATTACTAATGATTTCTTTTTAAGAAAAAACGGGTTTAACTCAATTTTCTGAACGAATTGTCAAATATATTTTGAATAGGTTTTTTGTGCTTGTATAATGACTGTTCGGATGTAATCTTTTGCAGTAGAATCAGATACACCCATTTGTTTGGCTCTTTGATAGAGATCATTTTCTTTAGGGTTGAGCAAATAATACTTCAAAAGATAGTTTAGTCTATGAGATCTTTTTTCATCACTTTTCATAATCTTCCTTTTTTTCTATACTAAAAAGGTCAGAGAATAATACAATAACTAATTACTCTATTGTATCATAAAATTAGAATAAAAACATATGATCTTTTTTAAACAATAGTAAAAAAGAAATGAAAATGAAACGAATTGAAGCAACCGTACAAACAGAAAAGGTATCTGCGGTTTCTGAGGCAATTAAAGATAAGGTAGGAGGTTTTACCATATTAGATGGAGATGGACGCGGTTCTGGAAAAAGACATACTATTAGATCAGGAAGAGGAACAGGAACCATTGAGGCTGAATACAATAAGGTTTCAACTGTAACTACAATAGTAGAAGACGATAAAGTTGAATCAATAATCTCAGCAATTGCAGATGCTGCGGGTACTGGAAAAAGTGGAGATGGAATTATAGTTGTATCCAATCTCGAGAGCGTGATGAATATCGCATCGAAAAAGAGTGGTTCTGAAGCCCTCTAATCATTTTATTTTATCAAATTAAAGAACACATAATCATTTGATTAATACTACTAAGAGGAGTGACTATTTCCTCTCAGTGTGTTATCCCTTTGGGGGACATATTTTTTGAAGGGATAATATTATGTTACAATCTGAGTATAAAAGCAAAGGATTTTGAAGAATTATTCTTGTCCTTCAATTCCCATTAATGTCAGAGTTGATCTGATTTTTGGAATTTTTCTTATCTTCCAAGTAATAGTCTCACGTAGTGCCTCTACTTTGTCTGATTTTACTTTAGCCAAGATATCATATGCACCAAATGTACCATGTACTTCAGCAACTCCTTCAATTGATTTTAGTTCCGATATTACTGCTTCTTCAGAACCTAGCTCACAGTTTATGAGAACATAAGCTGTTGCCAATTATGACTCAATTCCTATTTTCATACATAAAATGCCATCTTGAAATATATAAGAATAGTCTAGTTTGCTTAAAAATTCAATGTCAATTTTGATTAAATCATAAACAAATGTAAAGTCATATGCAACAATTTAATAAATTTCTAAGATGAGGTATATGCATCATTCATAATTTTTTCAAGTTCTTCAATATTTTTTGAAAAAGTAATTTTTGAACGTAATTTAGATCCTCCTTTCATGCCTTTTGTAAATCGGATTGCTTGACTCTTGATATTAGTAAATTTGATTTTGTATTGATTTGTAAGATGCAAATAATCAAAAAATGAATCCAATCTGTCTTTGAAAGAGTATTCATTGTAAGAGTTAGTTTTAAGATAGTCGTTTATTTGTTCGAATAAGAATGGGTTTCCCATTGCGCCACGACCAATCATCACATAATCACAACCAGTCTCATCAAGCATAGTTTTAGCATCTTCAGGAGTTACAATATCTCCATTTCCAACAATTGGAATGTTTGATATTTCTTTGAGTTCTTTAATCATCGCCCAATCTGCATTTCCAGAATAACCTTGACTAACGGTTCTGGGATGAAGAGTAATCATCTGAATTCCTTCATCTTCTGCAATTTCAGCAATTTCCCTAAATAGAAATTTACTAGCATCTGTTACCCCAGAGCGAATTTTCAGGGTTACAGGTTTTTTTACAGCATTAACAAGAGTGCTAAATATTTGTTGAGTTAGATTAACTTCTTGTAGAAGTGCACCACCTGCCATTTGTTGAGTAATATGTGGTGCAGGACATCCCATATTATAGTCAATAATATCAAAATAAGGCTCTACAATCTTTGCAGCTTTTTCTAATGCAAAAAGATCAGAACCAAATAACTGAACTGAAATAGGACGTTCTTGTTCTGAATATTCAATAAATTCTTGTATTGTTTTAGTATTTTCTTCAAGTTGTTTTTCTTTTGCAATAATACTATGAATATTAGTAAATTCAGTAACAACAAGTCCGGCTCCCCTTTGCTTACATTGTAATCGAAGTGCAGGATCACTCACTCCTGCCATAGGAGCAAAAAATGCTCTACTAGAAAATTTTGGAAGCATGAGATAATTTTACAACTTGAATATATTTACCATATCAAAAATTTGTACAAAAAAGTTTGTGTTAATTATCTGGACAGCCGTCTTCGTCTTGGAATCTGTTATAAGTTTCTGGACTTAGTGGACATTCATCTACATTATCTGGAACTCCATCTCTATCTCGGTCACCATAACCAAATGAATCTGGACAGCCGTCCGTATCTAGAAATCCATTGAATGTCTCTGGTTGGGTTGGACACAAGTCTACATAATCATTGATTCCATCACCATCAGTATCAGCAATACCTTTTCCGTTAACAGGTGACAAGTCAGGACAGCCGTCCTCGTCTTGGAATTTGTTGTATGTTTCAGGTTCTAGTGGACATGCATCCAAAGTGTCAGAAATTCCATCTTGATCACTATCTCTTGAAGTAGAGGCATCATCAGGACAGCCGTCTTTATCATCAATACCATTGAATGTCTCTGGTTGGGTTGGACACAAATCCAAGTAATCAACAATTCCATCACCATCAGTATCAGCAATACCTTTTCCGTTAACAGGTGACAAGTCAGGACAGCCGTCCTCGTCTTGGAATTTGTTGTAGGTTTCCTTTACAGTTGGACAATCATCAAGATGATCTTGTATTCCATCATAGTCAGTATCATACCATGTAACAAAGCTTGATGGACAGCCATCAATGATACCCTCATAATCTTCTAAAAGATGAGGACAAAAATCTACATCATCAGGTACACCATCTCTATCAGAATCAATTGCTTCAATAGCATAAACGCTACTTGACAACATTCCAATAGTAGAGGTAAGTAAAAGCAAAAATCCTAAAATATAGTGTTTTTTCATTCTCCTGACTCCGTTATTATCAAATATTTATCAAGTCTTACATTAAATAGTTTCTTTTATAATTTTGAGATTAAGAAAAGGATGTTTGTGGATCAGGACAGCCGTCTTCGTCTGTCACCATCATAATCCTCAGGTTCCAGAGGACACAAGTCTTTGTCATTAATGATGCCATCTAGATCATCATTGGCAAATCTCTATTGTTTTGGAATAGTGTCTGGACAACCATCCCAATCTAGATATTTATTCCAAGTTTCTGGACTTGTTGGACAAGAATCAGTGGCATCCGGGTATCCATCTCCATCAGAATCAATTATAATATTTCCAGTTGGCAAGACATCTGGACAGCCGTCATAGTCAACATATCTGTTCCAAGTTTCGCTTTGTTCTGGACACATATCCATCACATCTGGAACACCATCACCATCAGAATCAGGCTGTGTATCATCAATATCTGGACAGCCGTCTTCGTCTTGGAATCCATTATAATTTTCAGCAACTAGAGGACAATCATCATAGATATCAATAATGCCATCGTTGTCAGAGTCAACTACAAATGATTCTATTATAGAATCTGGACAGCCGTCTTCGTCTTGGAATTTGTTGTAGGTTTCTGGTTCTAGTGGACATGCATCAATAACATCTGGTATTCCGTCTGAGTCACGATCAGTTGTGGGGATATAATTATCTGGACAGCCATCTAAATCAAGAATTCCATTATAGGTCTCTGGTTGGGTTGGACAATGATCTTTGTAATCATTAATTCCATCATTGTCTGAATCCGGAGCTCCTTTATTATCTGCTATAAAATCAGGACAGCCGTCTTCGTCTTGGAATTTGTTGTAAGTTTCTTTTACTTGTGGACACTGATCGATACTATCTGGAATACCATCAAGGTCTGAATCAGTATCACTAGTATAAGGAGGAATATCTGGACAGCCGTCTTCGTCTTGGAAGCCGTTGTATCTTTCAGGTTCGTTTGGACATGCATCAATAGCATCTGGTATTCCATCACCATCTTGATCACTTAATGCACCAGTTAATGATGGTGTTGAATCAGGACAACCGTCATTATCAGCAAATCCATTGTAAGTTTCGGGTTGATTAGGACAAACATCAAAAGGGTCTGCTATTCCGTCACCATCAGAATCAACAAAGTCTTTTGCGTCGTCAGCAGCAAAAGTGTAGTTGAGAGGCATACTAGTTAAGGTAGTTATTAATAATACCAAGAATGGTAAAAAATGTATTTTTTTCAATGCTAAAATTACTTTGCGGATCCAGTTATTAAACCCCACTCTAAAATTAACGCAAAATTGTAACAGTTAAAAAAAGGTTTTCATATTAAAGAAAAAACTCGATCAACTTAAGTAAAACAAAATAAGATTTGAATTATGAGTTGTTCTGATGAGACAGTTGAAGAAGAGGATCGGTTACTTCAGATCAAACCTGTAATAGTTAAGCAGTTAAAAAAAGCAAAGTATGGAGTTGCTGATCACTCTACAGTAGCACTATGTCATTGGACAAAAAAATCATTCAAACATGAAGGAAATTGCTATAAACACAAGTTTTATGGAATTTCAACTCATAGATGCATGGAGTTTTCCCCAGCTGGAATGTTTTGTGAGAATCGTTGTGTATATTGTTGGAGACCAATGGAATTTTATGATTCATTAAAAATGGATCCAAAACAAGTTGCAGAGCCCAAAGAGATACTAACAAAATTGATGGTTGAAAGAAAAGAACTGATCAATGGATATTTTGGAGATTCAAGAAACGATAAACAGAGATTAGATGAATCATTATTACCTAGTCATTATTCAATTTCACTTTCTGGTGAACCAACAATGTATCCAAAGTTACCAGAACTGATCAAATATTTACACTCACTTAAAGCAACAAAATCAACTTTTCTGGTGACTAATGGACAAGAACCAGATATGATTCAAAGACTACAAGATGAAGATGCATTACCAACACAATTGTATTTATCAACTAATGCTGCAGACTATGAATCATTTATGAGAATAAACAGGCCAAAATATGATGATTCATGGGAAAGATGGAATAGAACTCTTGCCATGTTGAAGCATTTGAATACAAGAACGGTTCTAAGAATTACTCTGATTAGAGGCTATAATGACAAAAAAGAAATGATTCCAGTATTTGCAGAAATGGTTAGAAAAGCAAGTCCACACTTTATTGAAATAAAATCATACATGCATATTGGTCGTTCAACTAACAGATTAGAACATTCTAATATGTTAGAAATGGAAGAAATAAGAAATTTTAGTGAACAGATCGTAAAACAAAGTAAGATATTTTCAATAATGGATGAAAGTTTTGTTTCAAGAATTTCAGTTTTACAAAATAATGAACGATTAATTGATCGTTTAATTTCTACTTGTGTAAATACCAATTAGAAAATTTTTTTAGCGCTTTGTATCTATGTGACAATTCATTTTTGTTATTCATTTCAGCAAATGTTTCCCTAGTATTTTTTGGTATAAAGATTGGATCATATCCCCAACTTTTTCCTTTTTGTGAGTGGGATATAGTACCATCAAGTTTTGCATCAAAGGATAGTAGTATTTTTTTGTCACAATAACTAATAATAGAAACAAACTTTGCCTTTCTGTTATTTTTTAAGAGATTGAGAATTCCTATGTTTCCAATTGTTTTGAAAACATATGATGAATATGGACCTGGAAATCCATCAAGTGAATTAATGAATAGGCCATCATCTTCAATTATTACAGGTTTTTTGCATTTGGAAAATGCATCCTTTGCTTTTTTGGATGCAATATCTATAAGTGAATTTGATTGAATCTCTTCCAAGTCAAATTTGAAAAAACCAAGATTTATCCCAAAGGAATCTAAAATCTTTTTTACCTCTTGGTATTTGTGATTATTTGAGGATACAAAAAATAGATCAAATGACGGCTGCATACCTACCACGACTTTCTATGTCTGAAACTAGTTTTGTAATTTTAACGTAATTTGCATTTCCAACAATAGATCTGTAACCAATTAGAAAGTTGTTCCAAGCAGGTTCCATGATTTTTGCATGGGCACTGTTAAGAATTTCTTTGATTAGTCTCAAATCAACTGCATAATCTTCGGGTTTTATTGTATTTTGAGATAATCCAAAATCAATTACAAAAACAGTTTTTTGGAATAAGATAAAGTTGGATGTTGTTAAATCTCCATGTATCACTCCATTTTTGTGCAGCATTCCAACTAATTTTCCTATTTCTTTTGATAATTCAATAATTTTTAATTCAGGTAAATCATGAATTGTTTTTCCAGGAATTTCTTGCATTATAATTAAGGCTTTTTTTAAGTTTACAAAGTAAACAAGAGGTGTAGGAATTCCAAACAACTTTACTTGAGATATTATTTGAGATTCTTTTATTGTTCTTTGTTTACGAATTTTTAAATCAAGAGAAGGGTTGCGATAATTTTTTTTCTTTCTAATTTTAAGAATTGCTTTAGAATTGTTCCATTTAGTTTGATATATGTCAGCTTCTGCTCCTTTTTTTATTAATTTCATTAACATTATATCCAAAGGAATTCAATAAAAATTAATCATGGAAGAAGGAGAAAAGAGAATAAAACAAGAAGATTGTAATGAGGACAATTTAGGTTCAGGAATTCTAACATTAACAAACAAGAGATTAGCATTTGATAAAACTAGGGCAAGAATAATGGATTTTTCTAAACATTTTGGGGATACAATACTTGATGTTTCATTAGACGATGTAGTCAAAACATGGAAGGAGGGATTACTAATAAAAAAAGTATGTTTTACGGCAAAGACAAGTAAAGGTGAAGAAATTTACAAGTTTGGAGTTTTCAGTACAAAAGGTTGGCTCAAAAGTATTGATGAAGCAATTAATAACAACAAAAATCAATAATTTATTTTAACTGAATCTAATCGCCAAGATTGTGTAATCAAGGTATCTTTTAGTAAAGCGCCTTGCTTGACTTGGGATTCTAAAAGTCCAGTCCAGCATATTTGACTTCCACAATCTCCGGTATATCGTAGCGGAACTACAAAGAATTTGCATCCATGTCGTTTACATACATCTTGAAGCATTTCAGATAATCTTTTGTTTGCTGCTACACCACCCACTATCATCAATTCTTTTTTACGCGTAAATGACAATGCACGCTCTACAACCTCACTAATCATTGCAAAAGCAGTTTCTTGAAGTGAATAACATGCATCAACTTTACTTTTCTTTACAATAGATTTTGTTGCAGACAATAAACCTGAAAAAGAAACATCGTTTCCTTTTACTGAATATGGTAACATGATATAATTTGAAGATGTGGATGCTAACTCTTCTATATTTTTACCACATGGAGAAGCAAACCCAATAGATCTTCCAAATTGATCGAGTAGTTGACCCAATGTAATATCTAAAGTTTCACCAAAAACTCTCCACTGTTTATTAAGAAATGCCAGAAGCATAGTATGTCCTCCAGATACTAAAAGTACCAAAGGATTGGTTGCACCTGTAAGTAGTTTTCCTAATTCAATGTGACCAATTGCGTGATTGACAGGATAAATTGGTATTTTATAAAAAGAAGCTAAAGATCTTGCAACAACGGCTCCAACGCGTAAACATGGGCCTAATCCTGGACCTGCAGCATAAGAAATTAGATCCAGATCTTTGATTGTAGTGTTTGCCTCTCTAAGACATTCAGACAACACTGAAGAACTATTCTCAATATGATGACGTGATGCTTCTCTAGGATGAATTCCTTCTCCCTTTGCAGGATGATAAATTTTTCTAACATCAGAAAGAATCTTTCCTTTCTTTCCTTTTTTTTCAATTATAGCACAAGAAAATGTATGAGCTGTACTTTCAATCCCTAAACCGAGCATACTATCCCCTACTTAATGTAGATATAATTTTGATCACATCACCACTTTTTAGTTTCTGATCACCACTGATTCTTTGTTTGGTTTTACAGTCAATTGCATGTAAGAATCCCTTAGCAATATCTGCGTGAATTAAACCTGCTAAATCTTTTGCAGTAGAATCTTGTGGAAGTAATTTTGTGTCAGGTAAAATGACGCCATCTTTGTTGGTTAATTTAGTTTCATCTTCTACAGGATACACAACAATAAATTTTAAAGAATCAAAAACAGCAGTGTTTAGAATTTTTTGAATTCCAGTGGATTGAATTTTAGAAAACACAGACTTTACCAAATCTAGTGCTTTTTGCTGAGGAGGTAGAATTTCTTTTCCTTCAATAATTTCAAAACCTTCATCTCCAGAAGAATAATTCACAATTCCTGCTTTTGATGCTTTTCGTAAAAGTAATTCAGTTTCAGCACTACAAGGGATTACAGGTTCTGAAATTTTTTTAAGAATATCAAGATCTTGACAAAGATCTGCTTTATTTGCAGCAATAATTATTGGTTTTGTATTTTTTCTTAATTCATTAACAAAAGTTTGAATATCAGAATCTCTCCATTCCTTTGGATTTCTAGAAATAAGACCTAGTTTTTGTAACACTTCATGTACTTGATAGTTTTTAATACCTAATCCAGTGAATCGTTTTGCAATGCCATCAGTAAGTTTTGCTCTTTTCTGATCTATTTCACGGGTAATCTTATCCCATTCTCTTTTAAGAATATCTGCAAACCATTGATCAAATTCATCCTGAACAAATACAATATCTTCGAGAGGATCATGTGTTCCAACCGGAACTGGTTGTCCTTGAATATCAGTACTTCCAGCTATGTCAACTACATGAATCAAAACTTCAGCTTGTCTTGCATCATCAAGAAATTGATTTCCTAGTCCCTTTCCTTCATGTGCACCTGGAACCAATCCTGCAATGTCAATGAGTTTTACTGGAATGAAACGAGTACCGTTAATACATAATTCATTTTCATGTTGAATGCCAAAATGTTTGCAAGCACAATCTGCTTTAACATAGGCAATACCAACATTTGGTTCAATTGTTGTAAAAGGAAAATTACCAGATGCTACAGGAGTTTCAGTTGCAGCTGAGAAAAATGTCGATTTTCCAACATTTGCTTTACCAAATAAACCAATTTGCAATATTGTCAAAAATACAATTCTACTTATTAGTATTACAGAAATCGTTTAATGTAGTTTCTCATGATTTAGTAACATGTCAATTGTAATTACTGGAAATCCTGGAGTTGGAAAACATGCTATTACACAAGAAATTGCTGAAAAGCTTGGACTGTCTATTATTGATATTAACAGTATAGCAAAAGATGCGGGATTGTTTGAAAAAAATAATGGTACATATGATGTTAATACTACAAAACTAGAAAAAATTCTTAAACAGAAAATTTCAGAGAAAAAGATGATTGTTGGTCATTTAGCACCCTATGTTTTAGATAAAAACAAAGTAAAGATAGTAATTATTTTAAGAAAAAATCCTTATGACTTGATCTCAGTCTACAAAGAAAGAAAATACACAGATGAGAAAAGCAAGGAAAACTTGGGTAGTGAAGTATTAGGCATTATTGCACATGACGCAATAAGGAAATTCCAAGAAAAGGCATTCCAAATAAACACTAGTAAAAGAAGTATTCAAGAAGTGGTAGAAAAAGTGATGACTCTAATTTCCAGTAATGAAGGTAATGAAGAAGTAGATTGGCTTGATCTAATTACAAAAAATAATGATTTAAAAAAATTTTTTACTGATTGATTAAATAACGCCTTTAAGTTTGTGTAGCTGCTTGTTTGAAATTTCTAAAACTGATTTGGCAGGAAGAATAGGTACTCTTTACACTAATCACGGAAAGATCGAGACACCAGCATACATTCCTGTAATTCATCCTGTAAAGCAAACAATCCCATCAAAAAAAATTCGAGAGATTGGTTTTGATTTAGTAATTACAAATGCGTACATTACCAAAAACAATTACGGTGATGAAGCCGTAAAAAAAGGAATTCATAAGATTATAGATTTTGATGGTGCAATTATGACAGATTCTGGAGGCTATCAAGTTCTAGAATATGGAGATGTTAAAGTTTCGCCGTCAGAGATGGCAAATTTTGAAAAAGAAATTCTAACTGATTTTGCAATTCCACTTGATAAGCCAACAGGATTTGGACTACCATTGAAAAAAGCAGAAGCATACGTTAAACATACCCTCAAAGTTTCAAAGCAGACACTTGATGACAGTGAAGACAATGGCCAGATTTGGATTGGTCCAATCCAAGGAGGAGAACATTTTGAACTCGTTGCAAAGTCAACAAAACGATTGGTAGACATTGGTTTTCAGATGTTGGCTTTAGGAAGTCCGGTTGAATTTATGGAATCATATGAATATAGACTATTGGCACAGATGATTGTAGCTGCAAAAAAACAAATTCCACACTCTATTCCTTTACACCTTTTTGGATCAGGACATCCTTTAACAATACCATTTTCTGTAGCTTTAGGATGCGATACATTTGATTCAGCTTCATACATGCTTTATGCTAAACATCAGAGATACATCACGGATGATGGTACACGGTATTTGTCTGACATCACTGTATTTCCATGTAATTGTGAAGTGTGCACAAAATATACTCCAGACGAGTTACGTCACCTTGAAGTAACTGAAAAAATCAATCAACTAGCGATACATAACCTCCATGCAATAAAACTTGAAGTTGATAGGGTGAAGCAGGCAATCTATGAAGGAAGGTTATGGGAATATGTAATGAAAAAGGCAAGAGCACATCCCAAGTTATTTGAAATGATTGAAATCATGACAGATAATTACGAATTTCTTGGTGTAACTACACCAAAATTCAAAGAAAGGGCTATTTTTCTATTTGATAAAGTAGACCAATTCCGTCCAGAGGTCCAGGCATATCATAACATGGTTAGGGAGTTCAAATCAAAAAAAAAGAAAATTGTCATTACCAAAGAGTCAAGTTCAAAGCCAGGATATTTGTCTCACCAATATGTTGAACTAGAAAGAAAATTCAATGATTTTGATTCAATACAGGTATGCCAATATAATCCACAGTTAGGATTAATTCCAATTGAAATTTCAGATATCTTTCCAGCTGCACACCATGAAACCTCAAGAGTAGATTTTGATCCAAAAGAATTCCCTACGTTTGAAAAAACATGGAGATGTTTCTTTGGTAACAACAAGTTTTCGGAAATTTATTATGACAAAGACGACAAATTTTTAAAATATTTTGTTAAAACACTACCAAAAGAAATCAAAAAAAAATCTTTTGTTTAATAAAAAATAAGAAAAAAGAATGTGCTAAAAGAATCAGCTTATAGTGCTGCGTCTTCTGCCCAACCTTTGATGAAGACACCATTTTTGTGAAGAGGAACTGGTTGTCCAGCAGTATAATTCATTGGTCTCATCCAAAAGATTGATTTTGTTGGGCATACACCGATGCATGCACCATCAGAAATACATCTTTCTGGATAAAATACAAATGCTTTACCTCTCTTCCAGCCTTCAACTGGTTTTACTCTAAGGACATCTGGACCAAGAGTTGTACAGATTTCTACACATAGTGCACATCCGATACATCTTTGTTCATCAATGTCTGGAAGTATTGCTATTGGCATTACAACAATTACAATGCCTAGTGACTATTTAAACCATGATTGAAATTCATAACCCTGTTATGAAATCGATCTAGTTAAAACATGTATGCAAAAACTAGACGTAAAATTCAAAAAACAAAAAGAAGGCGTGTTTATTTCTTGGATTTTCTCATTGCGTCTATTTGACCAGAAGTAATCCAGTCAAGTAATTCTGCAGAAGAGGGATTGAGTTCTGGTTTCTTATCCATCATATTTTTACACCACATCCAATTGAGTTGATTCAAGATAGGAACGTTTGCTTCGTCATCTTTACGTGTTTTAGCGACGAGTGATTGATCCTGTGTTTTGATCCATTCGTCATAAGTTCTTCCCATGTGGATCCGATCTTAGCTTACACTAATTAAAGCTTTTGAAGATTGTATAATAGTCACAATGATCGGTTCTCTTAGGTTTTAACGTAGTTGAGATTTTATTTTAATTCTTGGATGTTAAAGTTTTAGGAGCTGCAAGTGAAGTTGGCAGATCTGGTTTTTTAGTTAATTGTAATGGAACAAACCTCTTGCTTGATTATGGAGTAATGTTTGGAAGAAGAGGAACACCCCCAGTGTATCCACTTCATGTAAAACCCAAGGATCTAGATGCAATCATAATTACTCAAACAAAACAACATGATGAAAAATGCAAAGGAAATTGGATTTAAACAAAAAGAAGGCGTGTTTATTACTTGGATTTTCTCATTGCGTCTATTTGACCAGAAGTAACCCATTCAAGTAATTCAGCAGCAGAAGGGTTTAACTCTGGTTTCTTATTCAAAAGATTACTAACCCAAATCCAGTTGAGTTGATTCAAGATAGGAACGTTTGCTTCGTCATCTTTGCGTGTTTTAGCGACGAGTGATTGATCCTGTGTTTTGATCCATTCTGCATAGGTTCTACCCATGTGGATTCGATCTTAGATTAGACTAATTAAAGCTTTTGTAGATAATATGGTACTCACAATGATCGGTTCTACTCTAAGAAGGTTTTAACGTCGTTGAGATTTTATTTTAATTCTTGGATGTTAAAGTTTTAGGAGCTGCAAGTGAAGTTGGCAGATCTGGTTTTTTAGTTAATTGTAATGGAACAAAACTCTTGCTTGATTATGGAGTAATGTTTGGAAGAAGAGGAACACCCCCAGTGTATCCACTTCATGTAAAACCCAAGGATCTAGATGCAATCATAATTACTCATGCACACCTTGATCATTCAGGAAATGTCCCATCTCTTTTTGTAAGTGGGAATACTGATGTCTATGCTACGCCGCCAACCTTTGATCTAACAGAGTTATTGATTGAAGATATGTTGAAAATTGAAAAGAATTCACACCCATTTGACCTACCTGAACTTAACAACATGATGAAAAATGCCAAGGAAATTGGATTTAAACAAAAAGTCACCAAGGGAAATGCAACTTTTGAGTTAAGAGAATCAGGGCATGTAATCGGTGGAAGTAGTGTTCTGGTAGAATCAGAGAAAAAACGACTTTTCTACACTGGAGATATCAAAACAAATGGTTCAAGAATGCTTCGAGAGGCAGACTTTGATATAGGTGAAATTGATCTTCTGATTACTGAGAGCACTTATTCTCAAACAGAACAAAAACCTAGAAGAGAATCAGAAAATGAATTAATTGAATTTGCAAATGAAGTAATGGACAGAAAAGGAATCCTATTCATTCCATCATTTTCAGTTGAACGTTCTCAAGAGATTGCATGTATTTTAAAGAATGCGAACTTTAAACACAAAATTATCATGGATGGAATGGCACTCAAAGTAAATGAAATAATGTTTAGACATATGGAATATTTACGAGACCCCAAAGTTTTTGCTGATGCAATTAATGGTGCAGTTGCAATTAGAGAACATAGTGAAAGAAAACGTGCAATGGATGAACCTTGTGTAGTAATTTCACCTGCTGGAATGCTAGTTGGAGGAAATGCTGTATTTTATTTACAACATCTGGCATTTGATGATAAAAATGGAATTGCTTTAGTATCGTACCAAGGTGAAGGAACACCAGGAAGAAAATTGCTAGAAATAGGAAAGGTATCAACAAGAGGTAAAGACGTCAATGTAACAGCAGAGGTAAAACAGTTTGAGTTTTCAGGACATGCAGATAGAAATGAATTGTTTGATATGATCAAAAATATTAGAGGAAACCCCAAAGTATTGACAGTTCATGGAGATTCTGAATCGTGTAACATGTTTGCGCAAGAAATTCATGAGAAATTTGGTTTAGAAGCATATGCACCTGCAGTAAATGAAACAATAACTGTCTGAAATGCAAGAAAATTGTGTAATAAATGTAGAAAATTCAATCAATAGTGGTCAGGTGTTTCTTTGGAAAAAAAATGGAGATTACTGGGTAGGTGTTAACGGTCAAGATGTTCTTCGCATAGATAAAAATGGAATTATCGAGTCGTATCAAAATTTGAAAACAGATTTCTTTAGAAAGAATGATGATTTAGATGAAATCATCAAATCAATTTCAAAAGATAAGACAGTTAGAAAGGCTGTAAAAAAATATGTTGGTTTAAGAATTCTCAAACAAGATCCTTTTCAATGTTTGATTTCATTTATTGTTTCATCAAACTCTAACATTCAAAAAATAAAAACAAATCTTGAAAACATATCAAGAAAGTTTGGAACAAAGATAGAATTTGAAAATCAAGAGTTTTTTTTATTTCCTGATCCAGAGAGACTTGGCAAAGCATCAATCAATGAAATTACAAGTTGCGGAGTTGGATACCGAGCTAAATTCATCAAAGAAGCAGCAAATATGATTTTTTCAAAAGAAATAGATTTTGAGAGTTTAAAAAAATCTAATTATTTTGAGACCAAGAAGAGTATTTGTTCTATTCCAGGTGTTGGAAACAAGGTTGCAGATTGCATAATGCTATTTTCATTAAACAAATTAGAGGCATTTCCATTAGACAGATGGATGATTAGAATTTTAGAAAAATATTATTCTAATGAATTTTATTCTGAAACAAAAACAATTACAGAAAAACAATATAATATTCTTCATGAAAAAATTGTAAATCATTTTGGTCCATATGCAGGATATGCACAACAATTTCTCTTTAAAATGGAAAGAGAAAAGTATCAAAAGAAGTGGCTGTAAACCCTTAAAATGGCAATTAATTGCTAAGTTTTTGGGCCCATAGCTCAGCATGGATAGAGTGTTGGACTTCTAATCCAATGGTCAAGGGATCGAAGCCCTTTGGGCCCGTACCCTTTGATGGGACTAAAATAGTTCCACTGTATAAACATCCTTGTTGGAAATATCAATTGATGACATAAACAAGCGCAGTGAACCATACCAGTTATTCTTAGATTCCATCAAAAGTCCAGAGACAGCTAGAAAATACAAGAATGCACTACACTCGTTTCTCAAGATTGTTCCAGTAAAACTATACTCTGATACCTTAAACAAAACACCAAAAGACCAAGAGTCCTCAACACTTGCAAGCTTTTTTGTCAAACTGTCGGAAAAAGATCCAAATCTTGTATCCAATGTAATTGCCACTTTCATAAAAAATGAAAGAAAGCTTGTAGAGTCTGGAGAGATGAGCTCAAACACTTTACCAAACCACATCAAGCCAATCAGGGCTTTACTTGATGCAAATCGTATACCACTTCACTGGAAGTCACTAAACAGACTCTTGCCAAGACGCGAATCAAGATCAGATGACAGGGCCTATACCAGAGCAGAGATTCAAAAGATGATTGAGGTTGCACCAGACATTACTGACAAGCTTATCATACTACTCTTCTCATCTGGTGGATTTAGGCTAGAGTCATGGAACTATTTTACTTGGAAGGATTACGTCCCTTTCAAAAACAAAGATGGTTCCTACAAGGGCGGAGCAATGCTCGTATACCGTGGAGACCCAGAAAGCTACTGGACCTTCATCACTCCTGAGGCATGCAAGACATTGGAGATATACCGTGAAAAATGGAATTCAGAGATTGGAGCATATCCAAGACCTGATGATCCTTTAATCAAGGCTGTAAAGTATCCTGTGATTCGTATACTTAATGCAAGAGGAATAAAAAAGAGAGTAGACAAGATTGTAACAAAGATAGGATTGAGACCTCCTCTTCCACCAGGAAAGAAGAGACATGAGGTACAGCTGGATCATGGATTCAGGAAATACTTTAACACCATGATGAGACGTGCCAAGGTAAACTATCTGGACAAAGAGGACATGATGGGACACAAGGTCGGCCTGGAACGACACTACGAACGCTACCTGGAAGAAGACTTTGAGCGGTTCCCAGAGTATGAAAAGGCAATTCCGTTTCTTACCATTTCAGATGAAGAAAGACTACGATTTGAGAACGAACAAAAGCAACAAGAGATTGAGGAGATAGAACAAAAGAATCTAGAGTTGCAGGATCTCTCAACAAGGATTGACGAGCTAGAACACGGACCAAAGGCAAGAAGTGCAGGATATTTCAGAGACATGTTCGATATGAGAGATGATTCTGCTGGCAGGATACTGCTGGCAATATTCTATATATGGTTTGAGATGAGGGCCACCGAGGATGAGAAGAGAACCATCTGGAAAAAAATACAAGATGCAGAAAAGAATGGGAAAACATTTTCTGTCTCAGAATTTGGCAAGTCTGATGGTTTGAGCTGGAAAAACTTGTCCTCTTCAACTAAAAGTCATGATAATTCATAATCCTAATGGTAATTAACGAAGCAATGGTGTGAATCTGTCAAGGTTTGAGCTCCAGAGCCCAAATCCGTATGCAGGAAGTCCAATCAACCATTCAGGCAATGCTCTGAAGCTTGAAAATACTCAACCATGAGATTTTCATACTGTAGCTTATGAAGCTGGAACAAAAATCTGTAGCTAAACAGCTACAGATAAGCTACATTAGCTGTTGTAGCTACAGTTGTCGTGCGTAGAAAGCAGCTACAAATCAGCTACAACTACGCCTGAAAAGCTACAGAAGCTGTTTTGTAGCTGTAGCTAGGCACGACACTGTAAAATACAGCTACAAGTTACAACTACAAGAGGAGCTACAGGAGCTTCATTCGTAAACTTTTACGCACGGCAATTAGCTAATTAGATGCGTAGTCCTATGGAAGATTACGCAGTTATTGACTGTTAAAATTAGCTTAAATTTTTATGGTCGACCTTTTTCCAAGTGCAAATGAGTTTATTGACAATCAGTAAAAATAGAATGCCCCTCACTCACGTCTAACTTTGTGTCGCTTTCTCGTTATGACGTAGGTTATGATTCAGTGAAATTAGATCAGATTTATCTAAAACTTTGATGATGTTACATTGTGTTGAAAAAAGCACCCATCGTCGTAATTTTATGTCTTGCAACTATTGGCGTTACAGCATCCTTAACATTTGTATCAGCTGAAGAAAATTACAGCATACCGACATGGATAAAAAACAGTGCAAAATGGTGGGGAGAAGGTCTAATCGGTGATTCTGATTTTATCAGCGGCATAAAATATCTTATAGAAAATGACATTATGATCATTAAACAAGATTCTAATTATCAGCCTTCAATAATGATTGAACAAGAAACGGGTATTCCAGTTGAATATAATGTGATCTTTATGACTTCTAGTGATAATTGTACTTGGGAAGAATTTGGTAAGATGCACTTTTACAATGAGGTTACATATTATTATCTACAGGAGTGGGGGCTAGAACCGACATACGTAGATCCGCTTTGCCTTCCTAACACTGTTTTGGATGATGTTCCAGAGGAATATTTGGGATATGATCTTACTATACTTATGGTCGATTATGTCATTACGCAAGAATATCTTATTGAACATTGGCATGCATGGGGATATTACAATCCGAGTGCAAGAATGATAGTTTCTGGTGAGCTTACTGATATTATGGCAGAATATGGTCTATTAACTGTAGATGATATTGCAAGTGAATGGGTACTAACACATGAGCTTTCACACTTTGTATTAGACTATTTAGGAGAGCCTGAATCAATTATGGTTGATTGGGTACATGATACAGAAAACTGGAACAGATTTTGTATTTTAGAAGATCCATATCATCCGACCTGTGATGAAATTTACAGTGAGCTTGAAGTTAATGGTATGAGAGTATTAGTTATGGAACCTTATGCTTACTATATCCCGTGATGAAAATAATTTAGTGATATCGGAACAGATTCGTTATAATGTCAACTTCGTAATCCTAGGGGAGATTACGAAAGAATGGGGCGAATCTGCCAAGTTCCATACTGTTTTGGGAATTAGTTCGGTACCCAAAAAATTAAAGAAATATAAGTACATTTTTCAGTTACATCAATCATAACCAATCAGAAATCATGAAAATCGATTGGATAAAAATTTCTAATGTTTTCAGTTTCAAATATCATGAAAATATTGATCAGGGGCCAACAATAGTTTTCGACAAAAATTTGAATATTCTAATAGGACCTAATGGTTCAGGGAAAAGTAATTTTCTAGAGATTATCAATCAGGTTTTCCGTAAATTTTTTTTCCGTGATTGTCCGCTTTCACTTGAAAAAACAATCGAACTACAGTCCTTATCAGGGAATGATAGAACAAATCAACTTAATAATATAACCCTGCAGAAAAATCACAATTTTCAAAAAAATAATAACTTTAAAGAAAAACCGTTCGAAATTAAAATCCAAATTAAATTTTCACCAAAAGATCGTGAAAATTTTCAATTTATTTTTCAGCATAGGGATAAGATCGTAGGAATGTTAAAAGAATATTATGAAATAGGAACTTCATTCCAAATTTCTACAATCACAGAACAGGATTTAACAAATTTAGAAAACTTGGAATTTAGTATTTCAGAATCAATAGATCCTAGACAAAATCGGAGACAATTAAAGATTAGCCAATCTTTAACAGAAATTGAACAATTCGTTTATGATTATTTGGTTTGGTTCGAATTTATTCAAAATATAATTTTAATCGCCAATGAAAAATTATCGATGGATTGGGAACCTCTCAAAAATACCTTCGCTTTGATTGGTTCCAGTAGAGAATACCAACAATTCGACAAAAACTTTACTGTAGAAAGTAAAGGAGAGAGATATCAAAATTTGAAAAACAAACTTGCGGAAGAATCAACTATTAAAATTGAATCTGGTGAACCTAGTGCCTTAACCTATGTGAAACTTAAACTTGCATTTGAATACACAAGAATAATCAATGAAATGGCACGTGGGGGTATTTCAAATCAAGACGCCAATGCTGAAGAAGTCTTAAAAGATTCTCCGTTATTCAAACAAATTAACACCTTTCTAAAAGATTCAATCGACTTAGAATTAAGGGTAAAAAAAGTTAGTGATTTCAGTTTAGACTATGATTTTTCATTTGTAGACAAAAATGGGATTGAGATACAAATTGGAGAGTTAAGTTCAGGTCAAAGAGGTATAATTCATTTCATTTTTAGTATTTTCGGTTATGATTTAGAAAACGGCCTCATGATTATCGATGAACCTGAATTGCATATTCATCCTCAGATGCAAGAAAGATATATAGAAATTATGAAAAATGCGATGGAAAGTCAGAACATTCAATTTATTGTTGCTACACACTCTCCTGTTTTTGTCAATGAAACAACTGTTGATGGCGTACATAGATTTCATTTAGAAAACGGATACACTCAAGTAGTTAAACCCACAATTTCTACTCAACAAAAACATCTCGTAAAAATTTTAGATTACACTAACTCTTCAAAAATTTTCTTCTCAAATAAAGTTATTTTAGTTGAAGGTATTACTGACGAATATTTTTTCAAACATTTTTTGGGAGATTATAAGGTAGTTCAAGAATTACAAGATAAAAGGAAAAACATTTCAGATATAGAAATCTTGAATTTAGAGGGAAAAACGAATTATCCATTTGTGAAAAATTTTCTAAATGAATTCAGAATTAAATCTTATTTCATCGGTGATTTGGACAACATTTTCACTTTACCTAATCCCATTCTAGGACCAAATTTAAAACTAAGATTTGGCGGTGGAAATACTACAAATAAACAAATTATCCAAAATATTAAAGCCAATCAACAAACGGAATGGTCTCAAATCCGTGTTGAGATCTTTCTAAGATATTTTTACAATGTTTTTCTGCTTCGAGAGGGAGAGTTGGAAGATTATATTGGGAGAAGTCAAGGCAAACTGGAGAATGTAATTATTTTTTGCAGAGATCACTTTTCTAATTGGAAAAACACTAATACCAACTATTTACAGGAATTTAATTTTATTTTCACAAACATTTTAAATGATCATTAAATTCACAAAACCATCTTAGGCATGAAAGGAAGTAGCCAAAACATTGCAATACATGAGCTCAATAGCTCCAAATCTACTAAGTTCTAATATAATTTTCTTAAATATTTTATGTATGATTCTATTACTAGATGAATAAAGATATCATTCCTAACATAAAATCTTCTGTTGTAGCAATTGGGTTGATTGATTCTAACAGTAATCCAATTGTAGTGGGGGGTAGTGGATTTGTTGTTCATCGAGAAGAGTATATTGTAACTACATCACATGTAATAACAGATCTAGGAAAAGAACAAAAACGAATTCTTGATGAAAATAAAATAAAAACTTTCATGACGATTTTTGATTATCAGGTAAAAGGTGATGGATTTAGAATGATTAATGCACCAATTGGGAAAATCAAATTTTTGAAATTAATTCCTACTCAACAAGTGGGTGGTTTGATATGGATATTGCATTGCTCCGACCTAAAGAACAAAAAAACAATCATAATTTTTTAACAATAAGTAACAGAAATCATTATTCACTTTTTGAAGAGATTTATGTTTGTGGATATCCTGGAGGGGATTATACTTTCAAAACGATTGCACATCCAATAGAAATTAGTCTTAGCCCAATTATTCAAATTGGAAAGATTGCATCTTTAAAACCAGGTGATAATGCACCAATCCACAGTGGAATAATTACTGATATTATGGGAGTAGGAGGTTCAAGTGGTTCACCAATACTAGATGCAAATTCAGGCGAAGTGATTGGCATTGTTCAAAATATTATTCCTGGAAAGCTGTATGAGTGTAGATCTTCATACATACAAAGACTTTACACATTGAACAGTGAAACAAAAGAACTCGTTGAAAAAGAAGTTAAATCAGAAGGACCAGCTTATGGACCAGTTAATGTGGGGTTGATGTATGGTCATACCAATATTATGTTCAAGCAAATTGGAAAATATGCTAAAGAAATTGTTGAAACCGATAAGGAAATTCCAGACTTGAAAACAAACTACAGCATTCCTCAAATGCAAAAAGTTGAATAGAATACTGTTTGGCTTTTAACCATTAGGACAACGCCATTGGCAGTTCGTATCAAATGTCTATGACTTCGTAATCTTAGATAGGATTACGAAACCAAATGAGTTTATTGACAATCAGTAAAAATGGTATCCTAGGCTAAATTCATACCTGATTTACTAATACGCACTAGCAACTACATTTGTAATCAAATGATAATAAGTTATGAAGTGATTAATTAGTAGTAACTGTTAAAACTGATCAAGCCACTATGATTAGAGTGAATCCACTTTATGGCATGTCCACTTTGACAATAAATAAAATGACCTCAAAAAAGGAAGGAAACACCACTATTTTGTCAAGAGATTTAACCAAAGGCGACAATGCTGTATTATTCATCATAAGCGCTGGAATATTTGGCGTGTTGTTTGTTGCCACATACCTCATGTTTTCTGTTATGAGTATGGCCATTATGGTTGTAGGAGGCGTTACGTTGTTCTATTATTTATTCAAAGCAAGGTCAAGAACTACATTTTCTGTGAATAATAAAAAAAGAAAACCATCTCTTCTATGTTTTTTACTTTTAATTACTCCATTACTTTTTAGCCTATCTATTTTCTATGAAGGACTTTCACTGGGCATGTCCATTCTTCGT
>JACZTB010000052.1 GCA_022573895.1 Nitrososphaerota archaeon
TTCTGGTTCAGGCTCTGTTGATTCTGTAGTTGGTTTTCCTTTCTTGACTTCTGTAGTTGTTTCTGGTTCAGGCTCTGTTGATTCTGTAGTTGGTTTTCCTTTCTTGACTTCTGTAGTTGTTTCTGGTACTGTGATTGTAACATTAGTTTCATCTAAAATTAAATCATCAGAAATTTCAGCAAAAGCTGTACCCCAATAATTATTTGAAATTGCTAATGGTGTGGAAATTGTTGATGAAACTAAAACGATAACTAAAAAATAAACTATACTTTTTTGTAGGATAGAAGAACGAATTTGTTGATTGTTAGATTTTACAAGGATTAGACTAGACAACGGTGCAATTAATAATACAGGTAAAATAAATTCCCAGTTTTCTATTGATGTTGAAAAAATAATTTCATTTTCAAAACGCAAATCATTATTTGAAATAGAACTAAGCTCAACTAATGATAAATCAGTTTGTTGACTTTGACTTGTAACAATTTGATTTTGTTGTGTTTGTAACAAGTCATTAAAAATTAATTCATTAAATGATTGATATGATGTATTAGTAAATTTTGATGATTTAGTTTTTGGCGAAATTCTCTCAAGTATTGCAGTTGTTTTAAAACTTGAATCATATGCAAAAATATGTTTAGCTAGAATAACAGAATCAGAAATTGAAACAGGATCATTTAATGGATTATCAGTATCAACTATAGTAGGTTGAATTTCTAAATTATTTTTTTGAATACTAACATAATCACTAATACTTGTTGAATCATCTTTTTGTGTCAAATAAAATTCAACATGAAGTGAATCAATTGATTTAGCTTCAGCATCTATATTTCCAATTAATGAGATAGATTGTCCAACAGAGATTATCGAAAACATTAAAATGAAAATTGTG
Source organism: Nitrososphaerota archaeon (assembly GCA_022573895.1). Lineage (GTDB taxonomy): Archaea > Thermoproteota > Nitrososphaeria > Nitrososphaerales > Nitrosopumilaceae > Nitrosopumilus. The sequence continues at coordinate 890 of JACZTB010000052.1, forward strand.
AATATTCCAACAGATAATTTTTTCATTTTATCACTACAAAACAATTGTCTAATTTTTTGTAGATCGTAAAATCAAATTGAGATTTACAGAGAAATTCTTCAAATGATAATCTAAGCGATCTATTTGCTAATACCGACATACAAAATAATATCAAATTTATTGTCATTAAGGGCCAAGGACTTTAACGTCTCAGAATAATTCCAGACTGGCATTACGGGTTTATTAGCATTCCAATTTGGAGCTAGAAAATAAAGTGACAAATTAGCATTTTTAGATAAAGATTTTACAAAAATTAAGATTTTTCAAATTAAATCCAAATACAGAATACAAAGATTATTGTAATGCAAATTTAATTAACAACAAATCATAATATTATAAAATTAATACAATATCAAATATTCAACCATATTAATATTGTAAATTGCATGAAATGGTAAACTTGTAAAAAAGTTTCAGAGATTTAATTTGCATAATATTCTTCATTGGATGAAAATAAAATTATGTTTGTTATAGCCATAAGAATGTTGAATATATTGTACAATTTCATAATAATTTTTCTAGCTTTTATCAACTAATGTATAATAATTTCAATATGTTTTGTAGAAATTATATCATGGTTGTAAAGTAATTCATATTTTTCAAGTTCAAAAAAAATCCTGTAATCAGTAGTATATGAAGAAATAGTTTTTACACAATACATTAAAACTAATTTTAAAAATATTTTAAATTTAAAATTTCAAACATCAATAGTTTTGCATATAAACTATGGAATTTAGACAGATTCTAGGTAGACTAAATTATTCTAAAAATGATTAGAGCAACACTATATGATATATTTCTAAGAATCATTTTATTACAATGATTTTGCCTTCATATATTATTAATAACAAGATGTAAACTTGGATGCTTGAAAAGAAAAATATCTTGGTTGTACATTGAATATTAATTTTAGAATATGATTCTGGGGTATTTGTAAACTTAAAATTCCTAGTATTAAAATAAATTAAAACACACTAATGATTATGGTGGATGAGGGTCTGTTACATTCCAACTTGATATAAAGTATTCATATCTTTCAGCATATACTAAAGAGTCATCTGTGACATACCACACATTAAATCTTGATTTCTCTTCTACAAGTTGGTCACATTTTATTTCAATAGTTTGGTTTTCTCTATCATGGTTTAATTTTGAAGCTAATTCATTACCTTTTATGAAGAATTTATGATCAATTATTGCATCAAATTTTAATGCCTTTACCATACATATGTCATTTTTTTCCTCAATTATTGTAATTGGAATGGAGTTCTTTACAATTTCTCTAGGATGAACTTTTTCCCACTCTACTGGTAAGATGGTTTCTCTTAGAATTGAATTTAATAGAGTTTCTGAATTAATAGCATAAACAATTCCTACGATAAATATTACAATTACAATAACAAGAAATATTTTTGATTGCTTTACCACAAAAAATTATTTACTTTACCAGTATATAATTATTAAAAAAATAAAAAAAGAGTATTAGTTCTAGTCATTAATAGAACTAATATCGAATGTGTATGTGATTTCTACGGATTCGCCTGCATTGATTGTTACATCAGTTGTATTAACAACCGCAAACAATACACCGGCACCAGTATTTCCCGTGAGACAATTATCGTATGGAGTGATACTACCTACAGCATTTGCAGAACAAATTCCAATGCCATTGATTACATCACCAGTTACCAAGTGTATGTCATCAATAAATGTTAATGGACCAAGTACTGCTTTTCCATCATTTCCAGCGACATTTACATCAGCTTCTATACAGTTATCATCGGCTGTAAGAATCATTGTATTTGCAGTATCAAATCCACCTGCTGTTGCACCTTCAGTTTCGGTGATAGTTCCTTCCGCAATACAGATAGAACCTATTTGTGCAGTATCAATTGCTGCAACATTTCCTACTTCCTGGAAGACTTGGTCTAAGAGATATTCCTCACCTACGTCAGTAACCCTATTGTGGGTAACAGATCTTAGTGTCTCCTCTCCGTTTGCATCTATAGCAACTAAAGTTGCTGTTCCATAGTATTTTCCTTCCGAACTAGCATCTAGTAAGCCATATGGTGTAACCATAAGGGCAACTATTCCTAGAAGGCAAATTCCTAAGTAAGTGTACATATGATAGATTTTACTATAAATTACTTATGTAAGACGGATCAATTTTGATTAATTCATTCCATAGTGGAAACTACATGATTTTATTGGATCCTAAATGGATTCAGTCTTGAAGGTCTGGAGAATCGACTACTGAGATGAAGTATTTCTTGTTTCCATTTTCATCTATAATGTAATTTGTGTTATTTGTGGGATTTTTGATAACTGTTGCAGAATCAGAAATGTTAACATCACTAACTTGATGAGCAAACTCTGCCGTATCTGGTATGGTATCTTGATTTGAATTAGAGGCAAAAACTGTTATAATTGCAATTAATGCAATGCCTGCAATTATTCCGCCAATAGCTTTAGAGTTTATCATGACCTATAACACGCATATATTGATTAAAAACTTTGAGATAATCTATTCAAAAAAACACATAATATAGTAACAAAAATTTAGGCCGATGGATAAATAAAAGAAAAAAATTAATAACCATAAGAAATTTTTGGATTGTAATATTGATAGAAAATAAATTCATGAATAGTAATCAAGTTTCGATTATTATACCAACTTATAACGAGTCTAAAAATATCATCAGTATTCTAAAGTCAATTGGCAGTAACTTGCCTAAAAATCTCCATACAGAAGCCATAGTTGTTGATGATAACTCACCGGATGGAACTGGAAAGTTAGTGGAAGATTATTTAAAAAATATTAAAAAAATGGCAGACTATACAATAGAAATAATTCATAGAAAAGCTAAAGATGGTCTTGGTTCTGCAATTCTTAAAGGAATTCAACATGCAAAAGGGGATACAATTGTAGTGATGGATTGTGATTTTTCTCATCCACCACACATTATTCCAAAACTAATTGAATCAATAAAAAAATATCAATACGATATTGTAGTAGCATCACGTTATATCAAAGGCGGAAAAATTCAAGGTTGGTCACTAAAAAGAAAAACCATGAGCAAGTTTGCAACTTTAATTGCAAAAAAGGGATTAGGAATAGATACAAAGGATCCAATGTCTGGATTTTTTGCATTCAAACGAAGTATTATCAAAGGATTAAACATTGACGCAATAGGTTACAAGTTTCTTTTAGAAATTCTAGTAAAAACAAGAGATGTTACCATCAAAGAGATTCCATATACTTTTCAGGACAGAAAGTTTGGTTCTAGCAAACTAAGTATCAGAACTATTTTTGATTATTACAGATCAGTTTGGAAGTTGTATCGATATGGTAAACCACTAGAAAAACAGGAAAAACGCTCATCAGTCAAGTTCCTCTACAAGGCTGGAAGATTCTACACAGTAGGCGCTTCAGGATTTATTGTAAATTACATGATTTCATTATTATTAACTGGAGGAATCTCTGATATGTGGTATTTACATGCAAATGTTGTAGGAATAATTGCATCAATTACTACTAACTTTATTTTAAACAAGACATGGACGTTTGGGGATAGAGATTTCAGAGTAAAAAAGACAATTTCCCAGTATGGAAAGTTTGCAATGTTTAGTTCATTAGGTGCCTTAGTACAGCTAGGAATGGTCTATTTTCTAGTAGACAGTAACAATATATCCTATCCACTGGCCTTGATCTTGGCAGTAATGACTGCAGCATTTGGAAATTTTATTTTAAACAAAAAATTTACCTTTAAAGAAAAGTTATTGGAATAGTTTTTTTAAAATTAAAATAAAAAGAATGACTAACGCCTTTCACAAATCTAGCTACTCAAAGGTAGAAGTAGTAGTTTGAGACGAAAGTCCAGTTGAAGTTGGTACAGATGGGAATTTCTCTCCTATCTGTTGCTCAGCTACTGCAGATGCTTCTTGTAGAATCTTTTCTGTTTCTTCACTTGCAGCATCAGACTCCATGTTAAATGAGTCTCCTGCAAGCGAATCCATCATAAGTCCATTGAGTGTCTGAGACATTGCATTCAATTCTGCGTCTGCTTCTGGCATGAATCTTCCTAGTGATGACTTTAATCCCTTCATCGTAGACATCGCTGGTCCGATTGCTACCATAGCATCGCCAAGATCATGAATAGTTGTAAGTCTTAATTGGACTTGTTCTAATGACATTCTTGCATTGCCGAGCATCTTTATAACTTTACGAATTTCAGCTAGTTCGTTAGACAAAACTCTACTTGTGCTAGTATCGTGTTGCTGCATTGCAGTCACGACTCTCTGAAAGAGTTGCGCATCTCTTTCTTGCAGTTTACTTAACATAGAGTCCATTTTGGATATTTGGACTTGAAGTTTATTCACTGCAGTTTGAATTCGTGGTTTTAATGCACCTTGAGGTTTTACTGCATCACGGAGCTTGCCAGTTACGCTTTGGGTCTCTTGTCGAGCCCAAGTCTTATCGAAGTTTGGCATGCCTGCTGCTTTTGTAGTTAATTCTTAATGAGAGGTGTAAATTTAGATCGGCTTTTGACTAAATTTAGCTAACAAACTAAATGTATGATTTGTAACTAATTTTTGTGGTTAAAATTGCAGTTTTTGATTCTGGATTAGGCTCATTATCCATTATTTATGCAATTCAAAAGACATTCAAGGCTGAGATAATCTATTTTGCAGATCAGCAAAACTATCCTTACGGAAAAAAATCGCAAGCTCAATTACGTAAAATCATACAAAAGTCAATCAAATTAATGCAAGAAAGATTTTCGCCTGACATCATAGTTGTTGCGTCTAACACACCTAGTCTTTTGCTAAATTTAGAAACAAGGAAAATAATTGATATAAAACCACCTTTGAGATATGCTAAAAATATTTCAAAGTCAAAACAAATTGCTATTCTAGCAACAAAAGCTGCAATAAAGAGTAGAGGTTTAACGGAATATATCAAAAAAAATAATTTCCCAAAATCTTTCAGGATTTTCAAGATTAATGGTTCTGATCTTGTAGAATTAGTTGAATCTGGAAAATTTCTTACCGATAAAAAATATTGCAAAAAAATTATAAAAAAAACTCTACAGCCAATGTTATCTCAACAGCCTATTGATACAGTTACACTTTCTAGTACTCATTTACCGTTTTTAAAATTATTATTAAAAGAAGAGTATCCTTGTATACAATTTATTGATTCAGGAAATATTATTGCACAAAAAATTTTTACAAAAATTAAAAATAAACAATCAAAAAGAAATTCATTGAAAATTTTTGCATCAGGTGATCTAAAAAGATTTCAAAAAAAGTTAAACAGGATAGGTATTAAAAATAAAGTCAGTTCATTATCTATTTGACTTTAGCTTTTCTATAACTATGACTAAATTTTTTATCATATAATTTAGTATATTCATATGATTCAGGATTTATCACGTCACTAATAATTACAATTGCAGTTTTAGTAATTTTTTCCTCTTTGATTTTCTTTGCTATATTTCCAAGTGTTCCCTTGATTATTTTTTGATCTTTCCAACTTGCTCTATATACTACAGCTACTGGTGTTGATTTTTTGTATCCACCTGCAATTGCTTCTTTTACTAAATTGGATATCAAATGAATGCTAAGATAAAAAATTAAAGTTGCTTTGTGTTTGGCAAGTTCAGAAATTTTTTCACGTCTTGGAACTTTGGTTCTTGATTCTACTCTAGTTATAATTATTGTTTGAGTGACTCCAGGAAGTGTTAGTTGGGTCCCAAGTGCAGCAGCCGAGGCTAAAAATGCAGTTATTCCAGGTACAACAAAAGATTTTATTCCTTTCTTCTCAAGATTGTCAATCTGCTCTTTAATTGCACCATAAATTGAAGGATCACCATCATGAAGTCTAACTACTAATTTGTCTTTTTTTGCATTTTTATACAACAAATCAAAAATTTCTTCTCGAACTAGTTTTGCTGCATTATACAGCTTTCCTTTCTTACATAATTTCAAGATGGGTTTTGGAATTAAAGAGCCAGAATAAACTACAACATCTGCTTTTTGAATTAGTTTTTTAGCTTTAATTGTAATTAGTTCAGGATCTCCAGGACCACATCCAACAAAGAATACATCAGACACGTTTTACCACCAAGATTGAGAAATATTTCGTAGTTAATGTTTCATCATTGACTTCACCCAAAGTCAGTTTTCGAATAATTTCATTTTCTGTCCCTAGATCTTGTCCAATTGCAAAGATAGAATCATCAGGAAATCCAGATTCTTTTAGAACTTTAATTACTTGATCAAAATATCTTCCATCCTTAAGAAAGACCATTGTTTCAGAATATTTTGCAATCTCTTTAACACTAGACAGATCATAACATGAGGGAATAATTGCAACCTTTTCTGATCCTTCTGCAATGCTTATACCAACTTTTGCAGCAAATGTAAATATGGAAACAATTCCTGGAATTACACTAATTTCCATATCTGGATAGTTTTCTTCAAGATCTCTATGCATATAGATCCAAGTGCTGTATAGATAAGGATCACCAACTGTAAGATAAACAACATTTTTTCCTGATAAAACTTTTTCAGCCATTATCTTGGCATTTTTTTTCCATGTTGCCTTAAGAACATCTTTGTCTTTTGTCATTGGAAAGATTAGTTTTACAATCTCTTGATTTTTTGATTTATCAATTACAGATGAAACAACTGATAGTGCAATACTGGGTCTGTCTTCATTAGAAGCCGGACACATTATAATATCGGCATTATGGATTGCTTTTACTGCTTTAACTGTAAGTAGTTCAGGATCTCCAGGACCCACTCCAATTCCAATTAATCCAGGCATGAAATGTATGATTTTATTCCCAATTAAAAATCTAGATTAGACTTTGGTAGCAGAAATTATAGTTACAGGGTTTCTTGCAAGCATCA
>JACZTB010000053.1 GCA_022573895.1 Nitrososphaerota archaeon
GATTAATGAAAAGAAGGCTTGAAAAAGAAAAAGATGCTATTTCATTGGCGATTTCTGGAATTGCAAAAAAATACAATACTCGTACTGATCAAATTAAGACATTAGAAACAAAATATGATGAAGATGCTGGAGATTGGTATGTTGCCATTGGTTGGGAAAATAAAAAAGCAATCATCAAAATGGATTCTGTTCAGGGAAAAATAACTGAAATCAAAGAAATATGATAAAAAAATGTCAAAAATGTAACTCTGAGTTCGAATGTAAAGAATCTCCTTCCTGTTGGTGCTTTCAAGAAGTGGGTCTGAGAAATGATGAAATTAAATTTGATAATTGTGTATGCCAAAAATGTTTGCAGATTCAATATAAAGAACGATTAACAGGTATGTAAAACAACTGAAAAGCTAGATTGTTGTGATAATCTGAATCACAAATACTTTATGAATCACAATCTTTGTGATTGTAATATGGCAAACGCTATTGTTATTGGTGGGTCTAGAGGCATTGGTAAAGCAATTAGTGATGGATTGAAATCCATTGGCTGCGATGTTGTTTCTACCTCAAAAAAGGAACTAGATACTTCTGACTTGAACAGTGTGAAAAATTTTATTGAAAATAACAAAACGACTGATATTCTTATTTTGAACACAGGTGGACCGCCAGCTAAAGAATTTGCCTCAGTTACTGAAGATGAATGGTTAAAGTATCATAATCAATTATTTCTAGGATTTTGCTTGCTTTTACAAAATATTACTATTAATGATGGTGGATATGTTTTCTTGATTAGCTCGAATGTAATAAAAGAACCAAACCCAAAGTTAGTAATTTCAAGTGCTTATAGATCTGCTTTCACTAGCGTTTTTAAAATCTTGAGCAAAAAATTTGCAGAACGAGAAGTAAGTTGTATTAACATCGCGCCTGGTTCTATCAATACTGATAGAACGCGAGAATTGATTGAAAACGTAGAAGAATATGAAAAAACACTGCCAATGAAAAGACTTGGGAAGCCTGAAGAGATTGGAAACTTTGTAAAATCTATTGTAGAAAATAAAATAAAGTATCTATCTGGCGTTGTTATAACCTTTGATGGTGCTAATTCAAGTCATGTATTTTAAAAAATAGTTATTTCTTAAATTCAACATTTGGAGCTTCTGGCTGGTTTGGAATAATTAACAATCCACCATCACGTAGCTGATTTATTAGTTGGAGTACTTCCTTTTCAACCTGCTTTCTTTGAAGCCCAGTTTGTTGTGCAAAAAGATCAACGAGTTCTGTTATCTTTCTTTTTCCATTGCAAGATTTCCAAAAGTCAATAATTGCTTGATTGACCATAAATCCTTGTTCATGCTCATTTGCCAAAACAATTGAACCGTCCTCTTGTTTGATTAATTTTCCAACTCCTTGTGGCAGTGCAATTTCATAATCAATTGGAGCTGGGGTTTTCATACCAGTACCCATATTTTTTAAAGTCTGTTTTGCTTCATCTGACATCTTATCCATTGACCAAGGAGGATCCCAAACAATATCGACTTTAACATTATTCACGCCAGGAACTTTTTTTGCATATCGAGTAACATCTTGAACTAGTGTTTCGTGAAGAGGACAACCTTGAGTTGTCATTGTCATTTTAATATTAACGTCGTTACTTGGAGTAACATCAATTCCATAGATTAAGCCCATATCCACAATGTTTAGTGGAACCTCAGGATCCATACATTGTTTTAATGAATTTCGTATAGCATCTGATGTTATATTACTCATATTTTTTATATGGGTTTCAAAAACAATAAAAACTTTCTATTAATTAGCTTCAAATAATTTTTTGATGGATTCTTCATACGGTGGATTTGCCACCCCTTTTTCTGTAATTATTCCTGAGATGAGTTCAGGTGGTGTCATATCGAAAGCAGGATTGATTACATTGGTATCGTCAGGTGCGGTTTTATTGTCGCCAATTCCTGTAACTTCACTTGCCTTTCTTTGTTCTATGATAACGTCTTCGGGATTGCTTTTTAGATCAAATGTGCTTAGAGGGGCTGCCACATAAAACGGAATTCCATGTTGTTTTGCCATTGTTGCAATCTGATAAGTTCCAATTTTGTTAAAGACGTGGCCTGTTCGTAAAATTCGGTCTGCTCCAACTATTACCTTGTTTACTAAACCATTTGCCATAGAATAACCAACAGCAGTATCTGGAATTAGACTTACATCTATACCATCATGTTTTAACTCAAAGACAGTTAATCTTGAGCCTTGTTGGACAGGACGTGTTTCAGTTGCAATAACTTTTACATTTTTCCCACTTTCCTTTGCAGATCTGATAACTCCAAGAGCTGTTCCATAAGCTACAGTTGCTAATGCCCCAGCATTACAGTGAGTCATGATGGTATCATTATCATCAAATAATTCAGAACCAATCTTTCCCATGGTCATGTTTGTTTGAACATCTTCATCTGCCATTTTTTTAGCAGTATCAATGACTGATTTTTTGATTTCAGAAACATCTGAGCCTTTATGGGCAACAACCATTATTTTTTCAAGAGCCCACATTAGATTCACAGCGGTTGGTCTAGTTTTAATTAGAATGTTTTTAGCTTCCTCAAGATCTTTGATCAAATCATTTTTTGTTTGTGCGTTACTTTGTAAAACAGCCAAAGCCATTCCAAATGCACCTGATACACCAATAACAGGTGCGCCACGAACTACTAGATTTTTTATAGCATCAGCAACTTGGTGATAATTAATTAATTCTACAAATTCTAATTTATTTGGAAGTTTGGTTTGGTCTATCATTATCACTTTATTTTCTCGCCATTCTACAGTTTTTAATGAATTAGTTTTGGTTTCCTCTGTCAATTAAAAATAGAATTTTTTGTATTATATTTAAAATGAACAGAAAGTATTCAGTTTTTACACTTTAAATGCTATATTATAACAATAGTTCTCTGATACAATTTGATTAACATAGATACGATTAAAAAAATTGATTCTCAAGGCATGCATAAAGTATATGATAAATGGCCAAATATGTCCGTAGAAGCATATAATTCAGAGCATAAACAAATTTCTTTTTCAGACATAGACAACATAGTTTTTGTCGGAATGGGAGGTTCAGGAACAATAGGTGATGTGTTTGCCTCCATTTTATCAAAAACAAAAATGCATTTTTCTATAGTAAAAGGCTACCATTTACCCAATACTGTTGATTCGAATACTCTTATAGTAGCAACAAGTATCTCTGGAAATACTGTAGAAACCTTAACTGTTTTAGATTCTGCTAAAAAATTAACTGATAAAGTAATCGCTATTTCTTCTGGAGGAGAAATGGAAAAATATTGTAAAAATGCGGGTATTGATTTTAGAAGAATTTCTCAACAACATTCAGCGCGTGCTTCTTTACCAATTTTTTTGTATTCATTATTAAAAATTCTAAAACCCATTTTACCAATTAAAGAAAATGATATAAGACAATCATTAAATGAATTAAAAAATTTACAAAGCGATATTGCAACTACAAACTTGGATGTTAATAACCCTGCCCTAAATATAGCAAATTGGATAAATGGAATTCCGTTGATTTACTATCCTTGGGGCTTAAATGCTGCAGCTATTAGATTCAAAAATTCCCTACAAGAAAATGCAAAAACTCACGCATTAGTTGAAGATGTAATAGAAGCTTGTCATAATGGAATTGTTTCGTGGGAACGTCCCTCTATTATTCAGCCAATTCTTTTAGAGGGAAAAGATGACTATATTAAAACCAAAGAAAGGTGGAAAATACTAAAGGAATATTTTGTTGATAACAAAATTGATTATAAAGAAGTTTTTACAGTAAATGGCAGTATACTCTCGAAATTAATTAATTTGATTTACCTTCTAGATTATGCCAGTATATACTGCGCCATTTTATCTAATGTTGATCCTTCTCCTGTAAATTCAATTGATTTTATTAAAAAGAAGCTAAATTAGGAACGAAATTTTTCAAAAATTTTACCAGAATTAATATTATCAAGTAGTTGCATTATGTCATTTTTACTCACGGTTTTAGGATTATTATCAAGGTGTTTAGTATCCATTAAAATCAAATCAGTGGCTTGTTCCAAATCTTGTTTCAATTTAATTTTTACAAAATTCAATTTTTTTACCAAATTTGAAAATCTTTCAAAGAATATAGAATTGTTGAAGTGATGAGCTGCAGCAGTTGTAAATGCAAGTGCATGACCATGTGATATTCCTTCATTAGAAAAAACATATGATAGTGCATGACCGAGTGTTGTAGAACAGTTTCCGAAACCAAGACCTGATATTAAAGACCCAAGAGCAAGTTTTTCATAATCCTCATCGATAAGTGCTTTTTCTAAAATATCAAAAGATTTACTGCAAAGAAATTTTGTATATTGATTTCCATTTTTGCTGTCATAACCTTCTGTACATTGAGCACAAGCATCAATTGCAGAATTTTTAATTATTTCAATTGGAGTTGATTTAATGAAATATGGATCTACGATAGCAATATCTGCGAGAATTTTGTCGTCATGAAAACTTTTTTTCTTACCTTTTACCTTTAAAACAGATATTCTTGTAACTTCACTACCACTTCCAAATGTGGTTGGAATCATAATTTTTCTCTTATTCAATTTGTAACCAATAAATTTGGCTACATCTAAAGAACTACCTCCGCCTAACCCGATTATATCATTAAAGTTTAAATTTTCAAATTCTGAGATTATTTTCTGCACAGTTTCTATTGATGGGTTTGATTCTACAGAATCAAATAAATGAAAATTATCTAGTTTAAGATAATCTAACCATCCTCTAGACTTGGCTCCTTTTGATGTTATAATTAAACAATTATTTGGAAAATTGTACTCAGTTACTGAATTCATTCCAAAAATGATGGTTGAGGGTTGTTTTATTACAAACAATTATCTTCGTTCAGCAAGACATTTTTTATAAGTTACATAAAGTTAACAACAAACGAGGAAATAATGGAAAATGTCGAATAATCCGGAATTTTTACGAAAGATGTTGGAAACTAAATCAATTTTGAGGGTAGGTGGAGCATTTGACTCTATGTCGGCAAAGTTAGTTGAAACACACGGTTTTGATGCTATTTGGGCAGGTAGTTTTGCTATTTCAGCAACCCACGCATTGCCTGACGCTAGCATCTTGACCATGACTGAATTTTTAGGAGTTGCCTCTAACATGGTAGAATCATGTAAAATTCCTGTAATTGCTGATTGTGATACTGGTTTTGGAGGACCTAGTAATGTTAGTCATGCTGTAAAAAAATATGAAAAATCTGGAATTGCAGCAATTAGCATAGAAGATAAAACATTTCCCAAACAAAATAGTTTATTAGAAAATGGCCGACATGAATTAATTTCTGAAAAAGATTTTGTTAGTAAACTGATTGCTGCAAAAGAAGCAAAACAAGATCAAAATTTTATGATTATTGCAAGAACAGAAGCTTTGATTGCTAATTTGGGAATGAAAGAAGCAATTAAGAGAGCACGGGCTTATGAAGAAGCAGGTGCTGATGCTATTTTAATCCATTCAAAAAAAAGTACTCCTGATGAAATTTTTGAATTTGCTGAATCGTGGGGTGGTAATTTACCCTTGGTTGTAGTTCCTACATCATATCCAACTGTAAAATTAGATGAGTTGGTTTCACACAAAATAAAGATCGTAATATATGCAAATCAGACGCTTAGAGCAGCACATGCTGCCATGTCAAGATTGTTAAGTCAAATAATTGAAAGCGAAAGTGTAACTCAAACAAAAGAAGACTTATCTTCACTAGAAGATATTTTTCATCTCCAAGAAATGTATAAAATTAAAAAACAGGAAAAAATAATTGAAGAAAATCTAAAAAAAATGGGCTATATCAATTGAAAGATATTTATCAAAAGAAAATTTTTGATTATTTGTTAGAAAATAGAATTGAAAATTTTATTGGAGTGCCAGATTCTACAATTAAGTATTTTATTGAAAGAGGTTTAAAAAAGAAAAAAGTGATAGTTGCGACAAGAGAAGAGGAGGCTATTGGAATTGCTGTTGGGATGTCCTTATCAAATAGCTCTTCGTTAGTTTTCATGCAAAATGCTGGGTTTGCAAACTCCCTCAGTGCCATTACATCTTTAGTTCAATTATATCAAATTCCGATAATTTTCTTGATAGGATGGAGAGGATTTTTAAAAAAAGATGCTCCAGAGCATGAAAAAATTGGTAAAATCCAACCCAAGTTACTTAAAACCTTGAATTTAGAGTCGAAAATTCTTGATGAAAAAAACTGGAAAAATGGTTGTGATTGGGCTCTTAGAAAAATTAGAGATCAAAGAACATGTGCTTTGATCATAAAGAGGGAGTTTCTTGATTAGAAAAGATGCAATAAGTGAGGTTGTAAATTATATCAAAAATGAACCTATAGTTTCTGCTAATGGTTTCATAAGTAGAGATTTGTATGAAGTTAATGACAAACCAACAAATTTTTACATGATTGGTTCAATGGGCCTAGCATCATCAATCGGGTTAGGCATCGCAATAAAAAATCCAAAAAAAAATGTTTATGTTTTTGACGGAGATGGCAATATTTTGATGAATTTAGGCTCATTAATTACAATTGGAAACATCAAACCAAAAAATCTAATTCATATTGTGTTTGATAACAGTTCTCATGAATCAACAGGGGGACAACCAACAAGCTCCAAAAATATTAAGATTGATCATATTGCAAAAGCATCAAATTATACTACATTTCAAACAAATTCAAAAATAGGATTAAAAAGAATTTTTAAAAAGATTGAGAAAATATCTGGGCCTATTTTGATATTAGTAAATATCAGTAACAGTAAAATTAAAAGCAAACGAGTTGGGATTAACGCAACCAAAATAAAAAATCGTTTTATGAGCTCTTTGTAAGGAATTAGTATGAAAGCAATTATCATTGGAGCTGGAATTGGAAATAGGATTGGTGAGATTGCAAAAAAAACTCCAAAGGCATTAATTGAAATTAACGGAATAACTATAGCTGAAAGGCAGATTTCTCTCTTCAAAAAAAATGGAATTTCAGATATAGTGATAATAACTGGTCCTTATAATGATAAATTTGATTTAAAGAATATAATTTATGTTTATGATTCAAACTATTCTGAACATGATATATTGGGTAGTTTAATGGAAGCAAAATCATATATCAAAGATGACGTTTTGATAATTTATTCTGACATTTTGTTTGACGAAAAAATTCTTTCGAAAGTTCTTAGATTAAAATGTGATATAGGCATTGCAGTTGATTTGAATTGGGAGGATGCATATAATGGACGATTGAACCATCCAAAATCCGAAGCCGAGAACGTATTATTAGATAATAATGGAAAAATAATACAAATCAAAAAAAATATTCAAAGTTTAGATGTAGTTGGTGAATTTTTGGGATTAATGAAATTATCACCTCATGGTTCTGAAGTTTTTGTTAAAAAATATGAGTCATTACAAAAAAATCAAAAAGGAGAATTTCATGATGCCCCTTCCTTATCTAAAGCATATCTTACTGATATGATTCAAGAATTAATCAATTCCCAAATTAATGTCATG
>JACZTB010000018.1 GCA_022573895.1 Nitrososphaerota archaeon
CAGGTTAGATGTCTTGCTGTACCGATTGGATAGTAGATGTAAGACGCCCCTAGCATCGATTCTACTCTCCAAACTCCATCAACAACAATGTAAGCTTCGATAGTATCCTCATACAACAATCTACTTCCATCATACCAGATATACATCAAATCATCAAGCCAATTCCCATATACGGTTTTAGCTGTATATACTGATAATAACATCCAACCTTCATAATCATCATTTTCTTCAATATTCCGTATAGAACCTGTCACATAGATGATTTTTCCTATATAGTAATCTTCATCTCTTAAAATATCCTTATAGTCCCATGAAACAGCTTGATCTTTCAATTCTTTAACGCTAAGTTGAAACACATCTGTTTTTTCATTTTGTTCTGAAGGAATTACAAGTATGCCTTCTTTTACAAGAAACTGTAATGCAGTAATAAATTCTGAATCGCTAATATCACCTTCAACCCAAAAACTTGCAGTAGATTTTATCCATGCTGGAATTAGTCCTTCTTCTGCTGAAACACTAAGTGCAAGTCCTATTCCAAAAACAACTGCTATTGCGATAATTATTACAGGTTTCACAACTTTTCTTTCTTATTCTATTATTTTAGTAAACTAAGTAAACGAAACCAAGACAATATTAGGAAAAATCATGTTGTTTCAGTCATGGAAAAAACAGACGTGAATAGACGTTCACAAGACGTGAGATAGCATGACAAAACTAACATTATCGGTATGTAAAGCGTACAAAAACTCTGGAAGATTTCGTATTCACAAAGAAAATACTTCAAAACATTGAAAACATTACTTTATTGAAGATTATTTTGATGATGGCGATTGGAAATTTAGTTCTGAATGGGTTAATCCAATAAAAGCACAATTACTGAAACGAAAAATAGTTCATAGAATGGTTTGGCAATGCGAATGGTGTGACCGTCAATTTGAATTTCTAGGTAGAAAGAATAGTAAGTTTGAATGTCCTTACTGTGATGAATAAATCATTCAAAAACAATCTTGAAGAATTAAAAAGAATTCCTCGAACTTCAGGACTTTATTTTCTCTATGACAAAAAAAATGAAATTTTATACATTGGAAAGGCAAAGATCCTAAAATCCCAAGTGAGTGGTCATAAATGGCTTAACTATTTCCATCAAGAGGGTATGTTTTACCGAAAGTATCTAATTTCAAAAGGACTACTAGGAAGTCTAAGAGAGGAAAAGTCTCAAAAATTACAAGATGTATTAGATGATTTTGAAATGAGAAGCTGGAGTATGCCTAAAATGATTGTTATAGATATGATATTCCACAAAGTTATGAGAATAGAAATTAAAGAAATGGATCACGATTTAACAGAATCAAAAGAAAAAGAAATGATTGAAAAATTCAAACCGCCTTTTAATCATGAATTTGCTTCTGATGAATATTTCAGATTACTGGAAGAGCTAGAATAGAAATTTGATACACATTGGGGGAAGTGTTCCTCTCCCCCCAAACCCCATTCCCTTAATGATGGCATGAAAAGTGACATTAAATGCGTGTGTCGTGACCGTTTTGTATGCGATATAGAATGAAGTATGCGTTGTTCGTTGCTGGTGTGATAGCTGTAGTATCAGTTTTAGTTTGGATTAGTGAAAATGTCTAGTTTTAGTTATGCTTCAAATCATCATAATCTGTAAGTTTATTCCATTCCATGAATCGATCTAACTGCCATTTGTAGTTCTTTTGAGTAACTTCGGAGCATAAAGCCTGATAGAATATCTAAAGACATCTTTGTAAAACCACGTCTAGAATAGGGGACTTTTTGATACAAGTTGGGGTTTGTTGAATTCCTCAAGAATATAAGTAGGTAAATTGGTTTTCTGTTCATGCCACTAAAGCGTGCAAGTAGAGGTCGAACTAAAGGAGGAAAAGGTTCGTCTGGAACAGTTCAATGTACCAACTGTGGACAAACTGTTCCAAAAGACAAGGCAAAAAAAGTTACAGGCAGAATTAATCTGGTGGAGCATACACTAGCAAAAGAGCTACGTGCACAAGGGGCATACATTGCATCAACAACAGTTTTGAAAACGTATTGTATTTCATGTGCAATTCACTTTAAGATTCTTAAAATTAGATCTGCAGACACTCGAAGAAACCGTGGAAAACTTCGCTAGTCTTATTCCTTTATGTTTTTTGCAGTTACAGCCATTCTTTGAATTAAAGTAATTCCAGCAATTATTATCACAATTACTACTGCATACTCCATGTAGCCAATTATTCCAATTATTGAAATTACTAAAAGCCTTTCTGCTCTTTCGCCAATACCTACTCCTTGAAGCTTTATGTTAATGGCATCAGATTTTGCTCTTGCATAGCTGACTAGCAATGACAAAGTTATTGCAAGCAGTACTAGGTAGGGTTCAGCATATCCACCAATTAATATTCCTAAAAATATTGCAACTTCGGAAATTTTATCAAACATAGAATCAAAATAAGATCCTTTTTTCGAGGTCTTGCCTGTAACTTTTGCCACTTGTCCGTCTACCACATCAAAGAATCCTGAAACAAGTAACAAAATTCCTCCAATTATTAATCCAAACTCGATTCCTAAACCATACACTACTGCAGATATCAGTGCAAACGCAAGACCCACACAAGTCCAAAAATTAGGAGACAATCCTGTTGATGCAAATCCCTTACCAATCTTTTCAAGCGCAGGGCTAATGCTGTCACGTAGGTTATTTAACACGTGATAACCCCAACGCTACTAGCTAATAAAGTGAGTAGAGATAAAATTGAAGTTAAATTTAGTCAAAATTTACAAAATTAGCCTCGTCACTGATGTTGAGTTTGTGATAAATTTAGTGCAATCATAGTAGACATTATCTTTGCTGCAAGAGATGCAGTAGAGCCATTGTCATGATATGGATTGAGTTCCACAATATCTACGCCAGTAACTTTTGTTTCTTCAAAAGAGGAAATCAAGTCAAATAGTTCTCTAGATGTAATTCCTACAGCTTCAGGATTTCCTACACCTGGTGCAAATGCAGGATCCAGTACATCAAGATCAAAACTAGAATAAATTGTATCAAAAGTAGACACATAGTCTTTTAGAAGTTGTGGTCCTTTGCCTTCTCGAATTTCTCTATCAGAAATTATTTTGATTTTATTTTCTTTGAGAAATTCTAGTTCTTCTTTTACAAATGCTCTAGCACCAACATGTAAAATATTTTCAAAGCCTCTTTCTTCAATGATTCTCCTGAGATACGAAGCATGACTTAGTTTGATGTCTGCAAATTCATCTCGTAAATCATAGTGAGCATCAAATACAACATACCCAGTCTCTTTTGGGAAACTTGTATAAATTCCATATGTAATAGAGTGCTCACCACCCAAAATGAAAAGTTGTCTCTTCTTTGCAACAAGTTCAGTTGTAATTTTTTTTACCATATCAATCATCTCAGATGCAACAACGGTGTGTTTAGTATTTCCCAAATCTTCAATGTTTACAGTCTCCAAATCCACTTGGAGTTCAGGATGAAAAACCTCAATGTTGTTAAATGAATCACGAATTGCATCAGGTCCAAATCTGCAACCAGGCTTGTAAGAATGAGTTGCGTCAAATGGAATGCCAATTACAGTTGCTATAGGCTCAGAGTTATTATCAGAAGTAATCAATGGGGTATTGTTCAGGTACAAATCAAGATAGCTCATTTTTTACACCATTAATGGGGGTCTCTCTGAGAGATGTTTTGATAAATTCAAACCAGTGAAAGGTTTTCCTTTGGTCTGCTCATTTATTTCCTTCAAGAAAACATAAAATCCTAATTCTCGGACATTACCTGTCTGTCTGTCACGAATGCTTAGATTTTGAGAATTTACTTCCTTTTCACCAATTACTAGAATGTATCTAATCCATTCCTTCTCGGCCTCACGAATTCTTTTTCCAATGCTTTCATTCCTGTCATCGATATCTACACGAATGTTGTTGGCAGAAATTTTATCAGTTAAGGTTTCACAAAAGTCATTAAATTCTTCTTTTAGTGGAATTACTCTAACTTGTGTTGGGGCTAGCCACAATGGATATTGGGGTTTTTTTCCTTCCTTGATGTCTTTAGCGGCCTTTTCCAATAATACATAGATAATTCTCTCAATTGCCCCGCTAGGAGAGTTATGCAATATTATAGGATGTTGTGTCTTATTATTCTCATCAACAAATTCAATTCCATATCTATTAGCATTTTCCACATCAATCTGGTCTGTAGAGAGAGCAGATGCCTTCCCCATATTATCAATAAAATTAAACTCCCATTTTAGAACAAAGTAAAAAAACTTCTCCTTCCACATTTCAACTAATACTGGCTTACCATGTTTCTTAACTAGCTCCTCAATTGCAGATTTATTTTCATTGTAAAAGTCTTCAGTAAATCTAATAGCCATCTCATAATCAGATTCATCAATTCCTAGTTCATGAAGAACACTTTTAGACAGATCAAATCGTATCTTAAGCTCATCGATTGCCTGGTCTATGTCTTTGCAGAATGAATGGCAGTCAGGCATTGTAAATGCTCTGAGTCGTCTCAAGCCAACAAGTTCGCCTGATTGTTCTCGTCTAAAGCTGTATCTTGTTAACTCATAGAGTTTGAATGGTAAGTTCTTGTATGACAATTGGTATTGATTAGCCATTAAAAATTGCCCAAAACAAGCAGCAAATCTCAAAAAGAGTTTTTTCCCATCTGAATCTATGTTGTATTGTCTTGCTGGAAATCGGTTAAAGTAGCTAACCATACTTGGATGTTCTGAATCATACATAATTGGAGTTTCAACTTCATAGCCACCATATTCCTTAACCCTATCAGTAACATATTGTTCAATCAAAGATTTTATCAGACGGCCATTAGGATAAAATCGTAGGTTACCGGAATCGGATGCTGGTTCATAATCGGCAATTGTCATTTTTTTCATTAATGCAACATGTGGAGGAGGTTCGTCCACACGACGTTGTTTTGCTGATTCGTATTTTGACAGAATTTCTAATTTTTTATGATTTGAGAAATCAAAATCAGCCATGTTAACCATTGTTCCATCAAGAGACATTATTTTCCAGTAAGAACGGATTTTGGATTCGCCTTTTAGAGCCTCAGATGTAATTTCTTTATTATCTTTTGAATCTTTTGTAATTACTTTGGAGCTTTCAGCTAACGGATGTCCCTTAACTTTAATATTATAAGATTTTGTCCAGCCAAATGGAGAATGAGATACTTCAAGATCAGATGCGTTATCCTCCATCTCCTTAAGTAATGTCATGGCAATGGATGGTTGTGCAAGATTGGAACTAAGATGAGCATATGGATATAACAATAATTTCTTACAACCAATTTTTTCCATAGAATTTTTAATTTGAGATATTGCATTTTGTGCTACTGAAGAATCATCATCATCTTCTATTGCAACAAATACAACTACAATTTCCTCAAATCTTTTTGTTTCAGGGTTTTCAATATCTTCAGCCATTTTGATCTCCTTTTTTGTTGGAGTGTACTCAATGTAATCACAGTGCAGTTGCAAAATACGCATGAATATTCACTCAATAGTTTTGTTTAAAATCCTTAGTATTTTGAAAACTATTATCAAAAATAGTGATTTGCACCTATATCATATTAGTTTGGTTTACCTTGAATACTAAAAATTGCTAAAATAATAGAAAAATAAACAAAGTTTATGGGAATTCTCAAAAGCCTAAGTAAATACTGTATTCTCAAAAAGGTTAGAGATAAGGCAAACGAGCCTGAAGAAAAATGAAACCTGTGATAATTATCGCAATAACAGTGGAAAAGGAATTGAAGTGATTTATTCCGTTAAGGCTAGATACATTGAAAAAAAGATGGGCGAGTTTTATCAAAAATTAACTGATGGAACAATCCAGAATCAGAAACCAGATGGTCAAGAAATTATTAATTCCATGAAACGTGCTAAAATAACTGAACCAAATGTAATCCAATGGTCTGAAATGTGTTTTTGTTCAACTCCCTTAAAACATGAACGTGAAACTGTATATAGTAATTTTCTAACTGATATGGAAACTAAGGTTATAGATGATTATGTGGAGTATGAAGGAGAATTTTTTATGGATGTTTTAGCAAAACAAAATAAAGAACAACCCGTCTGAGAATAAACTCTTTTTGTTTTCTAACGATTTGGTTTATGGATTATTTTTCTAGTTTGATAATCCAGTTTGGAATTTGAATGTATTTTCATAAATCTCATTCAAGATTTTGCTTGTAAGAAAATAGGTCTTTGACCAAATTGTTTTAGAATGTGATTAATGTTTTCTAATAGTGTTAAAATTTGTGGATAATCAATATTTTCTATCAAGTCATTTTTAATAACTGAAAGATAGTGTCTTATTTTTCTGACAGAACGCATTTTTTTTGATTTTGATACATCATAGTTTTTCAGAGCACCAAGATTTGCTGAAATATCACATAGTTTGATTAGTTTTGCATCAAATGATGCTTCTTTGAGTAGTTTGACATATTCTTGTTCTCTTTTTTTTCGAGGTAGTGACATGTTCTTTGATAAAGATAACACTAGTACTGCAACTCTACTTCCAAACTGATCATACAAGTCATCAAAACTTGTATCAGTGTCTTCTATTGTATCATGAAGCCAACCTGCACAAAGTAGTTCTTGGTCTATAACACCTAAACTTTTGAGCCTATTTACCACATCTTCAAGATGTTTAGAATATGAAGTAGTTCCATCTTTTCTCATCATTCCAGAATGCTTCTTTTTTGCAAATAATTCAGCATTTTTTACTAGTTCCATATTTAATATTCTACAATTATTAAGAATTAATCTTCAATATTATTTTAAAGAAAAAATTCTGCAGTGCTTAATGATCTAGTTGTAGGCATTAAACTAAAAGTTCAATACCACAAATGGGGTTTAGTGATTATTCTGTTAGTTTGGTTTGACTTTTAACTACAAAACATATTTCAAAAAATTAAAAATTGGAAATAGGCTAATTCTTAGAGCTCTTTTATAGTACTCAGAAAATGAAGAAACAAGCTTGTGGTTATTGTCCTAAAGATACATGCCTTTTAGATTGTAAAATTTGTAATCCTAAAAAAGAACCAAGTGCTGAATATGAAGAAAAATAGTGTCATTGTCTGCTTTGCAATTTTATTATTAATTGGAGTTATCATTCCAAATTCTTTTGCAGAGGAGCCAAAACTTCCAGACTGGATAAAGAACATCTTTGTCTGGTTTGGACTAGGACAAATATCTGAAGATGATGTTCTTAATGCGATAATGTTTCTAGTTGCAAATCAAATCATCCAGATAGATATGGCAAACTCATCAATGGAAATGATGAAACAAAGTATGTCATTTAATGTAGATGTCCCAATCATCATGCCAATGATTGACGGATATCATAATGGAAATATGGTATACTTTGTACACACTGAGATTTCTGATTCTGCAATGGCAGATATGATGAGAAGATGATTAATTTTCCAACGCTATATGTGCCAGAATTGAAAAATATCCCTGAAGACCAAATGGCAAGAGTTTACGTTTTTACAAATGGTGTACCTGGTTCTGAACCCTATGGTGGAGGACCATTCATGTTTCAGATAGATGTGTTTGATTCAATTCCAGGACAAGCAGAATATTCACAATTTAGAATACCATATTTAGTAACCTGGAATGATGATGCCAAACCAAGAATCTTGACTTCAGAATCTACAATCTTAAAAGCTGAATCTGGTGGGGAATTCACTATTAAAAAATCATTTCTTGTAGTAAATGCTCCAATGATAACTTTGGAGATGCAAGGAAACTATGGTAAGACTATGGATAAAGCGTCTATGATTCCAAGAATGTTTGAAAGTATGTCTGGTGTTAAAGGAGAATTAACTTTTGTTGATGAGAATAACTATGTTGCAATATTCAAACTACATTCTGAAAAAGGTATGGATATGATGAGAATGAATCCATAAATTATTCAAGAGTTTGACTAATTTAGATTCAAAACGTGCCTAACATGGGATGTTTACGTAAAATGTTCAGGGGCAACCTTCACAACCATCAGTATGAATTCCAATGAATATGGCATTTTGTGTATTAGAGTTTGTCAAATCAGCCAAGGTGAGATTGGCATCAGTGAAATCTGTTTGAACAAGTATGGCGCTAGCTAAAGTGGAGCCTTCAAGGTTAGCAGCTATCATATTTGCTCCTGTTAAATCTGCACTGAAAAGATTAGCAAATTTCATCTCTGAATTAGTAAATACAGAGTTTGTGAGATTCGCATTCACTAATTTTATCTTGGAAAGTAATGTATCTGACAAATCAGAGTTTGTGATCTTGGCGTTTTCTAGAACCAATCCAGACATATCGGTATGTTTCAAAATGACATTATCGAAATTAATTCCATTTAGATGTGCACCTATTAGATGTACTTTAGAAAAATCTGAATTAGTAACTGTAATGAAATCTAAATTGGCATCAGAAAAATCAACATACTTTGCAATGGTTCTATCAATTACTGCATAACGCATTTCCGCACCATGCAAATCAGCTCCAGTCAGATTAACATCACTAATTTCAGCAAAACTCAAATCTGCCCCTCTCATGTTTGCATCAGTGAAATCAACAAAGGATATGTGACTATCTTTGAGATAGATATTATTTAGTGTTGCATCTAAGATTGAAACATTTCGTAAAGTAGAATTTTGCATATTGGTATTTTTAAAAATTGAATTTGATAGATTAACATCAATTAGTTTTACTCCTTCCAAATTTGCATTTTCTAAATTAGAATTTGAAAGATTAATTTGTTCCAAAATAGAATACGATAAATCAGCAAATCTCAAATCAGAGCCATACATTTGAATTTCTGAAAATGTATTATTTGATAAATCACATCCAATAAGATTTGAAAATGGCTTTATTATACATCCGTTGATAAATCCCATAACTGTAAATTCTGAAAGTTCAACATCTTTGAATATTGCATCAGTTACTGTAGAATTTGTCATTTTTGTATTATCGAGCCTAGCAAATGACAGGTCAGCACCAGTGAGATTGGAATACTCTAGATTGGCCTGAATCCAACTTGAATAAGTCATGTCTGCACCAGTAAAATCAGCCCCTGTAGCAATTGAATGATCAAAATCAGTGTTCATCAAATTGGCATCTACAAAAATTGAATCAGAAATGTCAGCTCCAGTGAGATTTGCCCCAGCTAGATTAATTTTATTTAATTTCATTTGTGATAAATTAGATCCCATCAGATCAGCTCCGGACATGTTAACCTCTTCTAAAATTGTTAGTCTGAAATCAATACCACTAAGATTTGCATCATTAAAGTTAACTAGCCTAAAGTTTGTGTTGTGTAATTTTGTACCAGAAAGATCTGCTGATGTTAAATCTGCATTATCAAACATTGACCAGCTTAAATCACTATCTCGTAAAATTGCATTTCTTAAATTAGTATTATCAAGTCTTGTTTGACTAATTGAACTTCCATACAAATCAACATTGGCCAGATTTGCATTACTAAGAATAGATTTTTTCATTACTATTCTCTTCATATTTGCATTTTCAAGATTGGCATTAATGAGATTTACGTCTTCAAAGTATACATTTTCCAGATTTGTTCCACTAAGATTTGCATTTTTTAAAATTGTTCCGCGTAATTCCATGTTGGAAAGATCTTGATTAGATAAATTAGAATCACTAAGATTAGTATTTGTAAAATTAACATTATGAAGTGTTGTCCCGCTAAAATCTTTTCCAGAAAGATCTGTTCCTGAAAAATTAACATTAGAAATTATAGCTCCTGAAAAATCTACTCCATTCAAATCCAATCCCACAAAGGAGATTCCAGAAATTATTTTTGTAGGAGAGGTTGAAAGTATATCGCTAAATCCCGTAGGTGGTTTCTCAATTACAATGATTTGTTTTTCAATAAGATATTCTATGATATTTTTCAATTCAGTATCTGTCACTAATCCTTCTGCCCAAAATTTCATTGTGGTTTTTACCCATTCTGGAAATATCTCTGAATCTGTTTGTGCAAATCCTAGTGTGGTGCCACTCGCTAGTAAAATTCCAAATATGCCAATCAATATTCCACGCATCATATTGATTGCCAATATCAATTGGGAATTTAAATATAAAATTAATCTTCCTGCCTAAAAATAATTTGTATACCAAAAGAAAATACTATAGTACTAAATCTTAAACGATTTTCATGTTTTGAACTTCTTTTGATTAATTGTTTATGATAAATGCAAATTAAGAAACACGAACTATACCTTTCTCTATGAGATATTTAATTCCATTTAAAAAGTCAGATTCAGAAATTTGGTCATCTGCCCACCAACCAGCATTATTCTTAACCCAAGCTGGAATTACGTTATTATCTGAAATTGAACCCTGAGATGTAAACTGAATTTGTAATATTTTTTCTTTAATCAAAAATTGAATTCCTTGAACAAATGAATCATCATCAATTGAGCCATCTGCCCACCAACCGGCATTATTTTTAACCCAATTTGGAATTTTAGAGATTGAAATAGCGCCATCATTTAATTTTTCAAGTAATGGATTCTCATCAATTTCAATTTCGATAATAGCAAATCCACTCAGGGATCCATCAGGTTTTTCATGTTCTGGTCCTGTACCATAAATCAATATGGAATACCGTACAAGTCCTGCTTTTTCTTCTATTGGAAGAAGAAAATGGGCCTGACCAAATCCATTAAACAAGTTATCTTGTCCAAGATCTTCTGCATATGAACGCAGTTTATTGCCTTCCTCATCCACAACCAAAATGTCATAATGAACTCGATCTAGAATTTCTACATCATTATAGATGTTAATGAAATTTATTCGCCAGTCAATATTACAGCCTTCAATAGGTGTTTCTGGAGAATAATTGTACTGAATCATCATCGAGTATGTATTTGTAGCAATACGATTACTAACATAATCATAAAATTTTGTAGGGCATCCCAACAACTTTTCTTTTGGGATTGTTTCTACTACATCTTTGAAGGGATCATCCATTACATTTTCTTTGTAATTTAACAGAGTGAATTGATACATTATTGGAACATTACTCCTGATAATTCCCACATAGGTTAATGCTTTAACAGGAAAAGGGAAATCATCTACTATCCATATTTCATTATCACTACCACTATACCAACCAACAACAATGGTATCGACAGTTCCAGCAGGAGTAGTTATAGTTTCTACTCTATTTGTAATTAATTGAGCATTACTACCACCAATAATTGGGCCTAGTTTTCCCCATGTGGTAGATCTAAACTCTTGTGGTCCGTGAATTCGATCATCTTCATTTGCAGTAGCAAAAGTAGAAAGCCAAGCTATTGAAGACTTGAATGCTATAGCATAGTGAAAAAGATCATCATCAAATGTTATAGGTTCAGGAGCAATTTGACCAAGACCCATTGAACCTTTGATGATTTTATTTTCATCAATGATTACAACTTTTGCGTCCCACAATGTTTCAGTTTCATGTTGTATGTCTCCCTTGATCCACATTTTCAATGTAATAGGTGCACAGTCATTAAGATCTATTTCACATAAAGAATACTCAAAATAATCTCCCTCTTTGAGACCCTCTCCCAAATACCATGAACCGTCAACATCAACACCGCCAGATGTTTGAGCACCTTGACCATAAGAAAGATTGGAAAATCCAAGACTAGATAAAATTACTAATAGACTAATCAATACTAGTTTAGTTTTCATAGTTAATTTCTAAATTAACAGATATTAAACATAGGTTAACGGCATTAATTAATTTCAAATCAAGTAGAATCCTGTTAAGAAATGTAAAAAATTAACTAAACAAGAACAACTAATTATCGATTCAAAAACCATATAACATAATTTGGCAGGTATTCACTAAAAAATTTAAAATATTAAATGTTTTATGTTGTTTTCTGACGTAAAGAAATTATTGAACGTAAAATCAAGCCAGATATTCCTAAATTTGAAGTCAGAAATTTAGCTGCTCTTGAAAGAGACTCGCCACCACGGAATCCTTCATCATAAATCATTTCAACAGAACCTTTGTCAGTCTCAACAAAAGAAGTTATCAAAGAATAATCTCCCAATTTTTCATCAGTTCTTTCATTGTAAAGACGCAATTCAACTTTAGAAATTGTAAAGCCATCTTGAACAAAACTTCCAGAGGAGAATAAAACCTCAATATCATCAGGAGTTCTGTTTACTCGCTGGGGATCATGCAGATCAACTATATTCATTTGGTATTATTTCAGATCATTCCTAAATAAGTAATATTACCTTGAAAATTCACAATCAAACACTATCAGTAATGAATCCTTCCGTAAGTATTATTTACAGCAAAAAATTAATTTTTAAAAGTGGACCCACACAAATTTCACGGTAATGATATTCCTTACATAAAATTAGACCCAAAGATGACTATTGAAGATTTAGTCAATGTGTTTGCAAGTTCAGGATTTAATGGAAGACAACTTGGAGAGGCAGCTAAACTTTATGCTAAAATGATCAAAGAAAATGCAACAATTTGTCTTACGGTTTCAGGTGCATTAACACCTGTTGGATTTGGAGGAATCATTAAAACATTAATCGAGCGAGGATTTGTTGATTGGATTATTACAACAGGAGCCAATGTCTATCACGAAGATCATTTTGCATGGGGTTTACCTGTTAAACAAGGAAGTTTTAATGTTGATGATATGAAATTGTATGAAAATGAAATTGTTAGAATAAGAGATGTGTATATCAAGTTTTATGAAACATTAGAAGCAGAAGATCAAATAATTCAAAAAATGTTTGGGGGGAACTTTGCAGATAAATCATTTACAACTGCAGAATTTTGTAATTTAATGGGAAAGATAAGTAAAGAAAATGCAAAATATCCTGAAAAGAGTTTCATTACAACAGCGTATGAATATGATGTTCCAGTATACATTTCTACAATAAAAGATTCATCACTAGCATTGAATTTAGTAGTTCATAGACTACAAAATAAAACATATAATTTAGATTTTGTTAGAGAGATTATTGAACATGCGGCAATTCTTTATGATTCAAAGAAGTCAGGAATTTTGGAATTAGGGGGTGGGGTTCCGAAGAATACAGCTCAGCAAACGGGTCCACTATTAGACCAGATTCTAAGAAGAAATGATGGAGGTCAAGATTATATTATTCAAATTACAGATGCGCGGCCAGATACAGGAGGATTGTCTGGTGCTACACTGGAAGAAGGAAAGAGTTGGGGTAAAGTTCAAGATGCACATCATGGAATGGTAACAGTTTATGCTGATGTAACAATTGCATTTCCAATTCTTGCATTATATGTTCTAAGTAATCAAAAAACAAGAAAGCCAAAACGACTTTACAAAAAATTAGGTAAATTATACAATAAATTGAGTGATGATTATTTCAAAAATCCAGCAAACAATGTAAAGAAATCAAAAAAGAGAAACTAAAACTTGTCATATCGAGCACGTTCAAGGTCTCGGTCTTCTTTAGATTCTTTTTTCCATTCTTTGTAGTGTTCTTTACAAAGAACTGATTTTTTGCCTTTGGAATTTACTCGAAGACCTGCACGTTCAACTTTGACAGTATTAAGAGAGCGAGTGCCATCTTGATCACATCCTTCAACATTGCATTTTGCACCTTTTGAAATAATTCCCATATCATCAAGCAAGCAAGATGTTATTTATATTTGAAAATAATTTGAATTTTATTGAACTTTTGATAAAGGAGTAGTTCAAAGAGATTATTCATCGTTTATAAGAGGAATATTTTTTTCTCAGATTATGGGTGGAGGAAAAAAAATAACTGCTGCTAAAAAAGATAAGTCAGCAAACACTAAAGATTCAAAGAAAGGAAAGAAAGACAAAGGGGAAAGTGGACCAAGGAAAGCAGAAAACGTAGTTCTTGTAAAGGAGCAACAAGCAATGAAAATTATTCAAAACTCTAAAGTAATCACAGTTCAAGATCTTGCAAGACAGACAGGAATCAAAACTTCTGCAGCAAACGCATTTTTAAGAGAATCTGTAAATAAAGGGACTGTAAAACGAGTTGGGGGTTATTCAGGACATCATTTGTATCAAATAGTTTCTTCATAGATACGAAATACATCTCCAGATTTAACATCTTTTAACGCATCAATATTGTCAATCAACTTTCCAATAGGCGTCATAGTTTTTCCAGATGTTACATCAGCTATAAAAAAACAAATGCTTCCTGATGAAGGTAAAAATGCGACGTCGCCTTTTTTAAATTCAGTTCTTGCTCTCTCAATTCCAGAATCAATAGTAGTTTCAAAATACAAAATACTTTTTCCTAATTGATGAGCATGTCCTTCTAATGGCAAGGATCTCATAATAGTTCCAACAGTTCTTGGAGACAAATGACGTTTAAGATCACAAGGAATTTTTGCTTTTTCTTGAATTTCCAAAATTAGTTGTTTTCGTGAAACTGAAAGTATGCTCAATTTGTACTTTAAAATGATTAGATTATATAACGTTTTAAGAAAATTTCGTTACTTGTCTAATGCTAAAGAAACTAAATTGAAACAAGTTCCAGAAACTGAAGATGTTGTTGATTTAGAAGTAAAAGAAAATACTGGATTAAATAAGGCACTTGACAGTTATCGAAAATTAATTGATAGAAAAGATCTCGTAGAGCCGTTAACTGAAAAAGAACAAGAAACCCTTGAAAAGAGAATCAAAGAAATTGAAAATAGAGAAATTATTGATGAAGTAATAGACCATAATCCTGTAGAGATTCCTTGTGAAAAAGGTAAAATTACAATTGGGCCACCAACTTTAACAAAATATGAAAAGGCAAGAATTATGGGTGCAAGAGCATTACAGTTGTCTCTAGGAGCACCGCCATTTATTCCAATTCCAAAAACTGCAAAAATTTCATTGGATATTTCAATGGCAGAACTTGAACAAAGAGTGATACCAATCACAATCAGAAGAGTACTTCCAAACGGAGATTATCAGAATATCCCAATTGACTACTTTGAAAAATGAATCAATGGTAGACAAAACTTAAAAGAACAAAAAATTGCTGATTATTGAATAATGCTCATGGAAGAGTCAAGCGAACTGCGTGATCAGGAGCAGACCAAAAAGTCTGAGGATGCCATCATAAATATTGGAAATGACCCTGTAATGTTATTAGCTCTTGATGTTCTGTCGGTACTAGGAAGTAAAAAAAAAGTTATTCTTAGAGCAAAAGGAAATTCAATTCCAAATGCAGTAGCAATTGCAAACATCATTACAGAAAAAATGCTAAAAGGAAATTCTAAAATTCAGAAAATTACCGTAGATACAGAATCAGCCGCAGGTATTGGCAAGATGACATCAACTATTGAAATAATTTTAAATAAAAACTAGTAAATACTTCCAGGTCCTTTAAGAAGCATATTTTCACATTCTTTGCATACTTGTTCGTCTATATTTGATTCTAGATTGTGATGTATGTCACATATTAACAAACTAGATTTTATATAATTACAAAGTCCTATGAATTTGGAAAGATTGGATGGAGTATATGCCATATCTGATGAAAGACTTTCACTTAATTCATTTATCATAATCGCAACTTGTTTTTCTGCTAAAAGTTTTGCAATCAATGATGGATCACCTCTTGTTCCACGAATATAATTACTAACTGCTGCTTGAGTAACTCCAAGCATTTTAGAAATTTCATCTTCTCTAATGTTATATTCTTCTGCAAGTTTTTTGGCAAGAATTGCTCGTAACGCAGGGATTAGAGTTTTTGATTCAATTTCAGCAGGTAATAGCATTAATTCTCAAGAATTCTATAAAGAATTTAAAGTTTACAAACAAGTTAGAATTATTCTTGTATTGATTAGGCATAGCTATTTTAATTTCAAGAACATGTATTTTTCATTGGAGGAAGTTTCTAAGAACCTTTACAAAATTTTACAAGAATCATGTAATTCTTGTAAATCAAATTTAATTTCATTATCTGGAGGATTAGATAGCTCTATCATAGCATATTTTCTAAAACAAAGAAAACCAAAGACTGTTGCTATTATTACTGAAGATTTTGTTTCAACAGATCTAACTTATTGTCAAATGATTTCAAAAGAAATGCTACTACCTTTATCAATTTACAATGTCAAGACCGCTACAATTCTTGAAGCAATTGAAGATACAATTAAGATTTTAAAAAATTTCAATGATATTGAGATTCGCAATAATGTAGTGATGTATCTAGCAATAAAATGGGCAAAAGAAAAGGGTGAAAAATCGATCATTACTGGAGATGGGGCCGATGAGTTATTTGCAGGATACAGTTTTCTAATAAATAAACCAGAAGAGGAATTAGAAGAAGAGATCAAAAGAGTTTGCTCAGTAATGCATTTTCCAACACAAAAAATTGGGAAAGCCTTGGGGATAAGTATTGAATCACCTTTCCTAAATGATACAGTTGTGAAACTCGCAGAAAAAATTCCAGCAAATCTGAAAGTTAGAAATGAAAAAGAAAAAAGATATGGAAAGTGGATTCTACGTAAGACATTTGAAAAATATATCCCACGGCAGATTGCATGGAGAGAAAAATCGCCAATGCAAGACGGTGCAGGAACTGCAGGACTAACAAATTTGTTTAATTCAGTAATTACTGAAGTGATATTTGTTGAAAAGAAACTAACCGTTGAGAAAGAAGAAGGGGTAATTATCAGAAGTAGAGAATCAATGTATTATTATGAAATTTTCAAAAAACTATTTGGACCTCTTGTTGATAGCCATATAGAAAATGCTTGTCCCTATTGTAAACATAAAGTTGGAAATTCAAAATTTTGTAGAATGTGTGGGGCATTCCCCATCTAAACATTTTTTTTGTATTTGCGAGGTTTTTTAACAAAAAGTAACCTGCATCCATTACAACAGAAATAGAATTTTTTTCCATCATGCTCATGAAGTAATGCTAAATCTTCATCGAGTTCAATTCCACAAACTGGATCTACTGGCACAAATTTTCCAGATGTAAATTATATTTATAGATATGGGGAATTTTTCATAATTAGGTATTGACCAAATTTCCAAAACTAGATGAACAAAAAGTCAAGAATGAATTATTTCAAGAATTTTCTTGGGAAGAATTCCATAATCCGCATCAGACTCTGCTACTACATACAAAATATCATCATTAAGTACTACACTAATTGCAAGAGCACGTTCACGAGAGGCCATAGCAAAATTCACAGGGCCAAGTTGTTTATCAAATTCTTTTCTCATTTTTACACGTAATGCGAGTTCCATAAAGATCATTTCGTCATCTTTTTCAGTTTCTAGAGGTTCAACGTTTTCTTTCATTCCACCTGCAACTAATCGCCCTCGCTCATTAATCACCCCTACAAATCGAATTTTAGGGTCAACAGATAAAATAGAATCACAGATTTTTGGATAATCATAAATCTTATCAGGCAAAGTACTCTTTGATCTTAAAATATCTCATTTATTATCTTTCTATAAAATTTTAAAAAAAACGATTTAAAATCACGTCAAGAAGTAAGTTTTTTGACTAATATTGAAAATTCATCTTCAGACATTGGCGGAATTTTCATTATCTCAAGATTTTCAGAAACATGGTCAGATGATTTCTGACCTACTAATGGAGCTAAAACTCCAGGAGATGAGCGTACAAATTGTAAAGCCCGTAAAGAGGGTTTTAGTTCACCAAAATCAGGCATTGCGCCAGGTGCTAATAAACGACCTTGCATTAGGGGAACGCTAGTAAATACACCTATTTCCAATTTTAAAGCTGCTTCTAAGATGGACACATTTTCAGTTCCAAGTAATTGATTTTTTCCAAGTAATGCTTGATCATAATGCATGTTAAACGGTAATTGGATAAATTGGAATCCGTGGTTTTCTCCTCCAATTTTTTTAGCCATATTAACAGTATCTTCAAATGACAGATATTGAGGATTGTCTTTTGGAACTCTAAAGCATTCCCAAGTTGCCATTCCATAGAATTTGATTTTTCCTTCCCTACGTTTTTGTTCATACAATTCAAAGACAGCTTTCAAATTCTCTAAGAATTGTTCCTTGGAAACGTCTTTGATTTGTCCTTCTACGGCGTTATGAAGATACATTAAATCAACACATTCCAATCCCAAATTTTTCAAACTACGATCTAGTTGATCAGAAAGATAAGTTGGAGTCATACAATGATATCCAGAGGTAACATCACCCTCTTTGATGATTCCCTTTCGAGTATATTCTTCTTTGACATACTCCCAAAAACCTAACTGAATATCAGCATCATTTGTCACATATCCATTTTTAGTACTAAGAAATATCTGATCACGCGAAATTTTTCCTTCTTTAATTAATTCTGAAATAGCTTTTCCAACTGAGCGCTCTGCTTTTTGAGATCTGTAGTTTATTGCAGTGTCTACTACATTGATTCCAGAGAGAACGGATTGTTTTACAGCAATTGTTACTAATTCGTCGGTTCTAGCATCTGCATCACCAAGATATGTTCCAATCCCAACATTAGAAAGAGTGAGATTTTTAAATTCTTTAAAATTAGCTTGATTTACGCCTGAATTTACAGCAAATTTTTTTGTTCCTTCATAAGTTGCAAAACCTGAAATCATACATATTCTCATAAATTGCTAAATTTATGTCTAAAGTGTCACAGTACGATCAAAAAACTAACAACAAATAAAGAACCTGTAATTCTGCTGAACATCAAAGTAGAAGACATGAATGGAACCAGATTCTCAATTGAATCAAAATTTTTCCTTAATCCTAATCCAGATTTTATCATCAACGGAATGGTAAGAAAAGTAATTAGAGATGTTAGAGGAAATAAATTTGTAGACACACCAATAATGATTATGGAATATGATATTAGCGGAAAAATCCAGAAAAGTTTTGCAGCTTTTTCTTTTCCAACTACAATAACCAAAGTTTTTCGACCTTGAGACTTGTCAGCATCATGATCAGGAAATGAAGCAATAAAAAGTACTAATGAAGATAAAACTCCAACAACAATACCTGCAAGAATGGATTCCATTGTGATTTGTCCGGATTGAATAAAATAAGCGCCGATGACAATCATGGAACCTTTTATTGCAACAAAAAATTCACCTAAACCAGAATCAACAATTTTAGTTGAATAAAAATAAATAGATAAAATTGCAAATCCCAAAATTATTCCAATAATAATACCATCTGTAATTACAAAATAGCTTCCAATTACAGAACCAATTATCAAAAATCCAATTCCTGCACGATATACAGAAGATGGTTTGAGTAATCCTTCAGGTAATACACCAGTTCCACCACTCATCTTAGTTCGATTAGTTTTTGTGTCAATTCCTCGTTTAAAATCCCAAAAATCATTTAGTAAATCTATACTTGCATGAAGTGTAAGTACTCCAGCAAAAATTAAAAGTGCATCAAGTATGTCTATTGAGGAATTTTGCTGCCAATTAAGTGCCAAACCAACAGAAACTGCAATCACCGATGCAAGAAGAAATCTTACTCGAATCACACGAAACCAAACTGAGAGCATTAAAAAAAGTATCAGTTTTTCAGTATAATATTCATGAGTTTTGATTTTAGACTATTGTTTATATCAAAACTAAATAAAACATGCCTATGATAATTGGAAAAATTTCAGAAAATGAAAAGAAGGTAAAATTTAATGTTGAAATTCATTGCACGAACTGTGGGAAAAAAGTGCCAGGAGGAGTACAAACAGGAGAGGGATATTCTCAAACTGAAGAGTTCAAAATAGAATTAGAGAATTTTAAGAGAAGTTATCTATGTGGAATTTGTAGAGATAAGAAAAGACTAGAAAAACATTAGAAAATTAAATCTATTCAGAGAGGATCTAAAAACAGATCACAACATAGTCTAATCATACCAGTGATTCATCATTCACTTCTATCGGTTTTCTACCCATAAAACCAGAATCTTTTTCGTGCCAGAACCTTATTTCAGTCTCACCATATTTCCAACATAACCAAACTTCCTCATTGAATCTCTTTGAAGGAAAATCAAGTAGGCCTTGGTCAATACTTTTGACTACGACTCCAGTATTTTCTAAGATTTCAACTGATTCATAGAACTTGGTAATTGCAGAATTTAGTTTTTGTTTTAGAGTCACAAATTCTTCAAAAGAGTTAGTAGTAGATAGACTCATTTGTAATTGTTGTTCAAGTTTTGTTACTTCATTTTTTTTAGCCAAAGCATACTCAAATTTTTTTATCACATCAGGTAATGTATCATTTGCCTCATTTGTAGTAAAAAACAAGAACATGTATCTGATCAAAAAGTCTTGATTAAAAATCTTAGGCATAATTTATTAAGAATTCTTTCAGAAAGACACACATGAGTGATGACGAATTAGAGACGCTAATAACACAAACTATCAACGGTGCAGTGGCTACAATTCCATCTTATCTAGAAGAAATTAAAGAAAACAAAGAGATGTTCAAAGTGGAAAATCCCAAAGAATTTGTTTATGGGATTGTTATTGGAATGGCACTTGGTATGAGTGGTGCAATTCTTAGTGCACAAAAAGAAATGCCAACTAAAGAAGACCAAATTAAAGTCAGGGACATAGTATACAAATACATACCAGAAATAAGAGAACGAATTTTTAATTTATAGGATTTAATTAGAAAATTTGTGAGAAACTAGATACTCAATTCTTTTAGGTTTTTACACCTGTTTCGGATTGTAACCTCAGTAATTCCTCCAGCTAATGCAAGTGTTCTCTGTCCAACATTTTCACCTTTCTCAAGACTAGCAAGATACAAAGCAGAAGCTGCCATTCCCATTGGATCTTTTCCTGCAAGAATTTTTTCTTCTTCTGCTTTTTTGAGAAGTTTCATGGCATAACGTTTTGTTTTTTCAGACAAATTAGCACTGCTTGCAATTTTTGCAATACAAGAAATTGAATCAACAACAGGCATCTTCAAATCCAATTCTTTTAGAATCATCCTATAACACACTGCAAGACTTTTTCTTTTAATATTGATTGAATTTGAAATTTCATTTAATGTTCGTGGTGTTCCAGATTCACGGCATGCAGCATAAAGTGCAGCAGCAATCAATGATGAAATGGATCTTCCTTTTACTAATTTTTTTTCTATTGCTTTTCTGTAAATGTAAGCTGCTTTCTCAACTATAGCATCTGATAGAGATAACTTTTCTTTCATTTTAAGTAATTCGCCTAATGCACGTTGAAGGTTTTTATCTACAGAGTTATTGGTACGACTTCTGCTGTCCCAAATTCGAAGTCGTTTAATAGAAGTTTTCATTGATGCAGATAATGGATTTCCAGATGAGTCCTTATTGATTGGATTAATTATTGTACTAAGACCTTGATCATGTCTTGTTAATGATGTTCTATCACCAGTACGTGATTTGTTTACAGTATCATCAGAAAATTTTCTTTCTGGACCAAAATTTGATACTCTTTCATCAATTACAAATCCACATTTAGCACAAAATAATTCACTAGATTCTGGATCTGTAACTATATTATTTTTGCCACATCTTGGACATTTTTCTTTATTTTGAAGCTGTTGAGTCATTTCACTGAATTAATAAAATCAGATTAGATAAATAAATCATAATATTTTGTATGATGGAACATAGATCTACTCATAAATCATCAAGTCTTTTTCTTCAAGCAGGCTATGAAGATTATTTACTGAGCGAAAGACATCTTTCTCAGTTTTGGCTCCAGTACAGACTAGTTTTCCTGATGCAAAAATCAGAATTACAGTTTTAGGGTCAAGCATTCTGTGAATGACCCCTGGGAACTGTTCAGGCTCGTACATGCTTCGAGGTAATGTTCGTGCGGCTTTTTCAAGATGAACTCGTCCTCCAAGGTTTATTGATGAAACAATATTTTGCACAGTTACAACTGCATCTTTTTTGATTTTAATTCCACCTTTTCTCAATTTTTCAACTACCAGATTTACTGCCTTTACTGCCAATTCTGAAGATTTTGAACCAGTACATACCATCTTACCGGTACTGAAAAGCAATGTTGCAGTTTTTGGACTTTTAAGGCGAAACACTGCACCAGGAAATTGTTCAGGATGATACTCAGTATCTGGAAATTTTTTTGTAATTTCGATTAGATCTAGTTTCTGGTCTATTGTAGCTGATGCTACAACGTTTACAATTTCAATTATAGGCTTTGTAAAAGGCATGAAAATTAAATTTAATAAACCATATTTAAAGAAAAACAATTAAGAAACAGAAGAAAATCTTAACCTATATTGCCAATCAAAATTAAATGTGCCCATATTCTAGTTGAAAAACAAAGTGAATCATTACTCATTGCAGAGAGACTCAAAAAGGGTGAAAAATTTGGAAAGTTAGCAAAAGAGTTGTCAATTGATTCGGGCAGTGCAAAAAAAGATGGGAATTTAGGCTATTTTACAAAAGGTATGATGATAAAGCAATTTGAGAAAGTTGCATTCAAACTACAGATCGGGGAAATTTCAGAACCTGTTAAAACAGAATTTGGATATCACATCATCAAAAGATTTACATAATTTTCATTATACTAATGACATTGTTAACAGAAAAAATACTAGAGGAAATTCTATCATATCTGGAGAAATCAATAAGTAATTTGGCAAAAGAGGCATTTACGAATTTAGAATTCGATGAAGGGTTCCAAGGAACAGAAAAATTCCTTCAAAAGCAGTTTGATATCAGACTAGAAAATTTACTTGTTGCAAAAAGTAGTAGCATTCATCATTTAGAATCAGGAATGAAAAATAAGGTAATTCAGAGAAAACAAATGATTTTTGGCCAAATTTCTAAACAATACAAAAATTAGAGAAAAGCATCTAGTCCTGTTTTTTCAGGTTCGATTCCTTGATTTTTCTCCAATACTTTGGTCATATTATCACCCATAGATTTAGCAGCTAGCATCTTTCTTTTTCCTATCCAATAGTATCGCTCATCAATAGTATTTTTGGCAATGAGTACTACCAGTTTACCAGTGTCTTTCCGTCCAGTTCTTCCCCTTCTTTGTATATATCGAATAGAGCTCGGTACGTTATCATAGAAAATAACTTGATTTACTTCCGCAATATCTAATCCTTCTTCGCCAACACGTGTTGCAACTAATACTTGAAAAACTCCATCTCTAAATTTTTGTACAACCTCAATCTGCTCTTTTTGTTTTAGGCCAGTTTCACCTGCTTTGCCAATTAAAATTCCTGCAGAAACACCCATCTCAGTTAGTTTATTGAAAATCAAATCAACCGAGTCTCGATAACTCGTAAAAATCAAAGCCTTTCCAGGAACAGATTCAAGAATTTCTTTTAGTTTAGGAATCTTGGAATGTTCAATCCCTCTTGACTGTGCTTCTTTGGCAAGATGGACTGCCCTAGTAAAATTAGGATCAACATCAAAAAGTTCTTTGACTCCTGCACCTTTTTTTTTCCGTGCACGCTCACAAAATTTTAGAAAAGGAGTTATTCCATGAGCTTCAAGTATACTTAATGCATAATGAATTCTAATAGCAGTAAATAGAGGTTTTGCAGAACGTCTGTTCCGACTTAACACAAACTGTCTAATTCTAAGCAGAGCAGAAAGTGATTGTTGTTCAGCTAGACGAATACCATTCTTTTGTAGAGTATCATATCTTTCATTTAATGCTAATTTCAATAATGTTTGAATTGATTTTAGTTCTGGGGGAAGTTCTACGTTAATCCATTCAGTTTTGGTTTCTTGTATGTATGGTTTTACGTCTGGGCTGTCTTCAGTTCTTTCGGCTATACTTGAAATCCTAAGCCTTGTTAGAATCTCAGTTGCTTTTTCTTTTTCACTTGGAAGAGTTGCAGTCAGTCCAATAAGTCTAACAGAAGAATTCTCAAATCGTTCTGCAATTCCTGAATAAGCATAGTCACCAACAGTTCTATGTACTTCATCAAAGATTACAAGATTAAATTGTTCAGGAGATACAATTTGCCTGTCCAAATCATTTTTGGTAATTTCAGGAGTTGCACAAATAACACTATTGCTCCAAAGTTTGGTTCGTTTTTGAATGGGATCTTCACCAGTAATTAATGAAATATCATCTAAAGTGAGATTTGCTTTAAGGAATTCATAATGTTGGTGTACCAAAACTCTGGTTGGGGCCAAAAACAATGACCCACCTGTACCTTTTGCTAAATATTCTGCAATTACATTTAGTGCGATAGCAGTCTTTCCAAGACCAGTAGGCAAAACTACAATGCAATTTTCGTCAATTGCCTGATTTGCAAGATTTATTTGATAATCTCGTTTTTCTATAGAGTTTTTTTGAACGTATTTTTTCTCAATGTATTGAATTTCCACAAAGAAAAGGAGAATTTGTTGATTTTATGCTTTTGTGTAACAAAATGCTATTCATTACTCAATTATCAACATCATGAAACAACAAAATTTTAACCAACGCGAACCATATATTGAACAGGCAAACAGAATTTGTGTGACCAGTTCTTTTGATAGACCAAATTGGGATGAATATTTTATGTTACAAGCAGAGTTAGCAAAACTTCGTTCAAACTGCATGACAAGACAAGTTGGCGCAGTAATTGTCAGAAATCACAGACAGTTGGCTACAGGATACAATGGAACCCCTCCTGGAATCAAAAATTGTTTTGAAGGAGGATGTAAGAGATGTCAACTTAGAATGGAGGGGAAGATAGAATCGGGGACATCACTAGACAGATGTCTGTGTAATCACGCAGAAGCAAATGCCATAATGCATTGCGCAATTTTAGGAATTGAGGCAGGTTCGGAAGGAGCAATGCTGTATACAACATTTGTTCCATGCCTAGAATGTACTAAAATGGCAATAACAGTTGGAATTAAAAAATTTGTTTGTCTTGACTCTTATCCAGAAACGGATTTTGACTTGATAAAAGAGGCAAAAGTGGAAGTAACTCAACTAGATAAAAAAAATATTGCAAAATGGGCAAAAGAACTAGTCAGTAAATACGAAAATTCTGTGTGAGAAAATGCAAGTAGATGTAACAGGAACTGAAAAAATTGAATCAATGCCAGCAGCAATGTTAGTATCAGCTGCATATGACAATAATTCAAAATCTGCTGTTTTGAAATTCTATGAGCCAAAATCACAGAAGCTTATTTTGTGGAAAGATGAAACAGGTCACAAGCCTTATTGCTATTCAAGA
This sequence comes from Nitrososphaerota archaeon, assembly GCA_022573895.1. GTDB lineage: Archaea > Thermoproteota > Nitrososphaeria > Nitrososphaerales > Nitrosopumilaceae > Nitrosopumilus. The sequence goes on from JACZTB010000018.1 coordinate 25,231, forward strand.
CTAACACCAAAAGAATTAGATTTTCTTCTAGAAAGAGATGATGTTCTTGAAATCAAAACTGTTCAAAGATATGATTTACTAAAAGATAAAGAAGTTGACATGTCAAAAATCAGTGTAGCAGATCCTTTAGCAATTGGAGGAGCAGTAGGTGATAAAAGTATTAGAAACATAATTGAAACTTGGGAGTCAGATATCAAATATTATGAAACCTATCTTTACGACAGAAAACTAATCGTTGGGAAATATTATAGAATTGAGGATGGAAAACTTGATGAAAAACCAGTCGAACTAGAAATTCCAGATGAAGTTAAAATTGCACTGAAAAGTTTGTTGTGGGATAAAGTAGACACCGATAGTATGGTTGATGCTAAACAATTCAAGAAATTCATTTCAGAGTGGGCTGATTTACTAAATCAACCAATTCCAGAAATAAAGAGACTAAGTGTAGACATTGAAGTAGAAGCAGAGATTGGGCGAATTCCAGATCCCAAAATTGCAGAGAAAAAAGTAACTGCAATTGGATTCAAAGGTTCTGGTGGATTTGAGCAGGTTTTTGTGCTCAAAACAGAGGGAACTGAAGTAGGAACAAACGAATTGGGTCAAAGTGTTAAGATTGTCTTCTATGATTTAGATAAAGAAAAAGAGATGATACAAGATGCATTTGATATTATCAAAGAGTTTCCATTTGTTATTACATACAATGGAGATGAATTTGATTTGCCATACCTTTACAACAGAGCAGAAAGACTTGGGATCAAAAACTCGATTAATCCCCTTTACATGATGAGAAATTCTGCAACACTAAAACAAGGAGTTCATCTTGATTTGTATAGAACTTTTTCAAATCGTGCATTTCAAATCTATGTATTCAGTCAAAAATATACAAACTTTTCACTAAATAGCGTCTCAAAGGCTTTACTTGGCAAAGAAAAGATAGATTATGGATTAGAGTTTGATCAGCTAACTCTCTATCAAACTGCAAATTATTGTTATAATGATGCTTATCTAACATACGAACTTACCAGTTTCAACAATGATCTGCTAATGAACATGCTTGTAATTATTGCAAGAATTGGAAGAATGCCAATTGACGATGTTGCAAGAATGGGAGTATCTCAATGGATTAGAAGTTTGTTTTATTATGAACACAGAAAAAGAAATTATTTAATTCCAAAAAGAGAAGAACTAGAGAAAAGATCAGAAGGAGTAATGTCTGATGCAGTAATAAAAGATAAAAAATTCAGAGGAGGTCTTGTAATTGATCCTAAAGAAGGAATTCATTTTGATGTAGTTGTCATGGACTTTGCAAGTCTATATCCTAGCATCATCAAAGTTAGAAACATATCATATGAGACAGTCAGATGCCCTCATGAAGAATGTAAGAAAAACACAATTCCACAAACAAATCATTGGACATGCTCAAAGAAAAATGGACTTGCATCGATGATTATTGGCTCGCTAAGAGACTTGAGAGTAAATTACTACAAGAATTTAGCAAAAAAAGAGACCTTAACTGATGAACAAAGGCAGCAATATGCAGTAGTCAGTCAAGCACTTAAGGTAATTCTAAATGCAAGTTATGGTGTAATGGGTGCAGAGATTTTTCCATTATATTATCTTCCAGCAGCAGAAGCAACAACTGCAATTGGTAGGCATACAATTTTAGAAACTATCAAAAAATGTGAAGAGATAGGTATTGAAGTTCTTTATGGAGATACTGATTCATTATTTATCAAAAAGCCAACTGAAGAACAGATTCAACAAGTTATAGAGCAAGCAAAGAAAGACCATGGAGTAGATTTAGAGGTTGACAAGACATACAGGTATTGTGTGTTAAGTAATAGAAAGAAAAACTATCTTGGAGTAACAAAAGAAGGAAAGGTGGATGTTAAAGGTCTTACAGGAAAAAAATCACACACTCCTCCATTTATCAAAAAATTATTTTACGACTTGCTGGATGTATTATCAAAAGTACAAACAATGGAGGATTTCAAAAATGCAAAAAAAGAAATCTCAGAAAAGATTGCAATATGCAGTAAAAAGGTAGAAGCGAAAGAAATACCACTAAAAGACTTGACATTCAATGTAATGCTTAGTAAGGCGATATCAGAATATACAAAGACAATTCCTCAACACATAAGAGCTGCAAAGCAATTAGAAACAATAAGAGAGGTAAAGAAAGGCGATATTATTTCGTACATCAAAATTCAAAATAAACCAGGGGTAAAACCAGTAGAGATGGCAAAAAAAGAAGAGATTGATTCTAAAAAGTACATGGAGTTTTTGGAATCAACACTAGAACAGATAACATCATCAATGGATTTGGATTTTGATACGATTTTGGGAAAGCCAAAACAAACAGGGCTAGACGAATTCTTTTGGAGTTAGTGTAAAATATGGAAATTGATGGATTATTACTTACAATACTTGGAACTGCAGCTGGAGTTTTAATTCTTACTGGATGGGTCGAGCAAATTTACAAGGGATACAAAACAAAGAGTCTCAAAGACGTTTCAAAATTTTTAATGATCTTTATCACTGCAGGAGCAATATTGTGGTTAATTTATGGAATTATAGTATCAGATGTATTTATCATAGGCACAAATATTGCAGCAATAATTCTGATGATGATAGTCTTAACGATGAAGAAAAGATACGACAATCTATCAAAAATAAACCAAACCTAATCAAGGATTAAATAAATGCGAAAAGGTTCAAAAAAAGATGTTTGTAATAAATTGTAAAAATTATGAAGAGATTTCAGGAGACAAAATTATCAAATTTGTTAAAACAGCAGAAAAAATTTCTAAAAAATACAAAGTAAAAATTGCAATCGCACCACCACAACATCTCATTGGACTAGTTGCAAATAGTTCTATTCTAATTTTAGCTCAACATATTGATGATTCCAAAGTTGGAAGTACCACTGGTTTTGTAATTCCAGAATTATTAAAAAAATCTAAAGTTAAAGGATCATTGATCAATCATAGTGAACATAGAATTTCAAGCAAAGATATTCAAAAATTGGTTTTAAAGTTAAAAGAGTTAAAGATGACATCCATTGTATGTGTAAAAGATGTTGCAGAAGTTAAAAAATATTCAAAACTAAATCCAGATTATATTGCGATAGAGCCTCCAGAACTAATTGGTTCAGGAAAGGCAGTGTCTAAAGAAAAACCAAGCTTAATTACAAAAGCTGCAGAGGCAGTAAAGAGTGCAAAAAACAATACCAAACTACTTTGTGGTGCAGGAATTGTTTCAGGGGAAGACGTGATAAAAGCAGTAGAATTAGGGTCCAAAGGAATTCTTGTTGCAAGTGGAATTATCAAGACAAAGAACTGGAATAAAATAATTTCTGAATTTGCAAAGGCATTAGTTTAAAAAGCTAAAAAATTTACAAAATTTTGTATGTCAAAAACAAAACCAGTTTATGCATTTGAAGAGGCAGATAGTAAAAATAGAATGCTTCTAGGTGGAAAAGGTGCAGGATTAAGTGAGATGACTCAACTAAAACTTCCAGTACCGCCAGGATTTACCATTACAACTGAAGTTTGTAACAAGTATTATGATAACAATAGAAAACTTTCCAAAGATGTGATGCCATTAGTAATGGAAAATATTGCAAAAATGGAAAAAAAGACTGGTAAAAAATGGAATTCAACAAAAAACCCACTACTAGTTTCAGTCCGTTCAGGTGCAGCTATCTCAATGCCAGGCATGATGGATACAATTTTGAATTTAGGGTTAAATGAGAAAACAGTAGAAGGATTTGCTGAACAGACAAAAAATCCACGCTTCTCATGGGATTCGTATAGGAGATTTATTCAGTTATTTGGTAAAGTTGTATTTGGAGTAAATGATGAAAAATTTAATCACGTCTTAGACTCTGCGAAAATTAAACAGGGAGTAACAGAGGACAGTAAATTAAACGTTGAATCGTTAAAGAAAATTGTATCAGAATATAAAAAAATCTGTGAGACGCATACAAAGAGAAAATTCCCTGATGCCCCTAACAAACAATTAGGATTAGCAATAGAGGCAGTTTTCAAAAGCTGGATGGGGGAAAGAGTGATAGTTTATCGTGAAAAAAATAACATAACAAAAGACATTGCTAATGGAACTGCAGTAAATGTTGTCACAATGGTATTTGGAAATATGGGAGATGATAGTGCAACAGGAGTCGTATTTACAAGAAATGGCAATAATGGCAAAAAGGAGATGGAAGGTGAATATTTAATTAATGCCCAAGGAGAAGATGTTGTTGCAGGAGTTAGAACAGGAAAGAATATAGATTTATTAAAAAAAGAGATGCCAAAATCTTACAAAGAATTAAGTAATGCATGTACAAAATTAGAGAAACATTTCAGAGAACCGCAAGACATTGAATTTACTATTGAACAAGGTAAATTCTATTTATTACAAACAAGAACTGCAAAGATGAGTGCAGTTGCACTTGTAAAAACATCAGTTGATATGGTAAAAGAAAAATTAATTAGTAAAAATAAAGCACTTACAAGAATTCCTGCACAACAATTAGAAGCATTACTTCACAGAACAATGGATGAATCAAAGATTAAAAATTATAAACAATTAGCAAAAGGGATTGCAGCATCTCCAGGAGCTGCAAGTGGAATTGTAATATTTAATGTAAAAAAAGCAATAGAATTAGGAGAAGCAGGAAAAAAAGTTATTCTAATACGAAAAGAAACAAAACCAGAAGATGTTCCCGCATTCTTCTCAGCAGAAGGAATTTTGACCAGTTTAGGAGGAAAATCATCACATGCAGCAATTGTTTCAAGAGGAATGGGAAAACCATGCATAGTGGGATGTGCAGAATTAAAAATTGATTATGACGATAACACATGTATTGCAAATGGAACAACCATTAAAGAAGGAGAAACAATTTCAATCGACGGAAGTGCAGGTACAGTCTTTTTTGGAGAGGTTCCAACAGTAGAGCCAAAAGTTACAAAAGACTTTGAGCAAATTTTAGAATGGGCACAAAAAACAAAAACATTAGGGATTAGAGCGAATGCAGATACTCCAGAAGCCGCTAAACTTGCCAGAGAGTTTGGAGCCCAAGGAATTGGTTTGTGTCGAACAGAAAGAATGTTCAATGGAAGTGATAGAATTGGTTTGTTTGTGGATATGATAATGGCTGAAAATATAGAAGCGAGGACCAAAGTTCTAAAAAAATTAGGACATCTACAAAAAAGTGACTTTATTGAAATTCTAAAGGCAATGAAAGGATACGAAGTGACAATCAGATTACTAGATCCGCCATTACATGAATTTCTGCCAAATCCTGAAGAACTGGCTGAAAAGATTCGCAAATTAGAATTAAAGAAAGCAACAAGCGAAATTAAAGAAGTAAAAAATATTCTAAAGAGAGCAAGAGATCTTGCAGAAGTTAATCCAATGATGGGGCACAGAGGAGTAAGAGTGGGAATTACATATCCAGAAATTTATGAGATGCAAATTCGTGCTGTTTTTGAGGCACTAGTGGAATTAACGAAGCAGAAAGTAAAAGCCCATCCACAAATTATGATTCCACAGATTAGTAGCATTGCTGAATTAAATCACATTAAGAAAATTTTTGATTTCATCAAAAAAGAGATGGAAGCCAAGCATAAGATGAAACTAAAGATTAGTTTTGGAACTATGATTGAAGTAGTAAGAGCAGCATTGACTGCAGATGAGCTTGTAAATACAGCTGAGTTCTTTAGTTTTGGTACAAATGATTTGACGCAAGGAACGTTTAGTTTCAGCAGAGAAGATGTAGAAGGAAAGTTCCTTCCAGAATATATGGAAAAAGAACTGCTTGAGAGAAACCCATTCCAGTCAATTGATGTAAATGGTGTTGGTAGTTTAATGAAAATTGGTATTGCTGCTGGACGGAAAGTTAGACCAAACATGGAGATTGGAATATGTGGAGAACATGGAGGAGACCCAAATTCTATCAAGTTTTGTCATGATGAAGGCCTCAGTTATGTAAGCGCATCACCACATAGAATTCCAATTGCAATTGTTGCAGCAGCCCAAGCAGCAATTGAGCAACCAAAAAAGACAAGATCAAAGAAAAAATAATACATTTTAAAACCAATTAGATCTATTTCTAAACGAATTGTTACCTAGAATAGAGTCTATCAAGCAGATTAGACAGAAAATAGGTATTACTCAGAAAAAACTTGCTGCCATGACAGGGGTTAGTACCTCAATGATTAACCAGATAGAATCTGGAAGAAGTCAACCAAGCTATGAGACAGCAAAGAAAATTTTTGAGAATCTTGCAAAGTTGGAAGGGGAATCATCTCCATATATTGCAGGGGATTTTTGCAGTAAGGACATTGTAAAACTAAAGCCAACAAATACACTTCACGACGCAATCAAAAAAATGCATCAATTATCAATTAGTCAGATTCCTGTTTTTAATAATTCAGAGATTGTAGGTGTAATATCTGAAGATGGAATTGTGAAACACTTGGCAGACATAGGAGAACTAGAATTGAAAAAAGCTAAACTGGCAGACACGATGGATCCTGTTCCACCAATAGTAGACTATGATACTCCAGCAAATGCTCTTGTCCCTTTAATTAGATACTCAAAGTGCATTCTAGTTTCAAAGAAATCAAAGATTGTGGGAATAATTACGGCTTCAGATACTTTGAAAATGATGGAAT
>JACZTB010000054.1 GCA_022573895.1 Nitrososphaerota archaeon
TAGTGGAGGAGGTGGGATTTGAACCCACGAACTCCTGAAAGACAGGATCACCCATTATTTGATCTTAAGTCCTGCATGTCCAAAAGCACAAAGTGCTTACTTTGGCCAGGCTTGATTACTCCTCCAAAAGGGTAAAAATCTGTGTGAAATTTAACAGTTTAGAGAGTTTGGAGCAAGGATGAAGAATTATAAGGATTTTCTACAGGGGTGAATTTATGCTTCGGTAGCTCAGTCTGGTAGAGCGTTACATTGGTAATGTAAAGGTCACGGGTTCAGATCCCGTTCGAAGCTTCTAATAATTTTTAATCAATAGTTCAAAATGTCCAGTCCTCTTTTTAGAGTTGGAATTAATTGAACGATTAGCCTGAATCTTACTTACTTTCCAAGGCTTCTTTTCAAACATATCTAAGACTTCTTTAGAATCAGAATTTGACAAAAGAACCCTACATCCCTTCAAGTCTAATTTCATACAGAGTTCTGAAAGTCTACTCAAATCATCAAATGTGAAATTCTTGTTTGTATAACTGGTAAAGTTAGCAGTTTCACTAACTGGTTGATATGGAGGATCAAAGTATACAAGATCTCCTTTTTTGGCATCTCTCAGAACTGCCTCAAAATCACGACATTTTATTGAAACTCTACTTGATTGCAAAATATTGCTAACAGAATGTAGATTCTCCTCATTTACAATATTTGGATTTGTGTATTTTCCTAGAGGTACGTTGAATTTTCCTTTGCTGTTGACACGATACAATCCATTAAAACAAGTTCTATTCAAAAAGAGCAATCTAGATGTCTTTTCAATTTCGCTTCTAGGATTTGTACCTCTAACATAATAATAATAAAATTTTGAATCTTTTTGATAATTTTTTTCATGAATTTTTAGAGAACTGATTAGTTCATCAATTCTATCTCGAATGGTTGTATAGGCCAATACCAAATCTGAATTAAGATCAGAGATGCTACATTTTTGCCCATTTTTCTTAGTGAGAATATGAAACAGTAATGCCCCTCCACCTAAAAATGGTTCATAATAAGTACCAAAAGTTTCAGGTAAATTCTCATTCAAAAGTGAAATAAGTTGTCTTTTTCCTCCTGCCCACTTTACAAATGGTTTTGGGATAACAAGTATCTGATCGTATTGTTGTTTCACATATCATAATCTTGAGATCACATATTGTCAAAATAGGCAACAAAAGATCACAACATGTACAATATTTTTTAATCAAATTTGAAGAAAAATTTAGAGAATATTCTAGTATAAATTAATAAAATGAAAAGGGAGGGTTATGTTTCTAGTCCCACTTTGACCACGCGGCCATCCATCTGTATGTCCAGGTGGTAAGTTTACAACCCAACGCAGACATAGTGACTGACAATGCTGCACCTGCACCTGCACCCAGCGCGACTGGACTGTTATAGAACTTTCCTACCTGCGGTTCTATCGGTGTCATATATGGTGGTAATGTTGGTCTCGGGTATTTGAATGCCGTTTCAAGCGGGTCTGCTACTAACATCAGGTTTACCATATTGAACAATGGTAATGACATTCCTACTAAAACGCCTCCGAACAGTATCAAAGAGTGTTTGTTCTTCTTTGTTGCCCAGTAAACTAAGTCCAACAGCATTGCTGAGGGTAACCAAACTGGGGTTACAATGAAGTCATATGGATATCCAAGTGAAAACCATGCACCTTTGGCAACCCATGTGTATACTGTCATAATTAGGGCATAATATGTTGCCGTACCTGGAACACCTGTAAATGTTAGGTAATAAACTGCACCTACTACAAGCATCAACGTTTGCGATATTGAGAATATCACAAATGAAGTCCAAGCCCAGTCGGTGTAGAAAATGTAGTCTCCTGCGTTAATTGATAACAGTGTAGAGTTTACTGCTATAACTATGATGAATATGTAGTGTGTACATCGTCTTAACCAGACCATATGCTGTAGAATAAGGAGTCAGTATATAAAATTTTAGAGTGTGATGAGGATCGTTGTTCTAAATCAAAATGAAAATATCTGAATAAAGTTGTTCTTTGACAAATTAAATGAAAAAGAAGTGTAACTGATTGAGTTTCGTTCTGGTTACCAACCGACAAATATTGATACAAAGAGTACAAATACAATTGCTGCACCAATACTGCCAGCAACTATACCATTACTTTTCTTGTTGGAACCTTCTTCCGAGATTTTAACACAGAAGATGAACCCAATTGATTCAATGATTGCAAGTACGATGAATGCAAAGTGACCACTTGCTGTTGGATATGCCCATGGATAATAGAAATATCCGGCTGCTGTTCCAGCTGCAGTTGCCATTAATGCTGCCCAGTATGAGATGGTGATGATACCAACCATGTTCTCAACGCGTCGTCCAATCATTCGTTCTACATCAGCGCTTGATGCTCCACCAGTGCCACCAGAACCGAATCCTTTAGGAAGAGTCATTATGGATTTAATCTAAGTCAGAATCCTTTTAAGTCTTTCTTAAATGTCGGTTCTAATACGATCTACGTGAGTCAAAATAATAAAAAAAGAAAAAAGTGTGCTATTGCACTTTTTGTCTATGGGATTGATCTGCTGTACAATTTGCCTTCTAAGGCCATCTTGTACATCTCTGCAATGTATGGGTTCTCACCGGGAGTCTCTGCACCTAGTTCTACGAGTCTAGCATATACTCTGACTACGTATGCAAGTGCGCCCATAAATGCAACAACTACACCCATATTGAACATCCAGTGATTTGGAACTGAAAATATTTCTTCTACAAACCAGAAATGCCACATCTCATTGATTCCAATTGTAAACATAGTTGCAAGGTAACCAAGAATGGTTATCTTCAGACCTGTGTTCATTGAATTGTTTGGACCTCTGAGAATTGGTACTTTTCTATCATAGATTGCTATCGCTCCCCATCCAAGTGGCAATGCAATGAAGTGGGAGTATAACCACCAGTGTGCTGGTGTAAATGCACTATCTCTGATAGAGGTTTGATGTAGAGAACCATCAACGAAGTTATCTACTTCGACTGATGCTGCAATGGATCCCAGAGCAATAACCATGAGGAAGATTTTCTTTAGTCTCTGAATCTCAACCTCTTTTGGGATTAATGCGGGCATCTGTGCCATATTATTAATCATGTAAATTCAGAATATAAAGTAAGAGTTTTGAAAATAGTAAATTCTATGAAGTTTTTCATAATATATTTAGAAAATTTTGAAAATAATTAATTTTAAATAGTTTAAATTGAAATAATTTTAATATTTTTTTGTTATTTTCGTTGTCAATCATCAATGATAAACATAGTATAGGTATCGATCCTCGTTATGAAGGTAAAACATATAACGACGTGTACTATCTTTCTGAATATTAGGGATAACTATGGTCGAAAAAAAGATTTTCGTATTCGGACTAGCTGCTGTACTTGTACTAGGAACCTTAGGCTTCAACTGGGTTGAATCCGTTCTTCCAACTGCAGATGCACACGGTGTCCAAGCACAACTCCAGAGTCGTTTCATAAGAATTGAAGATGAAACCTTCAACAGACAATCCCTTCAAACTGGCGAAACCATAATACTTCAAGGAACACTAGTCAGTCTTGTAGAGAGAGACCTTAGAGGATGGCTATCCATTTTCTCAGAATCTACTAATGCAGGAAACAGATGGGAGATGTTGGCAAGAGACCCACCAGGAAATGTATTTGATATTGCTGGAAACTCGGTCATCGAATATTCACTATCTGCAAAAGCACTTGAAGCAGGTGTATATCACGTACACACACAACTCAATGTAGCAAATGTAGGTCCAGGACTGGGTCCAGGTCAAACAGTAGTAGTTGAAGGAGAACCAATTATCAAACCAATTCCATATGCCAGCATTGCATACCAATCAATCATAATTGGTGTTGGATATGTAATTACATTTGCAACACGACCTTGGCAAGTAATCTAAACAACCCCAACCTTTTCATTTTCTAATCAATCATCATATTATCATAATTAATCAAACCAAGTTCTAAGGTAATCAAATTAGATATTTTTCAAAGTTATTTTTTTGTAGAAGAAGAATTTTGCTCTGAAAAATTCAAAGTAAACATAAAGAATCAGAGAAGTCAAGTTCTCAAATTACCTTTTGAAATAAAACTGAAAAATTAGAAAATTATTGTTATAGTGACAGGTAATGAAGTTTGTTTGCTGAAGATTATCGTCATACAAAGGAGAATCAAAATGGCTTGAAATTGACTCTGATTAGATCACCTATTTTCTTGCAGACCATCAAAATCAATTAGACACAATTGAGATTATGTATGAATAAGAGAAAGGACTTTAAGGAATACATCTAAAACCATCACATGATTTGGCCAGGAACTAGTGATCCATACAAGAGAAAAAAAGTCATCAAATTCCTCATACTTTCTGCCATTGTTGGTGGTGTAACATTTGTTGCAGCTACTGGAGTTGGACAATGGGCCAACATAGACAATCCATTGAAAGTCTGCATTAACGACAGACAAACTCCATACAAAATCAAGGCAACACTAGAGATAATAATTGATGGTCAGAGAGTAGACATTCCAGCTAATATAGGATTAACTGATGAAAAATGCCAAAAAACAATGTACACATTAACTGATGATGGTACGATTTATGTAGAATGGGAAGAGGAATATCCATTTGAGATAGGCCATTTTTTGTGGATGTGGGACTTTCCTCTAAGAGACATGGATCAGAATAAATCAACTATTTACGTCAATGGTAAAGAATCACCTTATTTCATCAATCATCCATTACAGAATGGATATCACTACAAGGCAGTATTTACCTCAAAGGCATATGATGAATCTAAAGATAGTGACTTTCTTCCGCCAGAAAACTAACAATTGCAGACTTTGTAAAAAACCAAGTTTTTTAAAATCTCATAGTTGTACAAGTGATTTTAAAAATAATGAAAAGAAGAAAGGGAGTTTACCAGTATTTACCGTTATCTGGAATAAGACCGATACCTTCTCTTTCAAAGTGTCTGTCTAATTCGTCAACCCATCTCTCACGGTTGTCTTTGTAAGCCCATCCGTGTACACGCAAGTGGAATGAGATCATTGCAAGAAGGAATACTGTGAACATTATGGTTCCAAAGATGTAAATCATTACATCATAGAATAATGGATCATAGTTTGGTCCTAGTTGTCCTGTGATTGATGATAGAATGTTCAGGAAAGTTCCTACGATAGGAGTCATTGTATATTTTGGCTCTGTTTGTGCGATATATACATTTCTTTTATTATCAGAAAGTATGAGATCAGTATTCACTAAAGATTGCTAATAAAATAACAGAAAAGTGTGAGTTTTATCCTCTACCCATTGCTGCGTATTTGCCTTGTCTTCCTTTAAGGAATAAGGCTCCTGCCACACTGCCAAAGACTGCAGCTGTAATAGCAGCTGCTCCGAATATACCATCTGCACCAAGAACTGGAGTTCCTGAACCAGCATCTGGGTATGCTTCAACAAGCTCAATTCTTCTACGTTGAAGTTCAAGTGCTTCTTCTAGTGTGAATCTACCTGTTTGGCCTTCAGAACCAACATTACCCATGTACTGTGCAAATGCTACAATATTATCTGCATAGTAACCCATGGTGAATACAGCCATTAAGGTAACTGCTAAAAATATTTTTGTATTCATATCGATTTACCTGTTCGTTTTGAAGCCAGTAGACTTATTTAACTTTTATTCTAAACTTCTAATTTAGATATGATGTATGAGATCAGTAAAAGTAACGTTTAATTCTGTTCTTAAATCAGCCGATTTATGGGACGGATGCACACACATAGACATGGAAAATCACATTCTATTAGACCTGTAACATTGCATGCACCTTCTTGGAAAACACTAGGACCCAAAGAAATTGAAGAATTAGTGGTAAAATACACCAAAGATGGATTAACTCCTAGTCAAATAGGAATTAAATTTAGGGATCAACATTCAATTCCTCTAATAAAACCAATTACCAAAAAAAGTATTTGTGAAATTCTAGAAGAGAATGATTTGAAAACAGAAATGCCTGAAGATCTTGAAAATATTGTCAAAAAAGCAGTGGGTCTTCAAAAACACCTTAAAGAAAATAGGGGAGATAGAAGAAATGTAAGATCTTTGGAATTACTTGAAGCCAAAGTTCACCGACTGTCTGTTTACTACAAAAGAATCGGAAGAATTCCTAAAAAATGGAAATATAAATCCGTGGTTGCTCAACTAGAGTAATGACAAAATCGCTTAATGAGTCACTTTCATTTTTCAAAGACAAAATTTCAGATTGTATAAAGTCTAGAAAATCAATTTTTGTCACAACTCATATTGATTGTGATGGACTTACATCTGGGAGCATCATAACCAAAGCTCTAATCAGAGCAGGTGCTAAATGCACTGTTAGAACATCAAAAGAATTTAGTAAAAAGGTAGTAGAATCTTTCAAGACAGATTCTCGAGATTTTCACGTAGTAACAGATCTAGGAGGAGGTTTTGCAAAGGATCTAAATGAAACCTTAGGTGACAACTGGATTATTTTAGACCATCACCAGATTCCAGAAGAAGAGTTGGACAATCAAAATGTCATCAATGCTTGGAGATATGGAATTGACGGAGGGACTGAGATTTGTGCAGGTGGAATGGCATATCTTGCGTCAATGGCCCTTGATGAAAAAAATTCAGATTTGTCTGCTATTGCAGTTGTTTCAGCATTAGGAGACAGACAAGACCAGGGAGAAAGGAAGTCATTTACAGGCAAGAATTTTGAGATTGCTAATACAGCCAAAGACCAGGGTTTGGTAGATATTGATTTAGATTTATTGTTAGTCGGAAGAGAAACTAGACCACTTCCTGATGCCTTAGCATTCACTTCACAGCCATTTATCGAAGGTTTAACATGGAACAGAGATGCATGTCTTGCTCTTCTAAATTCATCAGGAATTCAGTTAAAGGATGAAGGAAGATGGAGAGTTCCAGCAGAACTAAATGAGGAAGAAAAAAGGCTGGTAATTGAATCAATTACTAAATTTACTTCTGGAAAAAATGCTACTGAAATCATGTCAGAATTAATTGGATATACGTACACGTTTACAAGGGAAGACAAGAGAAGCTTCTTGCGAGATGGGAGGGAGTTTTCAACTATGCTAAACTCATGTGGTAGGATTAATCGTTCGGGTGTTGGAATTGCAGTATGTATGGGAGATAGAAATAAGATTCTAAGAGAGAGTGAAACCATTCTGATGGAGTATAGAAAGAGGATTAGAGAATACATGAATATTTTATCAAATGAAAGATGGAGAATTACAGAAAGTGAAACTTGTGTTATGGTAAATGGTGAAGACATAGTACCAGAGACAATGACTGGAACTATTTCATCATTAATTGCAGGATC
>JACZTB010000019.1 GCA_022573895.1 Nitrososphaerota archaeon
ATGGTGGTGATTATATTCAAGTAATTGGTTCTGGTAGAGGTGGCTCACCTGCTGCATTACAAGGACGTGAACACCTAACAACAATTCCAAGTACAAAAATTGCAGCTGAAGCTGCATACAAAATGGCAGGTATCACTGCAAAAGATATAGATTTTGCAGAAGTACACGATTGCTTTACAATTGCAGAAATAATTGACACTGAAGATTTGGGATTCTTTGAAAAAGGAAAAGGTGTTGTAGCTGTTCGTGAAGGTAGAACAAAATTAAATTCTGATATTTCAATTAATCCTTCAGGCGGTCTTAAATCAAAAGGGCATCCAATTGGAGCTACAGGTGTTGGGCAAATAGTAGAAGTATTTGAACAACTAACTGGAAAAACTGGTGCAAGAACTGTTAAAGATGCAAAAATTGGTTTAGCTCATAACTTTGGCGCAACTGGTGCAAGTTGTGCTGTTCATATATTCCAAAGTGTGTAAAATGTCTGTTGAAAAGCAGCTTATTGAAATTGCTAAACAAGGCAAACTCCTAACCCACAAATGTACTGAATGTAGTTATCTTCATTTATCTACAGCCTATTTTTGCCTAAAATGTGGCAGCAAGGGATTTGAGGATGTCATTTTAGAAGGTAAAGGCTCAATTGCTACTTTTACTATAATTACTATCGCTCCTGCGGGCTTTGAAAAATATACACCATATGCCTTTGTTGTACTTCAACTGGATAACACACATTTGAGAATTTCTGGATTTATGGGAGGAATTGCAACTCCTGCAGATCTGCCAGTTGGAACAAGAGCTAAAATAACAGGTTTTGATGATCGTGGAATCGTCATCGAAAAGCAGTAAAATAATTTGCTTGAATCATTAAAAAAAATCAAAATCGATTCTTAATAATTTTACATAGATGATTATTTACATGTCAGTAGAAGTTACATGTGGCAAATGTGGAGAAAAGATCACAAACATGAAGATGCTAAAATCACTGAAAGATGTGATGAATCCTTATAATGGTAAGTGTCCATCATGTGGGCAGAAACTTTCTACATCAGAATTTTCACTTGATGTTCAAGAAAACTGATTCAAACAAATCCCTAAAAAGATCATTTTTATATTTTTAAAAAAATCAGATCTCTGATATTGAAAATCTTTGGTTGTCAGCAATAAATTTGATCTATAACTCTCTGAAATAACATAGTCACAAGTCTTATTTACCTCTTAAATTAGAAAAATGCATGGAATTGAGTGAAGAGATACCAGAGCTAAAAAGAAGTGGAATCTTACAATCTACATCAAAACGTGTTAGAATGATCTTCTCTGTTATGGCAAGTCCGAACAGAATTGATATTCTTAGAATTCTAAATTCCAAGGGCCCTTTGACTTATTCCGAATTGAAATCACTTGCTGGATTTAAGTCAAAAAAAGAAAGTGGTAAATTTGCATACCACTTGAGAAAATTACTAAGACAATCTCTTGTTGCACTTAATAAATCTGAAAGACGTTACACCATTACAAATCTTGGAAAACTAGTTTTGAGCTTGGCAAGACAAATTGAAGAAAGATCAATTATTGAAAGTGGAAAAATGTATGTTAGAACATCACACGCATCCATTGAAGAATTTAATTCTCATAAAATTATTCAATCATTAGTTCGTGAAGGAAGTCTTCCATTAGAATTAGCACAAAAAATTACTGAAGAAGTTGAAAATAGAATTTACAAATATCAGACTACCTATCTAACTGGCTCATTAATCAGAGAACTGGTAAATTCTGTTCTATTAGAACACGGTCATGAGGAATATCGAAATAAACTCGCACGCCTAGGCCTACCTGTTTATGACGTTCAAGAAATGATTTCCAACTTAGATAATGTGAATAACGGTGCTGAAGGTCTTTTGTTTAACGCTGGACAGACAATATTTTCTGAACACCTACTTACTAACATCTTGCCAAAAGATGTTGCAGATTCTCATCTTTCTGGAGACTTGCACATTACCAACCCTGGAACTTGGTCAATGATTCCTGATACAATATTTGTTAATGTTAAAGAATTGATTGAAGATGGGATAAATCTTGGTGGAAAATATCTCGATGTATCACGAATTCCTGCATCAAAAAAACTTGATGAGATTACAAGTTCATTGTCTATTATAATTTCTCTTCTTTCTAAAGAAGCTTCACAAGAAATTGTACTTGATGGATTAGTTCAGTTGTTTTCAAAACATTCAAAATCTCTTCCAGAACTTGAACAAAAACTAACTGCTGCATTTGCAACTGCCTCTACAACTTCCAAATATAACAAAACAAGTACTAATGTCTCAATTCGGTTACAATTAGGTTCTGAAACAAAAATAATTAATTCAATTATTAATGCATACAAAAATTATACAAAGATAACACCAATTCCAAAAATTGGTTTGATAATAGATCATGACAAAGGAAAGATAACTGATGTTTCAGAATCAATATCTGAAATAATTTCACTTGGTGGAAAAGTAATGTTTGCTCAAGGTCAAACATCGAGTAATGGTGTAACAAATGGATCTACAAAGAGTACTAGCATACTTTCAATAATACTACAATCTGTTTCCATAAACCTACCAAGACTTGCTTTTGAATCAAATAAAGATGAAACCTACTTTAGAGCAAGACTTGCATTACTAATGAAACCTGCACTATCTTCAATGGCCCTAAGAAAAAAAGATATTTCAGATCTTACTAGAAGAGGACTCAATCCAATTCTTGCAAAGAACACCCAATACATGCAAAGAAGTTCTGTTACCCTTGTTGTAAACTTGGTAGGACTTAAAGAAGCAGTCTTTAACATACTTGGATTCAAAGATAACAAAGAAGGACGTGGAATTCTTTACAAAGTCATTGAAACTGCAGTTGACGTTGCAGCCAAAAAAGGTACAGAATTAGGCGTTCCTGTGGCTATATGTATGACTGAAACTAAAGGGTCACATCGCTTTGCTACTCTAGATGGTGAAAAATATGGCAAGAATTCTGCTCTCAATTCAATGGAGGGTGATTCTTATTCTGATGGAGTGGTGATTAACGCCTCTGAAATTCTTGATTATACCAATAAAAGTGAGCCTATTTCTGAATGTAACAAATTCTCAAAATTGCTTAATGGTGGATTACTTATAACATTGCAAATTGATAAAAATGCAAAGGTTGATGAAATCAAAAAATCAATTGAGAAAGCATCTACACTTACACCTTCTTTCAAACTTGTTAAAAGAACTGCAATATGTGGTGAGTGTGGTTTCAAAGATGAACCATTTGAAGACAAGTGCCCAAAGTGTAAGTCACCATATGTTGTCTGAAATTCGTAAATGAAAAACTAGTTACGATCATTTTGTAAAACTTTTTGTTCAGTTTTAGGTGTAGCGATCATTGTAGTCTACTGTTAAAATTATGCTAATATGAACATCATATTAGTGGTGTCAATATTATTGAACCGGGCTTTAAGAAAAAATTGCAGAATCATTTATACCAGAACTAATCTTATCCTTTATGGGGAGATTATAATTGGATAATTCACAAATAGAAAATACTATCAATCAGATCCGTAAGCGCAGTGGCACAGTAACTGTCTTTAATAAAGATAAAATCTCAAATGCAATATTCAAGGCATTGGCAGCCACCTCTAGAGCCGATCGTGGTCTAGCTGAACAACTCACAGATAGTGTAGTTGACAAACTAGTAGAACAAGGATTTACAAGTTCTAGAGCGCCTACTGTTGAAGATATTCAAGATATTGTAGAGTCAACTTTGATCGATAGCGGTAATAGTGATATAGCAAAAGCATACATAGTTTACAGACACGAGAGAAGAAAATTAAGAGATGAAAAAAAGAAAATCTTAAATCTAAAGTCTCTTGATCCAGTTTCCAAAAAATTTGATTTGAATTGTTTGAGAGTCCTAGCATCAAGATATCTTTTTAGAAATGGAAAAAATGAGATTATTGAATCTCCAACTCAAATGTTTGAAAGAGTTGCAATTCTAGTAGGAATTGGTGATATTCTATATGATTCACAAATATTTGACAAAGCAGGAAATACAAACCAGAATATAGATGAAGCAGAATCTTATCTTGAGAAACTAGATGCCTTTGACTATAAGTTCAAAGTAGGAGATTATTATCTAAATAAATGGCATTTTAGATCCTTAATCAATCATTATGTAACACTTGCAACCAAAGGTCAGATGAAGGTTAGCTTCAAAGAACTTTTGACATTACTAGCAGCAAAGAAACTTGATAGTTATGCAGATAGAATAACCGAAAACTTTGAGATGATGACCTCACAAGACTTTCTACCAAATTCACCAACAATGATGAATGCCGGTGGAAGATTGGGACAACTTTCAGCATGCTTTGTACTTGGAATGGGGGATAGTATGGAACAAATCATGAAATCAACCTCTGATGCAGCATTAATCTTCAAGTCAGGCGGTGGAGTTGGAATCAACTACTCTGATCTTCGTGAGGAAGGTGATATTGTAGCATCAACATCTGGTGTTGCATCAGGTCCAGTATCTTTCATGAATATCATCAATACTGTAACTGAAGTTGTAAAACAAGGAGGAAAAAGACGTGGTGCAAACATGGGAATTATTGAAACATGGCATCCTGATGTTGAAAAGTTCATCACAAATAAAACAGAACCAGGTATTTTGGAAAACTTTAACGTAAGTGTTGGCATCTGGGAAGACTTTTGGCACGCACTTGTTAACACTAAAGATGGTAACTATGTCTTACGTAGCCCACATGACAAAAAACCCGTTAAAGAAATCAACGCACATCAGCTAATTGATCTGATTGCATTATCTGCATGGAAAAGCGGAGAACCTGGATTGATCTTCTTTGATCAAATTAACAAACATAATGTATTTGCCAAAGCCAGACAAGCACCACTAAGAGCAACAAATCCATGTGGTGAACAAAGTCTCTATCCATACGAATCATGTAATCTAGGTTCTATCAACTTGGTAAATCTTGTAAAGAGACAAGCAGATGGAACTTATGAATTTGATTGGCAAAGATATGAAGAAATAATCAGAAAGACAACAAGATTCCTGGATAATATCATTGATGTAAACAATTATCCAGTTGAAGAAATCACTGTAGCATCAAAAGAGTCTAGAAGAATTGGACTGGGAGTGATGGGAGTTGCTGATCTCTTATACAAACTAAGAATTCCATACAACTCCAAAGAAGGATATGAACTACAGGCCAAACTATCTGAGGCTTTAACATACTATTCAATGGAAGAAAGTGTTGCTCTTGCTAAATCTCGTGGTGAGTTTCCACTTTGTTCCAAGTCAGAATATCCCGAAGGAAAAATTCCAGTTGCAGGATACTATGAAAAACCAAAAGAATCTCATTCCTATGAATGGGATGCACTAATTGAGAAGATCAAAAAGTATGGTATTAGAAATGTCTTGGCTACCACAGTTGCCCCAACTGGTACACTATCTATGATTGCAGATTGTTCAAACGGAATGGAACCTGCATTTGCTCTTGTGTTTGAAAAGCGAGTCACTGTTGGAAGATTCTTCTATACAAACAAGATTGTAGAAGAAGTCTTAAAAGAACATGGTCTTTACAGCGATGAACTTCTTGCAAAGATTGCAGACAACTATGGTTCACTGAAAGGATTAGATGAAATTCCACAATGGATGCAAGATACATTCGTTACAGCAATGGATATCCATTGGGCTGATCATCTTATGGCTCAAGGAGTATGGCAAGACTGGATTGGAAATGCAATTGCAAAAACAATCAACATGCCATATGATGTGACAGCAGAAGATGTCAAATCTGCATATCTGTTAGCACATGAACTAGGACTAAAAGGAATTACTATTTATCGCGATGGCTCTAGACACAAGCAGGTACTTCACATGACAAGTGAAAATGCACAAAAGATATTTGAGGTTACACCAACTGAGTATGTTACTCGTTATGTTGCAGCAAATATCACAAATCCATACATCAAATCTCAAGTTAATACTGCACTTGCGTTAAAAGTTCATGACGAAGAAATTAAGATTGAACCTCAAAAACAAGAAGAGGTTTCAGAAGATCGTTTATGTCCAACATGCAAAAACAATCTTGTCTTTGTAGAAGGTTGCAGTATTTGCATTGAATGTGGATACAGCGGTTGCACTTCTGGATAAATAACAGAATCACAACTTTTTTACTTTCTTTTCTTTACCAATCTATATGAACAAGAAGATTTTAGGCGTAGTTGCAGGCATAGCAATAATTATTGCAATAGCAGCTACAGTTTTGACCTTACCAAGTTCAGAAATTATTACTATTCTAGAACCTAATGAAAAAATTGGTCTTGTAATTAATTCTCCAAATCAATCTATAACCCTACAAGAATTAGATCAAATTTACTCTGAAGCATCAAACACTGGAATTGGAAGAAGCAATGTCTATCTTTTTTGGAATCTAGTTGAACCTGTACGAGGAGAATATGATTGGCAACAATCCGACATACTGATGAATCTCAATAAAAAAAATAATCTCAAAGTCACACTTTACTTTTCTATAATTAACGGAGAAACACTTGGACCTTTTCCAAGTTGGATTGGAAAGCCGCCTCTTAATTCCTTAGGAGAAGATAGAGTTGTTAGTGTCCTTGATGCAATATTATCTAGGTATGACATTATAGATACTCTAATTCTTTCAGGTGATACGGAATCTCAATTTAGATATCATGAGCAAAACATTCCTGTCTACAAAGATCTATTCAACATAGTCTATGATAAAATAAAAGAGAAACATCCAGATGTAAAAATAGGAAATGCATTTGCATTACATAATGTTTTGAATAAAAATTTGCAACATATCGTATCTGATTTAGCTATCGGTGATTTTGTTGCCTTTTCTTATTCCCCAGTAGATATTCTCAATGAAATTGTTAAAACTCCACAACAAGCAAAAAAAGATCTACAACAAGTATTTGATCTGGCAGGTGATAAAAAAGTTGGAATCTTTGAGATTAGTTGGAGCACCTCAGATTTTGTTGAGGGAAGCGATTCTACACAAACAGAATTTTTAGAAAAATCCTTTGAATTTTACACTGAAAATGAATCTGAATTAGAATTTTTTACTTGGTATAGACAGTATGATAGGCCTGAAGGAACATGTATAATTGATGAACTAGAAATTGGTGAAGATACTCTAACTGTTGGGGGCTCTGGTTTTGGAAGTAGTGAGTATGTAATTGAAAGACTAAGCAAGTACATCTGTAATGCTGGTTTGATAAATAATAATGGGACTCCAAAATCAAGTTGGAATGAATTTAAAAAACAAATTGAAATGATCAACTAAAATGATTTCCTTAATTTTATCTGAATCAGCATTAGAACTTGTTCCATCTGAATTAAAACATCATTCATCAGTTATCTCTCATGCAAGAAAACTTGGAAAACATACATCAGAAATCTTACTAGATAATTCTTGGCATTTTGCAGCTATGAAAGGAATCAACAATGAAATGAAAAGAGGACGACCAGATCTAGTACACTTTTCGATACTTGAAGCTACTACAATTCCATTATATCTTCAAAATAAAATGAAACTTTTTGTTCATACAATAGATGACAAAGTGATATACTTTGGTCAAAATGTTCATGTACCTAAATCATATCACAGATTTGAAGGTTTAATTGAAAAATTGTATCAAGAAAAAAGTATCACAGTAAATAATGACGTATTACTTGAAATTAAGGAAAAAACATTTTCAGAGTTGATAGATGAAATTAATCCCTCAAAAGTAATTGGATTTTCAACTAAAGGTATACTAAATTCATATGAAAAAATTGCAGCAGAGATTTCAAATGATACGTGTATTGTGATTGGAGGATTTCAAAAAGGAAATTTTTCTGATTCAATTGAAAATAAAATAAGTACTTTGTATTCCATTGGTAATGAATCGTTTGAAGGTCATGTTGTAGTTGCTAGGATGCTTTATGAGTATGAAAAAACCATTTTTATGTAGGAACTAAAATTTTCATTCTGTTGCAGTCATAGTATAGCCTGGTTAGTATTCGGGGTTTCCAACCCTGTGACGCGGGTTCGAATCCCGCTGACTGCATTTTTACATTATAATGAGAAGCAATTTTTAGGTGTACTTTTAGCAATTATTGTGAAACCTGCAGTAAGAAAAATTGCCATGGAGAGAATGCAAATTCTCATTGAAAATGCAATTAGTAATGCAAAGACAAATCCAGAACTTTCTCAGCGTCAAGCTTTACTTGCTCGTCGAATTAGCAGTAGACATAAAATTCGAATGCCTTATGATCTTAGGATGGTTTTTTGCAAAAAATGTAAGTGTTTTATTGCGCCTGGAATTAATTCTAGAGTTCGTATAGGAAGAGCATCTGTCAAGTCGATCAGAATTTCTTGTTATTTTTGCGGGCATACTTACCGTAAAATAATATCTCAATGATTTATAAGACGATTCTCAATTTTTTCATTTTATGGCAAAGGTATACGATGTACCATCGGATAAATTGATAGGAAGACTTGCAGCTATTCTAAAGAATGAAGATATTCCTGCACCTTCATGGATTCCATTTGTCAAAACTGGGGCTCATGCTGATAAACCACCACAAGACAGAGAATGGTGGCATACTAGATGTGCATCATTGATGAGAAAAATTTACCTTAATGGTCCTATTGGAATTAATGAATTAAGAAATGAATATGGTGGTGGTAGACCATCTGGATATGGGGCTGCTCACCACAAAGATGCTAGCGGTGCAATTATTCGTAATGCCCTTCATGGATTGGAAAAACTTGGCTATATAGAAAAAATTGAGAAGAAAGGCCGTATTATTTCCAAACAAGGAATGCAAAAACTCGATAGACTAGCAACAGAAATTCTTAAAGAACTAATTGTAGAAAATCCTCAATTGAAAGTATACACTTAGATTTAAAATGAGTTTTCCAAATCCTGATGAATCAGAATTTCATGGACATTCCCATAATGATGGAACAGAACCTCATTCCCATGATGGTTCAGAACCTCATGAACATTCACATAGTGAGGCAGAAATTTCAGCACAAAAAGAACAGATTCTAAAACAGATTCTTACATCAGAAGCTAGAATGAGATTAAACAATATCAAAATGGTAAAACCAGAATTAACTAATCTTGTAGAACAATATCTTATTGGTATGGCAACTCAAAGAAAGATCCCTGCTCAAATTACTGATGATCAACTAAAGCAAATATTACTCTCTATTCAACAACCAAAACGCGATTTTAAGATAAATCGGATCTGATCCAGAGAAAATATAATTATGGGAAAAAAGTTGATGTAGTCATGAAAGCAGTAGTTTACACTGAATACGCACAAGATGATAATTTTGCTAAAATCCTCAAAGTCCAAGATATAGATGATCCAAAACCAAAAGCAGATGAAGTAGTGTTCACAGTAAAATCTACTTCTATAAATTATAACGATATTTGGGGAATGAGAGGAGATCCAGTTCCTGTTCCATTACCACACGTGTCAGGTTCTGATGCAGCAGGAGATGTAACAGCAGTAGGTGACGATGTTAAAAATATCAAAGTTGGAGACAAAGTAGTTTCTCATTCTAACATGTCATGCAGAGTTTGTAAAGCGTGTACTGATGGTAGAGAATTTGATTGTCTTAAGAGAACTATTTGGGGATTCCAGACTGGTCCAAATTGGGGAGCCTTTTCTGAAATAACTCATTTACCAGAAGTTAATGTAGCAAAAATTCCAGAAGGATTATCATATGATGAAGCAGCCGCTGCATCAATGACTTTACTGACATCATGGCACATGTTAGTTGGAAGAGCCAAAATTACACCAGGGCAAACTGTCTTGATTATGGGTGGTGGTTCTGGAGTAGGTAGCTTTGGTATTCAAATTGCAAAACTATACAATTGTGATGTTATTGCAACAGCAAGTCCGGATAAACTAGACAAATGTCTAAAACTTGGAGCAGATTATGCAGTAGATCATAGAAAAGAAGATTGGCATAAAGAAGTTAGGGCAATTACAAAAGGAATTGCAAAGAAGAAAGGTGAAGCACCAGGAATTGATGTCTCCTTTGATCACATTGGTGAAACACACTGGAATAAACAACTAACCTTACTCAAATATGGTGCAACTCTTGTTTCATGCGGTGCAACAACTGGATACAATGCCCAAACTGATCTAAGACATGTCTTCTTTAAAGGAACTAATATCTTAGGTTCAACACAAGGAACAAAAGCTGAGCTTGAACAAGGTCTTTACTGGATGGGTCAAGGCAAAATCAAAGCAACAATTGATTCAACCTATACCTTTGAACAAGCCGCAGAGGCTCACACAAAGATGTTAACTGGAAGCCTCTTTGGCAAAGTCTTATTGAAGCCAGAAGGCGTTTAGTCATTTAATGACACAGCTTTTTCGTAGCCTCATTTTTGTTCCCGGAAATAATTCAAGATTTCTTGAAAAAGCCAAAAAGCTACATGCTGACATTGTTTGTTTTGATCTAGAAGATTCTGTTCCAAACAATGAAAAGACAAATGCAAGGAAACTAATCAAATCTGCATTAAAATCTTACAAATCATATGAATCTTCAATTTTTGTTCGTACTAATTCTCCAGCATCTGAAGAAATTCCTTCTGATCTTAAAGAAGTAGTTCAAAAAGGTATTGATGGAATAGTTATTCCTAAAGTAAATAATATTAGAGATATGAAAAAAATTGAAAAAATCTTATCTAGATTAGAAAAGACGCGAAAACTAAAACCGATCCAAATAATTCCTTCTATTGAATCTGCAGAGGGAGTAGTTAACATGTTTAGTATTGCATCTTTTGGAAAAAGAGTTTCTGCAGTAGTCTTTGGTGTTTTTGATCTGCTAAATGATCTAGGAGTTGAATATTCAAAGGAATCAGAAGGAGCCAAGTATTCAAGAGCAAAAATTCCTGTTGATGCACATGCAGCTGGAGTTGTAGCAATAGATGCAATTTGGCAGGATCTTAAAGACTCTAAAGGATTAGAAAAAGATTGTAAAATTGGCAAAAGTCTTGGGTATTCTGGAAAAAGTATCATACATCCAGATCAAATTTCTGTTGTACACAAATTGTTTCACCCAAACAAAAGTGAAATTTTGTGGGCCAGAAAAATCTGCAAAGTCTATCTTGAATCAACAAAAAAAGGAAAGGGTGCAACAACAGTTGATGGAAAAATGATAGATGAAGTACATTTTAAGCAAGCAAAAGCACTTCTTAAACTTGTAAAACAATCATGATTGATCTTCTTGATTCTACAAATGTAATTACTAGGATGTTTAATTCTGGACAATATGATGATATGTACAATTATTGTAAAAATTTACTTGAAAAAATTCCAAATGATATGGTTGCACTGCAGAATATTTCTTTATCTTTGATATATTTAAAAAAATATGAAGAATCTATTGTTTATTGTGACAAAGTTCTAAAAATAAAAAATTCAGATACTTATGCACTAAAAAATAAGATTTATGCTCTAGAAAGTTTGAAACAATATGAAAAAGTTCTAAAATTGTGCAAACAAATTCTTTCTAAAAATTCTAGAGATGCTTGGGCTCTAAACAGTATGGGATTATCTCTAAATGAACTAAATCGACATCAAGAAGCACTTGAATATTATGATAAATCTCTCGAAATAGATCTAGACGATGTTACTGCTTTGATGAATAAAGCTATTTCCTTTAGTCATTTAGGTAACTACAAAGATGCAATAGACTATTACGATAAAGCCCAAACGATTGATTCAAGTCTAAAAGAAGCATCAATTACAAAATCACGATTATTTGAAAAATTGGGTATGGAAGATGATGCATTTTTGGCAGCACAAGGCGTACTTAACAAAGAAATGGAAAAAATCAAGATGAATGCCAAAAAAAATAATTGTTCTGTTTTTCATCAATTTTGTGAAGATGAATTTGAAAAGTATGATTCCAAATAATTACTTCTGATATTGATCAAAATAATTTTATACATAGAATTTATATCAATTTTTGATGTTTACAGGAATTATAGAAGGAATTGGTAAGGTAGAAAAGATTTCCAAAAATACAAAAAATAGGAGTGCTATTCAAATGACTGTAAATCTAGGAAAATATGCTAAGGGATTAAAAATTGGACAAAGTGTTGCTCTTAATGGAGTTTGTCTTACTGTAACAAAACTATCAAAATCTAGTTGTATTTTTGAAATGATTGAAGAAACTACAAAAAAAACTGATCTTGGAAATCTAAAGGTTGGTGGAATTGTAAACATTGAACGAAGTTTAAAGGTAGGTGATAGACTGGAAGGACATTTTGTTTTAGGTCATGTCGACGGAGTGGGAACAATTAAAAAAATTCTAAAAAAACCTAAAGAAGTTCAAGTTTGGTTTGAAGTTCCAAAAAAACTATCAAAATATGTAGTGAAAAAAGGTTCTATTGCTATAGATGGAATCAGTTTTACTATTGTTGATATTAAAAACACTCTTGCAACAGTGTCAATAATTCCTCATACTATTAACGTTACAAACTTTCGCACCAAAAAAGTGAGCGACAAAGTTAATATTGAAATTGATATTCTTGGAAAATATATTCTAAAATAAAGCCAATTATCTACCATTTTAGTGGTAATTACTACTTTTTTAGTAAACTATATAATTAGTTTGTAACAATTTTTGTATATGTACCTTGAATCTGGATTAGAATCTCTAAAACGTGGAGAATTTATTCTATTGTTTGATTCAGCTGGACGAGAAAATGAAATTGATATGGTTGTAGCAGCAGAATTTATTACACCAGAACATATTGCAAGAATGCGTCAACATGCTGGTGGATTATTATGTATTGCAATAGATCATAATTTTGCAACATCGCTTGAATTAAGATATATGCATGAAATTCTTTCTGATTCTCCAATTTCAAACAAGGAAATGATTATGGGTTTAGCACCTTACGGTGATTATCCAACTTTTTCATTATCTGTAAATCATTATCAAACTTATACCGGAATTACTGACAAAGATAGAGCATTGACAATTAAAGAAATGGCAAATATCTTTAATGTTGAAAATAAACAGAAAAAATTTGCTTCATCTTTTAAAACTCCAGGTCATGTTCCTTTATTGATAGCATCCAAAGGAATGTTAGCTGCACGTCAAGGACATACTGAAATGTCTGTTTATTTAGCTCAAATTGCAGGATTGACTCCAGTTACTGCAATTTGTGAAATGATGGATGCTGAAACATATAATGCACTTTCTGTAGATAAAGCAGAAAAATTTGCAAAACAAAATGGGTTTCCATTAATTGATGGGAAAGAACTTTTAGAATACGCTAAGGTGCATTAGTTTTGAATATTGCTATAGTGGTTTCGGAATTCAATGAAAAAGTGACATCTAGGATGCTTTCTGTAGCTCAAGAAAAAGCAAACTCGATGAAATTAAAAATAGTCTATACATGTAAGGTTCCAGGTGCCTTTGACATGCCTATTGTTATAGATGCATTATTGAAGAAAAAAGATGTTGATGGCGTAGTTACTTTAGGTGTGATAATTAAGGGCCAGACAAAACATGATGAGGTGATCTCTCATTCTACTGCAAAATCCTTTATTGATTTATCCATAAAATACCAAAAACCTGTTTCTCTAGGAATATCCGGTCCTGGAATGCAGGAAAGGCATGCTTATGCTAGAATAAGACCAGTTGCTGAACGTGCCGTTGAAGCTGTTGTAAAAATCTCTAAAGAACTACAGAGGATCCAAAAGTGATTCAACTTAGCATCTTGAAAATTAGTGGATATGGTTCTTGGACATTGACATTAGGAAGTGATAGAGAGCATGAACTTCAAATGCTTCAAGCATCCCTTTACAAAGAAGTACAGAAACTATTTTCTGAAAAAAATTGTCTAGTTTTTCCTAATCGAGCAGATGAATTTTTTGTAGTTTCAAACGGGCTTGAGTTGGATGATCACATTCAA
This sequence comes from Nitrososphaerota archaeon, assembly GCA_022573895.1. Classification (GTDB taxonomy): domain Archaea; phylum Thermoproteota; class Nitrososphaeria; order Nitrososphaerales; family Nitrosopumilaceae; genus Nitrosopumilus. The sequence goes on from JACZTB010000019.1 coordinate 14,004, forward strand.
ATCCAAAAAACACTCGAAAAATTATTTGATATACGTTTAACAATTTCTATCGGTTATGGTCAATCTCCATTTGAAGCAAACTTAAACGCATATGAAGGAAAGAAAAATGAAACCATCTTAAATAAAGAACACAATATTTTTGGTTTTGTTAATGGTAAATCTGACTTAAAAGTTACAATTATGCATTTAGATATAGATGATCTTACTTCAAAAAGACAAACTAATTCTCCTTATGAGATTTCATTAATGATTTTTGAGCTATATTCAAAGATGTCAAAATTCTTTCTGGAAAAAAATTCTCTTACCTTTTTTATGGGTGGTGATAACTTTATAGTAATTGCAAGTGATGATGCAAAAAATTCTGTACAGAATTTTATTGATATAATTAAAAGTGATGACAAAATTTCTTTAAACTGTGGAATTGGTAATGGACATACTGCTAGAGAAGCAGTAAAACTAGCCACACAATCTCTTGATACTATACGAAAAATTCGTGATTCAGGAAAGAAGAAACCTGAAGTTTATGAATTATCATGTTAATTAAAAATCTAAGTATTTTATCAGGTCAAGAATTAAACTTTGTTTTAAATACTAATATTAAAATTCAGAATAAAATATTTAAAAAAATTCAACCAGAAATTAGACCAAGTGTTAAAGAAGAATCTATAGATTGTGAAGGCCTTCTATTAATTCCAGGATTCATCAATGCTCATACACACATAGGTGATTCCATTGGAAAAGATGTTTTACTTAACAATTCTGTTGATAAAAGAATTCATCCTGTATTCGGAGCCAAATCTAAAATTCTAAAAAATACTTCTCAAGAAAACCTAGCTAATTTTATGAAAAACACATGTCATTCAATGATCAGAAAAGGGATTACCACATTTGTTGATTTTAGAGAAGGAGGATTAGATGGTGTTACTTTACTCAAAAAAGTATTATCCGATGTTCCTTTACGTTCAATTATCCTAGGTAGAGTTGAATTTTTTCAAGAACACGCTGAAATCAGAAAAAACCTACCTTTTCCTAGAGAAAAAATTAAAGATCTTGCTAAGATTCTCAAAAAATCTGATGGAATTGGTATAAGTGGCGCAAATGAGAATAGCACATCAGTACTAAATTATTATTCAAAAACAACAAAACTTAGAGTTATACATTCCTCTGAAACGAGGCAAAGTGTTTCCACATCAAAGAAAATTACTGGAAAATCTGAGACAGTTCGAGCATTATCTCTAAAACCTCATTTTTTGATTCACATGACTTATGCTTCAAAAGGTGATCTTAATGCTGTGGCAAAGAGAACTAGAGGAATTGTAATCTGCCCAAGGGCTAACTCATCTCTAGCAGAGGGAATTCCAGACATAGAATTGATGCAAAAGGCAGGATGCACATTAGCTTTAGGTACGGATAATGTGATGATAAATTCTCCTGACATGTTTAGAGAAATGGATTTTCTTTGGAAAGTAACTATGGGAATTCACAAAAAAAGAATCGATCCAAAAGAAATTCTTAAAATGGCTACAGTTAATGGAGGAAAGATTTTGAAAAAAAACATTGGAGTGATTGAAATTGGGAAAATTGCTGATTGTATTTTTCTTGACAAGCATGCATTAGATTTAGAACCAATGCACAATCCACATGCATCAATTGTTCATCGAGCATCAGAATCTGCAATCAAAGCTGTAATGATTGGAGGTAAAATCGTACATGGAAAAATCTAAACCTTATGTAATTCTAAGTGCAGCAATATCCGTTGATGGAAAGATTGCTACTAGAACAGGTGATTCAAATCTATCTTCAAAACAAGATAGAGTAAGACTTCATAAACTAAGATCTAAAGTAGATGCAATTCTTGTTGGAAAAAATACAGTTTTACTAGATAATCCTTTGTTAACTGTACGATATACTAAAGGAAAAAATCCAATTAGAATAATTTTAGATTCTAAAGGTACTATATCTGAAAAATCAAAAATCCTACAAACAAGTTCTAAGATTCCAACAATTATAGCTGTATCCGAAAAAATCAGTAAATCAAACTTTGATAAACTATGTAAATTTCCTGTGGATGTAATTATTGTTGGCAAAAATTCTGTGAATATAAAATTATTATTGAAAAAACTTTTCGATAAAAAAATTAATACAATACTTGTTGAAGGTGGTGGAACTGTTAACTGGGAATTTATCAAACATAATCTTTTTGATGAATTAATTATTACATTATCTCCATTTTTAATTGGAGGAAAAGATGCTATTTCTTTTGTTCAGGGACAAGGTTTTGAAAAAATTTCAAACTCACCTAATCTCCGCCTTAAATCAATCACGAGGCTCAAAAATCACCTTGTTTTGTGTTATGTTAAGGTCTAAGTTATATACCTAATTTAAAATAAAATTACAAGAAATTGGCAGTAAAAAAGAAAGCTACAGTAAAAAGAAAAACTACAGCAAAAAGAAAAACTACAAAAAAGAAGGTTACTAAATCAAAAACAAAAAAACTACCATTTGGTGGATATGCAATCAACTTTGCAGGTCGTCAAGAAACTGTAGAACAAGTTTTTGGAAATAAACCAATTGCACCAAGTGAAATGACCAAAAGAATTTGGAAATTTGTAAAATCAAATAGCCTTGCTAATAGTTAAACTCACTAGTTAACGAAAAGCCGTTAACTAATTTCATCTTTTAATTATTTTTCTTAAAATGAAATAGATAATTCTTAATTCCTCACTTAAGAAAAATTTACTCTACGTAGTGATGATGTGTAAGATTATCATAAAATCTGACAGATTTAATGTTTACAAATTCTAACATTCCATATCTTGATAATTCTCTTCCAAATCCACTATGTTTTATTCCTCCAAATGGAATTCTGGGATCTGAGATTACTACATTGTTGACACTGACAATTCCCGATTCAATTAGTCTAGACATTTTTTCTGCTTTTGCAAGATCTTTTGTCCAAATACTTGCACCTAAACCAAATTCAATATCATTAGCTAATTTGATTGCCTCACTTTCGTTATCCATTATTGTAATTGGTGCCACTGGTCCAAATGTTTCTTCATTACTAATTCTCATGTTTGGTTTAACGTTTGTAAGAATAGTTGGTTCGTAGAAGAATCCTTTCCCATCAATCTCAGAACCCCCCAAAAGGATTTCAGCACCTTTCTCTTTTGCATCCTCTACAATTCCTGAAATTGTTTCTAGACCCTCTTTATTTGAAATTGGTCCAATATCTGTTTCCATAGATGTTGGATCTCCAATTTTGAGTTGTGATGTTTTTTTGATAAATAATTCAATGAATTCTTTTGCAATATTTTTTCCAACAAAGAATCTTTTTGATGCTACACAACTTTGACCACAGTTGATGAATCTACCCTTTACTGCTCCTTCTGCCGCTTTTTCAATAATTGCGTCATCTAATACTATGAATGGATCACTTCCACCTAATTCTAAAACACATTTTTTCAAATGCGATGCAGCTCTTTGACCTACTTTTGCTCCTGCACTTGTACTTCCAGTAAAGGTTACAGCATTGATATCAGAGTCAATTAGGTGATTAGCAACATCTACACTTCCTACTACTGTCTGAAAAATTCCATCTGGCACACCTGATTCAGTAAATGCTTTTTCAATTTCAATTCCTGATTGCATTGTTATTCTGGATGGTTTCATCACAATTACATTTCCAGCTATTAAACATGGAGCTGCAAATCTTAATGCCTGCCAATAAGGAAAATTCCAAGGCATGATCGAACCAATTATCCCTATTGGTTCAAAAGTTAGAAAACTCTTTCTTGCATCTGTATTTAATACTTCATCCGAAATAAAACTGTCACCATGATCAGCATAAAATTCTAACGCCCAAGCACATTTTTCAACTTCTCCAATTGATTCTTTGATGGGTTTGCCCATTTCACTTGTTTCAATTTTTGCAAGTTTTGTTTTGTTTTTCCTTAGGTATTCTACTACATTGTAAATGTAACTTCGACGTTTTTCATAATCTTTCTTCCATTCTGGAAATGCTTTTCTAGCTTTTCCCACTAATTCAAACACTTTGTTTTTATCCATTACTGAAAATGTTGCAATTTCTTCACCAGTAGCTGGATTTACTGTAGTAATTTGATTCAAGAATCTTTCACCTCTTTTCTCCTATATTTAATTTAGTTTTATTTTCACTCTAATCAGAATATTTGTTGCATATCCTTTTTCAATTCATCAATTTTCTTTGAATATGCTTTTTTAGATTTATCATTCTTTTTTAGATTTAGAACATTTCCACATGTTGGGCATTTAAACATACCATCAAGCGCTGACTCAAAGGTCACTCTTGGACAATCTACATTTCCACAATGATAAAAGTCAGAAGCATTTTCATAATCTAATCTTTGTTGTAATCTTTCTGTAATTTTCTTTTTTTGACTTTCAATAAAATGTTCAACTTCTTCTCTTCTGGTTCTCCATCTGTAGACAAACCAACCTTTTCTTTCATCTTTTACTCTGATTCCAGTAATGAGAGATTTTCCAAATAGATCATACAATACTTTTCTTACCATGTTAATTCTAAGACCAGTTGAACTTGCAATTTCTTCATCGGTTGCATCTTCAGCTTTTAGTAAAGATCTAGCTACTTTGAGATATTCCTCTCCTCCAATCATTGAAGCAATTCTAACAAAAGGATCTTCATATTTGCCTATCAACTCTAATCCCTCAAAATTTTCTACTATTAATCTCTTGTTTCTTTTACTTGTACATTTTTACCCTTTTTTGTGGGTATTATCTTCCTTTTTGCATCTGGAAACCCTTTCTCAAATTGTTCACCTTTTTGAATACGATCTAAAAGTATTGCTAGCGCACTAATCTCTGAGTGTGGTTGACTTCCAACTCCTACATTATAGTCTGCTAATTCATAAATTTCTCTAGGTACTTTTTCAGCACCTACAACAACTAATAGATTTTCTTCTTTACGAAGTTTCTCCTGTATTTCATTAATGTTTTCTCCATACATTGTAAGATGCACAACTCTAAAGTTTTCCTCCTTTTTCTTTTTTACAATAGATTTCCATTTATCAATAAATTCAACAACAAAATTTCCTCCCCAAGTTTTATTGATCTTTTCTAAAGATTTTTTGATTTCAGGATTGACTTCAGTCATAAAAATCCTATTTGCCCCAAATGCCCTTGAAACTAGGGCAACATGTGTTGTAACTCTATCATCTCTCACAAGACGTTGTCCTATTCTAACTACCTCAATTACCAAATGTTTTTTTAACTCCTTCCAAAATATTTCTCTCAAATTTAGGTGAATTCTGATTTTTTATAATATTTTTGATCAATTCTTTAAGTTGCTTAACATTTTTTCCTGTTTTTGCAGAAACTGAAATCCATTTTTTATTTTCAGTTAAGTTAAGAATGTCGATTTTTTGCTCAATCTCTTCAATTTCTAACAAATCTACTTTGTTTAACGCATAGATCATCTTGTCTTTTTCAACTCCTAATTCACTTAATGTTCTCATACAACTAGCAAATTTCTTTTTTAATTCAACTAATGAATCACTAATGTCAATTACAACAATTATGATATCTGTATGTTTTAATTCTTCTAATGTTGATTTGAATGCATCTATCATATATGCAGGTAATTTACTGATAAAACCAACTGTATCTGAGATTAAGAATGGTTCTTCATTAATTATTACCCTTCGTATAGTTGTAGAAAGTGTTGTAAACAATTCTTTACTCTCAGCTTTTGTTTCTCCTGTCATTTTGTTAAACAATGTTGTTTTTCCAGAAGAAGTGTATCCTGCTAGTGAAATTATCTTGAATCCCATTCTCTTTCTTCCCTGTCTATGAAGCTCTCTTTGTTTTCCGGCTTTTTCCAGTTTAGATCTTACTGTCTGCATTCTATGTTTGATATCATTATAGTAAACATCAACCTCAAATTTTCCTATTCCCATAAATCCTGGTTGCTCTCCCATATTTGAAAGACGGACTTTTTCTTTCGCTCTGGACATCTCGTACCTTAATTGAGCTAGTTTTACTTGCAATTTTGATTCTGCACTTGATGCTCTACTTTCAAAAATTTGAAGAATTAATGCTTCTCTATCTAAAACTTCTTTATGTAAAGCGGATGCAAGATTATAGTTTTGGCTTGGTTTTAAAATTTCATCAAATACAATTACATCTGGTCTGAGTTTTTCTGTTAATTCTTCTAGTTTCTCTAAAACTCCACCACTAATTCCATATTTTCGTTTTTGTAGAACTTTTGGTGTAAGTGTATGAACTATGTGATATCCTGCGGAATCACACAATCCTTTGGCTTCATTAATTGCATCCTCTTTATCGTATGTGATTAAAATTGCCGACTTCATTTTTATTCAATATTTTTTGTATAATTCATGTTAAAGATTCTACCTGTTTTGATAAATCATTCAGTTTTTTTTAATGTTTTTTCTATATTCATATTTAACACAATTTCTGCTATATCACTAGCATATTCAGAAACTCTTCTAATATTCTCAGTCATTCTTCTAATTCTGTATACTTCCTCTTCATCTGTTAGTGATTTTGAAGCATCTCTAACTTTTTTCTCATATTTGGAAATTTCATTTGTTTTTTCAATGGTTTTTTCTGCCTGTGCATAATCTTCTTTGAATAATGCCAAACAAGAATCATCCAAAACTGATAAACAAAATTCATTCATATCTTGGAGTTTTTCTAAAATCTCTTTCTTGACTGGTTTCTTGAACTCGAGAAGATCTTTTGCAATAAATGCTGCATGATCTCCTGCTCGCTCTATATTTTTTACAATTAATCTATATCCAAGGCAAATTCTAGCATTTCTAAAACCCATCTCTTTTAGCATATGTTCATTTTGTATTGCTATCTTTAACTGACGAATAATATAAAATCCAAATCTATCTACTTCGTCATCAGTATTGATTACTTCTTGAGCCAGTTCTAAATTATTTTCCTTTACTGCTAAAATTGCATCACTAGACATTGATTTAGCTAAGTGTATCATTCTTTTGAATGCTCCATCAACTGATAATTCTAGTAAATTGACAAGAACCTGTACTGTAATTCCCCCACTTGAGTCAGAAATAATTTCAGAACCCATTAACATTCGTTTAACAGCTTCTTTTACAGTTTTTCTTTGATTGGGACTTAATCTACCATTTTTTGGTTTAACATTAATCGTTTTGAATCCCAAAAAATACAGCGAAATTAATTTTCTAACAATGGGAGGCCCTTCTTCTTCAATACCAATCTCTATAGTTGCATCTTCTTTTGTCCGTATCCTGGATTCAAATTTTGGTGGATAAAGTTCTAATGTTGATGATCCTTTTCTGATCATTCGAATCTGATCTCCCTTTTTAAGACCCAATTCTATTACCCATGGTTTTGGTAATGAAACTATGTATGATGATTTTCCTGTAAATTGAATTTTTCTTGTCTCACTTCTTTCTTCCATAATCTAAAGAGAAAAAACTAATCTATATAGTTTAAGATTCATAATATAGTTTAACACTGAACTAATATTTAGAAAAGATCGCCTATATGCATGGATCAAATTCAAAAGCTTCAGCATTCACTAGATGCTTTATTTGGAAATGGTGTATCCAAATATTTGCCAAAAGATGTCGAAATGACTTTTTCACGAAAGACTGGAAGAATAAGAACTGTTTTACATAAAGGAAAATTATTATGCACTTTGAGAATTGATGGCGGTTTAGCAATCAGTCCTTATTTTGCTCAAATTTTACTGAAAAGTAAAACATTCCGAGAAAACTGTGTTGAGATAAATAGAGACGCTGCTCCGTTTGTCAAGGAAGGAAGATCTGTATTCTGTAAGCATGTAGTATGGTGTGGAAAAAAAGTACGTATTTCTGCTGATACTCCAGTATTATTCAAAAATAAAGTTATTGCAGTTGGCAAGGCTGTTCTATCATGTGAAATGATTTTAGATTTTGATAGAGGTGTAGCAATTAAGATCAGAGATAGTTTAAAAAGTCGTAAAGAGAAAATAGAATTATGATGCGAGGAGGAAACCGCGAAATGCGAAGAATGATGGACAAGATGGGTCTTGATATGAGTGAGCTCCAAAATGTTCAAGAGGTAATAATTAAGACAGACAAAAAAGAAATTATTCTTACCAAACCCTCCGTTACTGAAATGAAAGCAAAAGATAGCTCTATTTTTACAGTAACTGCAGATAGTTATGAGGAAAGAGAATTAGAGGTTCCAATTTTCTCAGAAGAGGATATTCAGCTGGTCGGCCAACAAGCTGGAGTCGATGAAGAAAAAGCTAAAAGCGCTTTAGAGGAAGCTAAAGGCGATCTTGCAAGAGCAATATTGCTTCTAACTACCGGATGATATCTTAATTTTTGTGCCTAAAAACCTGTTAAAAATGAATGATTTAAGTAACGGAATTGCTGAATTTTGGGTGTAATGAGCAGCATGGCTGAATCTAAAGTTACTGGAATAATCAAGACTTTAAACGCCTTGGAAAATGATCTGGATTCCATAAACACCAAAGTATCCGATATGAAAAAACAACTTGCTGTAAAGACACAGAAGGAAATTGATGTCTTATTAAAAGAAATTCGAGAAATGGCTACAAAAGAAGCTGAAGTTATTATTAATGCATCAAAAAAAAAGGCAAGCACTGAATCTGCAAAAATTACTCAGGAAGGTGAGGCCAAATTATCTGAAATCCAGTCGAATGTTGATGCTAATTTTGATAAAGCTGTAAAACACGTCGTGTCAACTGTTTTGAAAGCATAAACCTAAATCATATATTTTATTTTATCAAATATCGATCCTTTACTTAATGCTCGTATTGGAATTGCAACTACTTACGGTAAACCATATTATAGATTTTCAACATATCTTAAGATCCTGAAATTATCTTTTGATTCTATACTTCCTGAAGAAATTCTAGATTATTCTGGACAACTAATTCTTACTACCATAAAAGAATCTCCAAAAAAATGTGAAAAACCCCTAATTTATGAAGATATCTTTGAACATCACCCAACTGTAATTAGAGGTATAATGATGCAAAGACTCGATCAAGATTTTGAAAAAGAAGATCTAATCTTAGGAGTTGATCCAGGACAGAGAACTGGTTTGTCGGTATTTTACTATGAAAAAGAAATTGAAAGCTCATTTCATTCTTCAGTTGAAGAATTGGTTTTTCATATTATTCAAGTTTTAGGCGGTCTTAGGGCAAAAAGAAAAATTGTAAAAATTGGAAATGGAAATATGAAAATTGCAAAACAAATTGTAACTATGCTTAATCTAAAATTTTGTTCATCTTTTGAATTGGAATTTGTTGATGAGAGAAAAACTAGTCTAAAAATTAAAAATTTTAATCAAAGAGGAAAACGAGATATGCTTTCTGCAAAGTATATCTCACAACGAGATGGATATAGACATTCTATCCTACCTCTATCAATGACAGGTTAAAAAAATTAGAAATTACGTTGTAAAAATTTTAAAAATTTTTGGAAAAACGTGAATTTGGTATTTTTTATTCTTACATTATGTGTATAATGATGAAAGTATGAATATATCCTAAATTTTCTTTGTTTTTATGAAAAAAAACGAAATTTTTTGTTAAACAATTATATTAGTACCGTCATTTTTTGGAAAAACACGATAATCAAACTAGCTATACATATTTATTGAAGATTATTCGTTTTTTTTGAAACTAATAACTTTGATCGTAAAATAATTGAAAATAATTTCATGTTTTTGTATTTTTTTTATAGATTTTATCGATCTATTCTTATATAGTTGTGAATTCTATAATAAAATACCAAGATGACTTGTAAAGGAATTTGTGTTAGATACAAGGCTCAAAAGCCTGTTGGAACCGGAAGATATGCTTCTGGACAACGTCGATGCCAAATTTGTGAAATCTTCATCAAATGGGAAGGACTTTGGTGTCCATGTTGTGGATATAGATTAAGGACAAAACCACGTAATCTAAAATACAAAGCAAAATTACGTGCTAGAGTTGAGGCTGATTCTATTGAAGCTAAAGCAGTTGCAAAAATTCAATCAGAAGAGATTGAAGTTGATATAGCAGTAAAAGCAAAATCAAAAGCTAAAACAACAAAATCCAAAGCAACGATAAAGGAAAAAACCCCTTGTACATATTGTGAAAAACTGTTTGTATATACCGACAAACATGAAAGGAATTGCAAGAAAAATTCAAATATTAAAATTTCCCAAGAAAGTGAATCAATAGCAATAAAAGCATAAGATTTGTTCATAGCTTATTGAACTCTCCAAATGGATTTTCCCATAAAGTGGTAAATTTGGAGAACCGAACTTTTTTTTTACAGATTCTAAAGTTTGAAAATGGATATTTTGTTTCTATCGCAGAAGGAACTAACAAAATAGGTTCTATGGTTGTTTCTTTAGCAACTGGACCTACACCAATTACAACAACTGTTATTCCATCTAGAACTGAATCTCTTTTTCTAAAACTTATCGCTGAACGAATCAGCACTAGGATGAGAGGTATTGCTCTAGTTTCTACCTTTACTCAAAAAGAATTAGACTCCAATACTGCAAAAGCCTTAATGTCTGAGATTATGGAGATGATAGAAAATGGCTGATTTAAGAAATTATATTTCTCAAATAAAAAATAGTAAAGATCTTAAAACTGTAAAAATAAAAGTTTCTACAAAATTTGAGATTGCTGGAATCACTGCAAAAGTTGACGGTTTACATGCAGTTTTATTTGAAAATATCAAAGAAAGCAACTTTCGTTTAGTTGCTAATTTAGTGGGGACTCGAAAAAGATTTGCTCTGGCAGTTGGAAGTACAGAAGATAATATTCACGAAAAAATAATTTCAGCAATCAAAAAGGCTAAACAACCAAAAATTATTTCTGCAGGAAAATTCATGGAAAACAAGTCAAAAAATCTTATTTCCTTGCCTATTGTAACTCATTTTGAAAAGGAATCTGGCCCATTTATCACATCTTCTATTGTTTATGTTAGGAATCCTGAAACTGGAAAACAAAATTCCTCTTTTCATAGATTAATGCCAATTGATAAAACTCATTTTTCTATTAGAATGGTAGAAGGACGTCATCTCCATCGATGTTTTGTTGATGCAAAAGAACATGGCGAAGATCTGAAAATTGCAATTACTGTTGGTGTGCATCCAGCAATTTCTATTGCAGGTGCATATCAAGCTGAATGGGGAAAAGATGAAATTGATATTGCAAATTCTCTTTTAAGCGGAAAATTAACTTTGGCAAAACTTCCTTTTACAGGATTGAATGTACCGTCAGGTGCTGAAATTGTAATGGAAGGAAAAATTCTTCGTGATGAAACTCACCGTGAATGGATGGTTGAAATGCTTCAAACATATGATCATAAAAGATCTCAACCAGTTTTTGAACTTGAAAATCTGTATTTTAGAAATAATCCCATTTTTCATGATGTTCTATCTGGTTATTCAGAGCATAGATTACTAATGGGAATGCCAATTGAATCCAAGTTAAATTGGGAATTGAAAAAAACTTTTCCTCAAACACTACAAGTCTCAATGACTAATGGTGGATGCAATTGGTTACATGCTATTGTACAAATTAAAAAGAAAAGCAAGTCTGATCCTAAAAAAATAATTAAAAAAACATTTGATTCTCATCGCTCCCTAAAACAAGTAACTGTAGTTGATGAAGATATTGATCCTAATAGTGCAGAGTCTGTAGAATATGCCATGGCTACAAGATTTCAAGCGGATAAAGATCTGATTATTCTCAAAAATGTTCGTGGTTCTAGTCTTGATCCTTCTAGTGATCAACAGAAATTAAGAACTGCAAAAATGGGTATTGATGCAACCAGGTCCCTTTCAAAACATTCAGATGAATTTGAAATAGCAAAAATTCCAAAAATTGATAAAATCAAACTAGAGAAATATTTCAAATAATTAAAGTCAACTGATTAAATTAAATCAGATGAATGAAAAAACGATTAAAAAATCGTCAAAAATCGTAATTTGATTTTTATGGATCAATTTAAGAATAACAAACATAATCTTTAGTCAATGTCTGAACAAGAAAAAACTAACGAGTGGGACTCATTATGGCAACAATATACAAAATCTCTAGAGAATTGGAAATCACTCTTTGAACAAATTCAGAATGCAAGTAATGATATGCAATCTAAATTCAATCAAGTTTGGGACAAGGCTACTGTTGAATCAAGCTCCGAAACCATGAAATTATTTGGAGAAAATTGGCAAAAAGCCATGAATGATGTGGGAATGAAATCCTTGAAGGAATTTAGTGAAAATTGGCAAAAAGCTCTCAATGATTCTAATGCTTCTGTTTTCAAACAATTTGCTGAAAATTGGCAAAACACTCTAAGTTCATCTGGATTAGAACAAATGCAAGCGTATGGTGAAATGATGAAAAAATTTGCCGAAACTTGGAATTCTATGTGGCCAAGATCCCAATAATTTCCTAACGAATAAAAACTTGATTTAGACATTATTTTATGATGACAATTACTCAGAGTGAATGCTTTATTGAACTATCTAGTTTTGAAGATTTAGCAAGATATGCCTGTGCATTTAGAGAATTTCCAAGAAGAGTATATACTCAAGAATTTGATGGTTCAAGAATTATTTCAAGTGGTTTAACTCTTGCAAATACTTTATTGATTTTTTATGCCCAAATGCCAAAATCTGGCAGATATATTTCATATCAAGTTAATGCAGGAAAAGAAATTTGCGAAATTGTAGAATCTACAAAAAACATCTCAAATTATGCACCTATTGTACATATGGAATCAAAGATTTCTTCATTATCTGTAAAAACCAAAAAAATTCCTGATCAGTTTCATCCAATTCAAGTTAAAGATTTGGGAAGTTTAGCACGATTAACATATGATCCTGAGTTCCCAGATGAACAAAATCTTACTTTATACACATTACCTCACAAAAATTCTTGGGTAATAGGATACATTACACAATTAGATATGGATGACATAATCTATAATTTCAATTATGTTGAATTAGATTCTGAACCTACCAAGCATTTTATAAAATATCAGGGAAATCAAGGACGAAATCCAGAATTTTCAGATCGTTTTGATCATGGATATTCGTATTTACCAATCATCAAAATTAAGAATGAGCATACAATCTTTGGATTTTCAGATTAAATTTTAAAACTATTTCCACATCGTTAATTCTTTTATTTTCTTTCTTGATTCTTCAACTAATCGTTTCATAACTTGGATGTAAATTTCGGCTGCATATACAATTTCAATATCTTTGTATTCTTCAATATCTAGAAATGTAGATGCTATAACCTGATTTTTTCGTACTTTAGGCTCATTATTTTTATTTCTTTTATTATTTATGATTTCTAAAAATATTGGTAATTGTCTTTTGATTTCAATTTCTAATTCTTCTTTTGAACATAATTTTTCATGACTCAAATTTACTTTAATCTGTTGACAAGTATCATCTTTATATCTACTTGATGCCATGATCATGATTTTAATCTTAGGTAGTTTTTCAAATTTGTTCTTGAATTGACAGATTTTTTTAATGAAATTTGGATATGGATTTTCATGTTCCTGATTGTATTTGATTGAATACCATTCTGAAAATTTAATTGCATTTTGATCATTTTTCATTTTTGCTTTTCTATAAAAATTTTTTTGTGAAATCTTTTCTGAAATAAATAACCCAAAATCTGTATTTCCTTCTTCAAAAATTCCATTAAATGTGTCATTTACAGAATTGATGTATTGATTAAAAAAATAATTTACATAGTAAGGATCAGGATCGTATTGTTTAATCTGTTTTAGATATATCTCACAGTTTTTTATCGTTTTTTCAATATTCATTAGTCTTTGCTAGATTCAAAAGTTACATATTTTGATCGTGCTTTCAAACTTGTTGCTAATTCTTTGAAAATTTCATTTACACTAACATCAACTAGATTAATGGTTGCATTTTCCTTTACTATTTGTTTTTCAAATTTTTCTTTAATTGCAAAAGATACTGATGACCAATGTAAAGTTCCTTTCAATTGTTCTTCAACCGTGATATTTGTTGTTGGGAAATTTGCTGGCGAGAAAACAATTCCATTTGTCCATTGCATTGTGGGAATTCCTCCACCTGATGTTTTTGTACTAAACGCTATTTGTTTTACCCAATCATCAAATTTGTATTCAATTACTTCATGAATAACCAATTTTTTCCATGGTTCTATAGAGATTTCCATTTGATCATGGTACTCTTAAACCAATTATAATCTTATTTTTTCAGCCTAATTTGCTCTATTTATCACTGTTAAGTTTTCCAAATTAAAAAAATGAACAAATGTGAAATCTTTTCTAAATTTACAATTTTACAGAATCACATCTGTTTTGATTGCCATGCCTGATTAAATTTTTTGATGGCTTCTTGGTATGCCATAATTGAATCGTCACCTGATGTTTTAAGAAATTTTTCCCACTGCTCATTGAATTTTTTGATTGATTTAATATTGGTTTCTTTGAAAATATTTTCAATCATATTTGATTGTTGTTTAATATATTCAGGGCCAATTTCTTCCCATGTATTCTCCCAACTTGAAGTTACTTTTTTCAATAATTCCGCATCTGTTTCTAATGCTTTTTGACATGCATCATTATATGCTATTAGAGTTTCATTTGTAGCTTTTTGCCACTGTGCAAGAGATTCTTTCCAACCAGTTAACGCAATATTGTATTTTGTCCATACTTTTTCAAATTCTAGTTTTTTTGTTGATGGTTTAGATTGTTTTTTTGGTCTAGCAGATGTTTTTTTGTTTGATTTCTTTTTATGAATGCTTTTTTTCTTGGTAGTTACATAATAGTTTGAAAATAGTAGATGTTAAATCTTTTAATAATTTCAAAGTTTGAAAAATCTAATAGATTTTCATTGAAATCCTGATGCTTTGATAAAATTTGTAAGATACTTTTTGTCCTTATTTTTGAATAATTTGTAGTGCTCTTTGCATAGATTTCTCGTTTCTTTAAAACTAATTTTTACTGTTTCTGTTGCTTTTAACTTACACTTTGATATACTACATCGCAATATAGTAAATAATCCGTATTATCTAATAAAACTTTGAAATTATGTTATTACCTTCTGTAAACCATTACTAACACAGCAATTAACCTCTACCTTTTTGTAAGATTTGGATATTTTGTACATCAATGCAAGAATCTACTACTGACAACGAGAGGAAATCTCTCAGAGTTCTACAATTAGGGGTAGCGCCTTTGATATTTTCTTTTTCATCTCATGCATTTTTTCAGACTATCTGGAAAACAGTCTTGCAAGAAATGAACTCTTTTTTACTACAGGCGTATACATCTCTGTACTTTCTGCATCTTTTCTATCAATGATTTCATCTAATTCTTCGTTTGAAATTAGCGTCCTTGAATCCTTTTCTTTTTGTTTTGCATCTGTATTACCTTTGAATCTCTCTATCCTCTGTTCAAGTTGGTCATTCATTGACTCTAAAAATCTTATGTCCGTCTTGTAAAGTGGTTCGTTCTTCTCTATACAACTAAGGATAAATTTTAGTCTGCCTTCATCTCCCATTCCTGTATTCAAAAGATCAGTTGCCATTGTTTTGTGGTTCAATTTTTTATCTTATCTGCTTTGAATTAATATTCTTTCTTTTTTTACTATTTGATACGAACTGTTAACAGCTTATGCAAACTGGAGTTGGATTTTAGTAAAGGATCAACTTTTCTTCTCTAGTCTTCTTTTCTCATCACATCAAGAAAATACAAAGATGAATTTGATAAATAATGTCCACAGACGGGTTATAGAGTATCAAATCAAGCAACTAAAGAACGAACTCGCAAAATTCGAGGAATAATTCTTCCTCTTTTTTATTCCAACAAACAAACTACTGTATTATAATGTGGATTAATGTAACTTTCTACGAGTAAAACGGGGGGCTTCTATTTTTACTCTTTGTCGATGAACTCATTCACATTTCATAATCCTATACAAGATTACGTATTTTGTACCATGTAATAATATCATTGAATTTTTAGTCTACCTTTTTCTACTTATAACGAAGTTTATTTGGTGCAGGAAGTACAGATCAATAACTTATATCCATAAATCCTGACATTTTATGTGATTTCTAAATGAGCTCTGATGAACATTCATCACACGATCTACTTCCAAAATTATATTTTGATATTAATGCATGGATGAGACCTTTTCAAGTGAAAAACAGTACTACACAACTAGAATCTGATGCAATATTGGAAATAATACGTAATCATCAAAGTTTTGCTATACATTCATCAGAATTTGAAACTAACTTTTTTGAAGGAACGCAACACAGTCATTCATTAAGCGATGCTAAGAAAAGTGCTTTTGCAAAAGCCTATACTATTTGTAAAAATGTAGTAATTGATTTAGACAAAAATGATCCTTACTGTTTTAATGAAATAAAAGAGTTTCATGATAAAGTTTGTTTGCATGATCGTGAAGACAGATTTCATATTGTAATTGCTTGGATGAAAGAAATTGATTATTTTATCACTGCTGACCGTGAATTATTTTTAGATAGAAAAAATGATATTCAATTAACTTTAGCGTCAATGCATCATATTCTTGCTGACTCTAATTCTCATAAAATAGAGATATTAAACCCGAGGGAATTTGTTAGTCGTTTTATAAAGAACCCTTAATTTAATTTCAAATTATTACTACTTTAAGCTTAAATAGTGAGATCATGAGTTTTACTAATATATTGACATATGATTCTGATAAAAAAATGAAGGAATATGATGAACTAGTTAAAAAATTTGGTTTGGATAAAGCATTAGAAATCTTGAGTTCTACTGGCGACATCTATGATGGTGATGTAGTTGAAGATAAAAAGAATAAAATGATTCTTGATGATGAAACAATTAAGCGACTTGCTGGTCATTTGAAAGCTCCAGAAAAAATTGAAATCCATTTGCCTAGTAAAGAAGTAAGCATGATCATCACAGATGATGGTTCTATTACTATTTTCGAAACAGCTGATACTTCGAGCAGTCAAGAAATTCAAACAATAATTCCACTAGATATAAC
>JACZTB010000055.1 GCA_022573895.1 Nitrososphaerota archaeon
AAATTTCTGAGCAAGAAAAAGCAATTGAGACAGTTAAAGAAAGATCAAAGAGCATTACAAATGTTGCAAATTCTCTTTTTGTAATGGTTTCAAAAGGAATAATTTCATTAAAAGATATCTCTGCACAAGAGACTCTGAGAAGTAATAATGCAAAATTAGTTAATGAAAAAGGAATTTCATTAATTGTTATTCAAGATGAAAAAATCAAGATAAACACTGAAGCTCCACTTCAATCAATTGCATCAATACTATTCAATGAAGCAAAAAAACAATCTGGTGCAGTAAGTTCAATTGAAGAAATTAAGGCTAAAACAAAGAAGAAGTTGGAAAAATTACAGAACAAAACTGAATCTGAAAAAGATATAATTCTAGTTTCTGAAATTAGAAAAAAAAGCTGGTATGAAAGATACAGATGGTTCTTTACATCAGATGGGTTCCTTGTAATTGGTGGAAGAGATGCAGCATCGAATTCAGCAGTAGTTAGAAAACATTTAGGAAAAAATGATAAAATATTTCACGGAGATATTCATGGATCACCATTTTTTATTTTAAAAGATGCACAAAATGCACCAGATACAAGCATGAATGAAGTTGCGCATGCTACAGTTTGTTTTAGTCGTGCATGGAGAGAAGGAATGTATGGAGTAAGTGCTTATTGGGTTAATCCAGAGCAGGTAAAAAAATCTGCGCCAAGTGGACAATTTCTCCCTAAAGGTTCATTTACAATAGAAGGACAACGAAATTTTATCAATCCTGCAAATCTTAGATTAGCTGTAGGAATAATTCCCCAAGAAGATAACTACGTCCTGACATGTGGTCCGCCAGAGACAATTAAAAAAAATTCTATCTGTTATGCAATAATTGAACCACATGGATCAGAGATGGTAGATGCTGCCAAAAAAATAAGAGTGGAATTTTCAAAAATTTATGAAGAAATTACTAAGAAGATAAGCCTAGATGACTTTGTTCGTGTTTTGCCTGCAGGACAAAGTCAGATTAAAGAAACAGGTGTGGGGGATTCACAAAAAGAGGATTTTACTGATATTGAATTGGGTTAGAAGAATCTGTATCAAGTGAAATTTTCATTCCATTCTCAATAGCAGAAAATTCTTCATCAGAAATGGTTATCAATGGAATATTTGTCAATGCACACCCAGTAGCTACTGTAAGATCCACTTTTTTACATATCATTGCAAGAGGTGCAGTATTATTTGATTTGATTGAATAAATTGTATATGCCCCAACACTACTCCCAACACTTGAAGGAAATACAAGAATAGTATCTTTGATTGATTTTTCAAATAAATCATGATTCTTGTCGCTAATAATTCCAGTTTTTTTATCAACTGTACCTAAAAAATTGATTGGTTTTTCAGATTTTAAAACAATGCCTTGTACTTTTCCTGAAACGAGAATTTTCTTCATCTTGTCTCGTCTTCGATAATTTGGGATAGCGATTTTAGATTAACATCTACACCAGTAGAATTTTTCAGATAAAATGCACCCTTGATGCTATTTGTGGTGACAGCATCAACATCATCTTTGTTAATCAATGGAGTCAAACATGTACAACAGTCAGAGAGAATTTCACATCCTGCATGTTCAAGTTCATTGATGTATCCAATTTTTCTTGCCTGCTCCTTTACAGTTCTAGGACAAAATATCATACATCTCTTTTTGAAAGAGCGGCCCTTTAGTTTGCCAGCCAGATCAGAGATCTCTTCTAATCCTAATTGAGGACTACCAAGTGTGATCAGATCACCTTTCTCAGCAGTATTTAGTTCATCATGAATGTTTTGCATCTCTTTTTCATCAAAATCTACTTTTTCACAATCAGAATCTCCCTCTCCAAAAAGAAACTTTGCACAAGTTCCTGATGTTCCCATTCCTCCGCACATTGCTTTGCATTGACGCTTATCCATTTCTTCAAGACCAAAGATGTTTACAGAAGTATCTCCAACTTTACCAGCAAAAAATCCAAGCATTCCATATGTCAATTCATTTGGATTTTTTATTTTCATTCTAATTGTAATATTTGGAGAATCTTCTTTTCGTAATGAAGAGTAAGGACTTTTTCCAGTAAGTGCACTAGCAAGTGCACTGAATGAACTTTCCTTGTTTGTCTTTAGATTATCATAAGAATTTGCATGAATTGCGGCATTGCTTTCTGCAAATGCAACTTGGGTTCCATCTTTTGGAATATCAAAAATTTCATAAGGAATGCATGAAAATGAAGGAGTGACACCCATAGTTTCATATGAATTTCTGATTGATAGTTGTTTAGTGATAAAATTTTCATCTAATCCATAATTTGATACATTATCAATATCAAATCCCATTGGATTCAGAGTTGTTTTTACTTTAACTCTAGCATCTTTACTAATACCTGATAGAAATTCTTCTCCTGCATCACCAATAGTGTTATAATTTACACCAGAGAGATGAGCCCATTCTATTGGTATTAGCCTCTCTGCATCTGTTGCCTCACCAGTTGCAACTAAAATTCTGTATGCCATCTGCATAATTTCTCCCTGTTCACCCTTTAGTGCAGATTCTTCTTCTTTAGTTAATTCCAATACTCATTCTATTTAGAACAGATATAATACTTGTACTGCTTTTCTAGAAAAATCTCAGTTTAACTACAGCCTTTATTTGATTTGGCTTTAGGCATCATTTCTTTTTATCTTTGCTATTTTTGAAATTGTCAATCTTAATACAGTTTAATTTTTGTTGTGTTTCAATTGGACATTTAGAACAATTTTTTTCCATATTCTCAATAGTATTACTCGTAAAATTTACGTAATCTCATATATGATTATGAAAATAAGTCTATCTGAAATATCTGCTTTGCTAGTTATATAATGTCTCTAGCAGATATCAGATATACTCATCACAACATACAAAGATTGAATCTTGTTCATCTACAGATCCTGATGTGAAAAGATCTTGTACAAGTATCAAGAATATATCGAACAAGGTTTCATATCCTTGTGAGGTTTAGAAAAAGGGTATATTAAAATTTCAAAACATGATTAGCTTTACTCATAACAAAACTACGTAATCATTACAAGAATTGTAAATAAAGCGTATCTACAAGTCAAAAAGTTTTCAGTTAGAATTATAGAGTTGGTACAAAAGTTTGAAGTAGAATTATTTCCTTCACATTTGGACAGAAGTATTAATTTAATTATTATATTTGCAATCACATAAATGGTTTTTTCCATTAAATGATACTCTCTCAATATATGAACAACCATTTTCAAGATGTAAGGAAATCAAATGGTCACATTTTGTACATTTCAAATCCTCCCTCAAATATGTGTATATTTTCCCAGTCATCAAAATATCAAGTCCTACTTCAGATTATATGTCAGAGTATGTAATTTTCTGTACAGACACTTGACCTTCAAAGTTTGTTAAAAAGTCTGTCTTGTCTATTTCTAGGCATGATTATGATCGTTTACAATTGGGGAAAAACATACGCCGATAAGGTGAAGTTCTGCAAACTCTGTTGGCGTATTTGTAAAAATGATGTTTGTGTTGGAAAAATAGCTAGCCTCAAAATAAGCACTACCTATACAAAACGAAAGCGTAAATGGTGACTTGAACAGTAAATAGTAGATTGTTATTTAATATTTAATTTTTCTCGTAATACCCGATCAAAAGAGTGAATTTTAGTTTTAGTTTTAATGAAATATAATGTGATTTGACTGTTAATTTACCATGAAAAAAATTCTTCGTGGAATGACAGATACTATGAATGCTGTTAGTCCACCTAGAATGACAGCACTTAAAGGACTTCACGAGGCAGAAACAGGTCCATTTAGCATACTAATTGGAACAATTCTTTCCGCAAGAACCAAAGATGAGACTACAACAAAAATAGTCAAAGTACTGTTCTCAAAGTACAAAAATCCAAAAGAACTTGCAAACGCCAAGATAAAAGATGTAGAGAAGATAATAAAGTCAATTGGCTTCTATCATGTAAAATCAAAAAGAATCATTGAGGTTGCAAAAATTATCAATACAAAATACAAAGGAAAGGTTCCAGATGACTTGGATACTTTAGTTGCATTACCAGGAGTTGGAAGAAAGACCGCTAACTGTGTACTAGTGTATGCATATGATAAACCAGCCATTCCAGTTGACATTCATGTTCATAGGATCTCAAATCGATTAGGATTGGTAGATACAAAAAATCCAGAAGAGACAGAACAAGAATTAATGAAGAAGATTCAAAAAAAATACTGGCTTGAAATTAATGATACTTTTGTTATGTTTGGTCAAAATATTTGCAAACCAATTTCACCAATGTGTAATGTATGCAAGATCAAAAAAATCTGTAAATATTACAAGACTAAGAACGCCTCTTAGTTAGAAGCAATATCCCAACTATAACGCCCAGACCTATTGCCATATAAAATGGATAAAATGCAATGACATTCTTTGCAGGATCACCTGATAGAAACTCTACAATCATACTTCCAGAATTTACTGAAGGGGGATCAGTAGAACCCTTCATTCCATGGACAGAATAAGAATCAAATGCAAATATTCCAATATCCAGATTGGTAACTATAATTTTTGCTCCATTATTAACAGTTAGTCCTGCCCTATCAGTGTAAGATACGATTAGTTTTGCTTCAGGATACCAACCCCTATCTAAATCTCTATGAACTATAATGTATCCCTCTTTTTGAGTTTTAACTGCAACCCATAATATGTAGTCAGGTTGTGAGCCCATTCCAACTTCAATAAATTCTGTTCCTAAAGGATCTTGATTGTATATTCTAAAAACAGCATCTCCATCTGGATTTGCATAGAGTAAATTGTTATCAATTGTTACTTGCCAGCTAACAGGATGAACGTCATCAAGTGGTATGATTGGTGCATCTCGTAAAACCGTATTAAATTCCTCTGCAGGAATTTCTATGGTATCAACGATTAGTGTAGGATTTTTCATCTCTTGAGCAAACGCAGGAGTGATAAAAAATACTGCAAGCAAAACTATTGCAAATAGATACTTCACAGACTTGAGCAAATTTAATTGAATAAATATCTAATCAACAAAAGGCTTTGGATGATCCAAAATTATTTTTGCTACTTCCGGTCTTAGAATAAATTCAGAAGGGGATTGGCCGTTTTGAATCATCTCTCTTAGTTTAGTTCCACTAATCTGCTCTTTTGCACTATCATCATGTGGACATGCCTTTGGGGTTGTGTATGTAAGACATTTTTTGCAATAGAAGAATGGCGGAAAAAATACTGGAGAAATTTCTAATTCAGGATAGTCACCAAAGATTTTTTGTGCTGCAAATGGATCATAAAATTTTCCAACACCTGCATGGTCTCTTCCAATAATGATGTGTGTGCATCCATAGTTCTGTCTCATAATTGCATGATGGATTGCTTCTTTTGGACCAGCATACTTCATCTCAGTGTGTAGAGTTCCAAGAATACACCTGTTTTCTGGATAGTATAACTTTATCATGGTTTCATAGCATTTTACAATAATCTCATCAACAAAATCACCAGACTTTTTCTTTCCAATAATTGGATTAACAAATACTCCATCACGTGTTGTAATTGATGTTTTTTGTAGCATTTCGTGTGCTACATGTGGAGGATTTCGAGTTTGAAATGCACAGATTTTACTCCATCCTGCTTGTGCAAAGGCTTCTCTTGTTTGGATAGGGGTTAGTCTATATTTTCTTATTTCAGTCTCTTCTGGTCTTTGAATATAGTCAATCTTTCCACCTACCAGATAATCCTTCATTGACATTGTCTTTGCAACGCCTGGATGAGTAGAGTCGATTGTTCCGTAGATTTTTTGTGCAGTCTTTTCTTTATCAAAAGAATATGTCTCCTCAACATACAATACTGCAAAGCCAACTCCTTGAGGATTTTGCAAGAGTACATCTCTCGTTTCTTTCATTTTAGAAGCAGTTTGCTCATCAACATCAAGTACGATTGGAATGGTCCAAGCTAAATCATTTGCTAATCTTCCTCGTGAAACAACGCTTTCAAAGTCTTGTTGTCCCAGAAATCCCTCTAGAGGACTAAAAATTCCATCTGCTATATTTTCAACATCATTTGAGAGATCTTCACTAATTGTAATTGAGAATAATCCAGTAGGATCAACTTTGGTAATTCTGTTAACTAATACCCCGCCATGTGGTTGAATTGAATTATTTTCTGACATGCAAAATTCTCTAACTATGATCTATATGAAGGCCGCACTCTTTGTTTCCGTCTTTTTCCCACCACCATCTTCCTGCCCGAAGATCTTCGCCAGGCTTTATGGGCCTTGTACAAGGCTCACAACCAACACTTGGATAACCTTTGGCAAGAAGACTGTTCTGTGGTAGATTATTTTTTTTGATATATTCTTGAAGTTGATCCCAAGTCCAATCAATAATCGGATTAATCTTTAGAATATCACCATGTCCATGGTCTAGTTGGAAGATTGTAGCATTTCCTCGAGTTTTGGTCTGATCACGCCTTAACCCAGTAATCCAACCATCCAAAGTACTTAGTATTTTATTAATTGGATGTACTTTACGAATTTCACAACACAGTTTCCTATTCTCTACACTTTCATAGAAGAGATTCACCCCTTTTTCTCTAACCATGTCTTCAACTTCTTTGGCATCAGGAAATAGCACCTCTATTGAAATATTATATTTTTTTCTTACAACATCCATAATGTCATAGGTTTCTTGGGGTAGTCTCCCAGTATCTAATGTAAAGAATCTAAATTTTGGATTAATCTTTATCATAATATCCATAATTACCGAATCTTCTGCACCAAAGCTTGACGCTTTAGCAACTTTGGGATGAAGATTATCCGAAGTCCATTGAAGTGCCTCTTCAGCAGTATGTATTCTTGAATTAAGATCATCTACCTGTTCTTGCGTGAATTTTACCACATTTTCGTTTGGAGTATTTGTTTTATATTGATTACCCGAAGTTTTATCCTAAATTATAAACAAGTAGATTTCAAAATAGAAAAGATGGATGAAATATCATACGTTGTAGTTTTCCCGACTATATTTACAAAAAATAAAATTCCGCAGCTAATTACAAATATCAAAAAAATTCTCAAGATAAAAAATCAACAATTCAAATCTGTGAAACGTGATGGAGATATAATTTTGGTTGATGCAAATGATCCAGTATTTGCATCATCTGCTATCAATTTGCTTTTTGGGATTGAAAAAATTGCAATAGCAAGGCACATAAAAAATAATTTTCAAGATATTATTTCAGAGATTACTTCTGTGGGTGGCAATCTACTCTTGA
>JACZTB010000001.1:0-159619 GCA_022573895.1 Nitrososphaerota archaeon
GTACAAAGATAACTGATTCAGCACTCTTCTATAGTTATCCACGAACACTATCAATGTCAGCATATGATATGAAAACTCTTGAAATAATAGAAAGAGATGGAAATGTCTTGTCTGAACCAGTATTACTCTATGCTTCAAATTCACAGACTGATGAATTCAAATTCCAGGTAACTGCACCTAATGGCCAATGTATCATTGGTTCATCAGAAGAATGTTCAGTACAAGACAGTACAAGATCAGATAGAGGTGGATTAGCAAGTGTACAGTATGAAGGACAAACATTAAGGATAAAGTATAGCGGTTCTGATAGTGCACTTGAAAGGTTCTCTATCACATCAATTGATCCTCTTGTGGGTGATTGGATAGTTACACTGGAGACTGAAGAAGGACTTATTCCACTAGCTCAAGCAGTTAAAGATTTGACCATTAAAGTTAAACACAGAATAAACCCTGAAACGATCACTGTCTATTCAGACTAGTCCTTAAGGAAATGCAACAGATTCAGAAAGAATTGAATCTATCTCAGATATATTTATCCTAGTCTGTTTCATAGAATCTCTCTCTCTAATTGTCACTGTATTATCTTCTAATGTCTGATGATCAACTGTAATTGCAAATGGCGCACCAACCTCGTCCAGTCTTCTGTATCTCCTACCTATTGCGCCTGAATGATCCAAAAACGCATCAAACTTTCTTTTAATGTTTAGAAAAATCTCATCTGTCTTCTCTTTTAATCCATCTTTTTTGACCAATGAAAGAATTCCTACATGAATTGGCGACAGATATGGTTTTAATGATAAAACTATCCTCTCGTGTTCCTTGTCATCTTTTAATGAATGCTCCAAAATTGCATAAAGACTCCTGTCAATTCCCATCGAGATCTCAAAGATATGTGGCAGAACCTTCTCATCATTATCCATCACGTCAAATTTTTCCTTACTTGTCCTTGCATGACCAGATAAATCATAGTCTGACCTATAGTTACATGCTACAAGCTCAAGCCATCCAATTGTGGTTTCTACCTCAAAGTCAAATGCAACTTTTGCATAGAATGCCTTTTCCTTGTCTCCCAACTTTCTGAATCTACTTTTTGAAATATCAATCCCAGTCTTTTCGTAAAATTCAGTCAAGATTCCTAAATAATATGCCACAAGCTTATTTGGAACAGTTCCAGATTCTACTGCTTCCTTACAAGTCATAGCAACTGGCTCAGAATCTGTCTGTACTCTGATTATTGTATCTTGAATCTCTGCAAACTTTTCAACCTCGTCTAGTCTTGAAGGATTACAAAATATCTCAATCTCTGCTTGGTAAAATTCACGTAATCTAAGGAGACTCTGTCTTGGCGAGATCTCATTTCTAAAACTCTTTCCAACTTGGGCTATTCCCAAAGGAAGTCTTCCTCGCATGGTCTTATAGAGTCTAGGAAAATCAACAAAGATTGATTGACATGTCTCTGGTCTTAGGTATGCCTCTTCCCCCTCAGGTCCAATACCAACTCTGAACATCATGTTGAATTTCTTTGTCTTTTCAAAGTCTCCCTTGCATTTTGGACACTTTATGTTATTTTGTGAGATAGCATTATCAAATTCATCCAAGTCTGCACTTTCAGGAATCTCAATTTGTGCAACATCTGCAATTACTCTATCAGCTCTAAATGTCGAGTTACATTTTGTACATTTTATTATTGGATCAGCAAAGTTACTCAAATGACCCGATGCCTCAAAGACTGATTTGGACATTATTTGAGCGCCATCAATCTCAAGCATTCCATCTCTTCTGACAAGCTCCCTTCTCCATAATTCAAGAAATTTATTTTTCAAACTAACTCCAGATGGCCCATACTCCCAGAACCCAGCTTGTGCGTCTGCATAAACTTCACAGCTAGGAAAGTAAAATCCACGCTCAAGTGCTAATTTCATAACTGCTTCATAGTCCATAATTTTATTCCCTCAGTCATTAAATAAATTTCTACGCAAATTCCTTTGCCTTTCTGATGTTCTCAAAGTCATCTCTGTCGTCATCAATTGGGGTCTCTAAGATTATAGGAATTTTTCTCTTGTTGGCAAACTTTACAACAGCACCAATGCCTTTTTCTCCAATTCCTCCTAATCCTAGATGATAGTGCCTATCGAGATTACAACCAATATCTCCTTTGGCATCATTTAGGTGAAGAATTTTCAAATTATCTATTCCCACATATTTATCAAATTCATCAAAAGTATTCTTAACTTTTTCTTTACTTCTCAAATCATATCCTGCAACAAATGCATGACAAGTATCAAAACAAACACCAAATTTCTTTGCAGGTTTTAATTGATTAAAAATTTCTCCCAGCTGTTTAAAATTAGAACCAACAGAGTTTTTCTGACCTGCAGTATTCTCTAATAAAATTATTACATCATTTTTTGTTTGTCCTGCTATTGTCAAGCCTTTTACTAGTCTCTTAATTCCAGCTTCATCACCTGTCCCCAAATGACTGCCAAGATGTGTTACAAGATACGGAATTCCTAACTGTGCACATCTTTCAACTTCACTTACCAAAGTTTTCACAGATTTTTCAAATCCTTCCTCTTTTGGAGTAGCAAGATTTGGTAAATATGGCATATGCGCACAAGTTGCTAATCTATCAATTTTACTTTCTTTTAGTTTTGATTTAAAATTAGAAATGTCATCTTTGGTGAGTTCTTTTGCGTGCCAGCCTCTTGGATTTCTTGTAAATATCTGAAAAGCAGAGCATTCTCTTTTAACAGCATTATCAACTGCCTTGTCAATTGATCCTGCTATAGAGACATGACAGCCGATCTGCATATTTGTTCATTTTCTCAAAACATAATTTAAACCAGCGTCCAAATTTTAAAACCAGATTTTTAAGTAAATTAGGTAAATTACTATCATGCTTGCACTTGGACAAGACGAGATTGCAAAGTATCCTTTCTTAGCAGATGCTGGTCAATACCTCAAGGATAAGGGATTTACTCTAGAACAATTTGGAAGTGATCCTGATCTAAAACAGCTAGTTGACAAGGCATTTGAACGAATTCAGGTTGCAGCAGACGGAAAGATCTACAAATCTGATCTAATTGGAGACCAGGCCTCAAAAGAGGCAGCTTTACCAAGGGAGGTCTTCTCGTTTCTTTTGGCCATAGTACTATTGAAACTAAGTGGCATGCATACTCTAATCAAAAGATTTGCACTTGCAGAGGCAAGACGTGCAGAAAAATATCTTGAAAGGGATCTAGCAAATATTTCAGACGAGTCAAAAAAAGAACTAGCAATTAAAATAATTGATGATCTCTTTTCAGTTCAAGTTGAAAAACTTGATGATTACTTTGTCATTTCAGTATCTGATTATCTAAAACATTCGATCAATTTCCATGAAAGAGAATGGAAACTAATCAACAGACATGTTGAAAACGGGCAAGTCTTTCTTACTCCGCACGAAACAGTCAGATTGATAAGAAAAGAATTAGGAACATACATCAACTCAAAAATTATTAATGCAAAGACACCTGCAATGATCTCTGGTTTTGAGGATTCTGTAAACAAACTTGTTTTACTATCAAAAAAATTCATAACTTTTACTGTGACTAGTGGAGAGTATCCACCATGTATTAAACACGCAATTGAAGAGCTTGAAAAAGGTGAAAATCTTTCACATTCTGGAAGATTCATGTTGGCAACTTTTCTGTTATCAAAGGGTCAATCAGTGGAACAAATAGCACCATTGTTCAAAAACGCCCCGGATTATAACCAACGAGTTACACTTTACCAACTAAATCATCTATCTGGAGCTTCTGGAAGTGGTACAAAATACATTTGCCCTTCTTGTGAGAAACTAAAAACACAAGATCTCTGTTTTGCTATTCCAGAATGTGACAATATCATTAATCCACTACAATTTGGAAAGAAGAGAAAGTAATGCAACAAGCTGACATTAAATTCCTAGAAGATTCATTCAAAAAATACTATTTTGAGCATTTTGATCTAATTAGAGTACCTGAACGTACATTTGAAAGAGAATTTGGCTATCAAAAATTCAATTCTGGAATGATTCGTCACATCTCAATAAAAGATGATAAAGAATTACATCTGTTATTTATGCAAAATATTCCATCTGATGTTTATTGTTCCAATGCATACTATACATTCCCTAATTTACCTATGAACGAAAAGGACTGGAAAGAAGCAGACCTGATTTTTGATATAGACGCAAAAGATCTTAATTTGTCCTGCAGAGAAAATCATACAGTATCAATATGTAATGAATGCAATCAAGTTTCAAAAAATTCTGAACACTGTTTGAAATGCAACTCTACAAAAATAGAAAAAAAATCTTTGCCCTGCAAAAATTGTATTGATTCATCAAAAACTGAAGTATCTAAACTATCCGAAATTCTAATTGATGATCTGGCAATAGCTCAAGAAAACATTCATGTCTATTTTTCAGGCAATGAAGGATTTCATGTGTATGTGTATGATTCACAATTTCAACAAATAGGCTCTAGAGAAAGATCAGAACTTGCAGATTACATTATGTTTAATGGAACTATCCCTGAAACATTTGGAATGAAAAAATTCAAACCAAATAGATCGTCTTTTCCAAATTTTAATGAAAAGGGATGGAGAGGAAGATTTTCCAAACAAGTGTTTGGTTCAAAATCAAAACGTACAAAAATTATTTCAGAGTTTCTTGTGAATGGTTATTCTTCTTTCCAAAAAACTCTTGATGATACCTCAGAAAATATTGGAGTAAAAATTGATCCTAATGTAACTATGGACATTCATAGAATCTTTAGATTACCTGGTTCAATTAACAGCAAAAGCGGTCTTACAAAAATTCTTTGTGAGGATTTAAACAAATTTGATCCATATTATGATGCATCCTTTCTTAGTGATGAATCCGTAGAAGTTTTTGCAAACTCTCCAATAGAATTTTGTCTTAAAAACAAAAAATTTGGTCCATATATTAACGAAAAAGTGACCCTTCCAACATTTGCAGCAGTCTATATGATCTGCAAAAAACTAGCTACAATAGTTTGATTTTGCTGGTAAGACATTAATTTACCAAATCACAACGAAATTTGATTTTGTATAGCGCCTCTACTGAAAAGCAGACTCCCCCTCCTGATACCGGGAAATTCGTCAGATTAGGCATTGTTGCCGTTATAGGAATTGTAATTCTTGTTCTAATTGGAAATCAGTTAGTAATTTTATCAATGAATTTCACTGAATTTGGTGAACAATTCACCAAACCTCTCTATTACACTCTTGTCTCTACACTTATTCTATCTGCAATTGCTCTTGTGCGTGTAAATATTGTTGCGCGATCTTCAATTTTCTGGTATGCCATTAGCACTGCAATTGGGTTACTTGGCAAAGGAGGACAACAACCTGTCGCAAGTGATATTCCAAGTTTTAAAGATTACAAGATAACTCTCCCACATTTTGTTATCTGGCAAGTAACCAAGATTTTGCTTTTTGGAGCGTTCTTTGTAAATATTATGTTTGGATTTGCAGCAGTGTCATTTTTTGATGGAAATACTTTAGGAATTGAAAATCTACCAAAATTATTTTTTCTGCCCTTTGTAACTCCTGATACTGATCCAAGTTATGCAGTTGAAAATGTTGTTCCAATGATTCCTGTTCTAGTGGCATTCATTCCACCAATACTTGCAGCAGTTGGGCTACGTTTAGTTCTGTATGTTGGAATTCATAGAATTATTCATGTTATTACTTTGTATATTCGGGACTCTGCTGAAGGAAAACCTCGCTATCTAAGATATGTTTCAACTGTTGAAGGAATAATTGGTATTGGTGTAATCTGGATTGGCTTTAATCTCTTCTTTACAGATGATATTGATTACAATTCAAGGTATGTGATTGGCGGAACACTTATCGTAGGTTTTGCACTAATTGCATTTTCAGTAGTTGATAGAATTAGAGCACGTGTTCTAACTCATATGTTTAAGAGAGATGTATACATTAGAATTGTAACAATTTTTGCAATTGCAATTATTTTAGCCGGAATTATTTCTGTTAACAATAGTGTTGCTGATGCAAAGAAGATTGAATATTTAGGACCATACACAGCTCAACAAATTGGAGTAAATCGATATCTTGGTGAATTGAACAGTATAAAAGAAGTTACTCATGAAGTCGAGCTAACATCAGTTTCTCCAAATAATATCAATAATTATGTACAACAAAACAGTGACGTTCTTGATGTAATTCGAGTTTGGGATTGGGAAGGTGCTTTTGCCAAATTAAAGCCTGAAATTGGACTTATTCCATATGTTGACTTTGAAGATAATGATATTCTTCGTTTTAACAATACTTTGTATTGGACGGCTTCAATGAAACCAATTCTGCCAACATCTGTAAGTTCTGAAAACAGATGGTATAATGAGCATCTTGTGTATACTCATGTTCCAAATGGATTCCTTACTCTTGAAGCAACTAATGGTCAGATTGTAGACAGCAGTAAATTTTTCAAACAAAGAGAGATTTACTATGGTGAAGGTGGTCTATTTGAGCAAACTTGGTCTGCTTATCCTAATTCAAGAGGTTCAGAAAGCGCTGAACTTGGAGGAGTCTTTTATTCAGGTTCAGGCGGAATAGATATTTCGCCACCATTAAGTTGGACCTTTGAGCCAAACTTTTTGCTTTCATTTCCAACTGAATCAGTACACATTATGAGATACAAAGACGTTCACGAAAGAATGGAAATTTTGTATCCCTACTTCCTTTATGATCTGTTTGGAAAAGAATTAGATTCAATTCCTGTTACTGATGGAGAAAAATCCTATTGGTTAATCCCATTAATTATAGGATTTGATACAGACAATGTTCCTTGGTCTGTTGGAAATCCTTACTTACGTTTGGTAGGTTATGCACTTATTGATACATACAATGGTAGTATTCAACTACTTCGTACTGGAGATGATTTCTTTGCAGAAATGTTTGCTAATCAATACTCTGAACGATTTATACCAATGCCCTCTTGGTTAGAAGAACAAATTAGATATCCTGTTGAACTGTTTAATTGGAAAACAGAGATGTACAATATTTACCATGTAACTGATGTTGAAACATTTATTCAAGCAAATGAATTCTATGAAATTCCACGAGGTCTTGATACTTATTATGTTGAAGCAAAACCACCTGGTTTTGAACAAATTGAATTCATAGGACTACTCTCATTGGAATTAAGAGGCTCTCAAGGCAGAAACCTTGCAGGATACATGATAGTTGAAAATGATCTTTCTAATCTAGGAAACTTGCAGTTCTATGAAGTTCCACTAAATTCTACAACTAAATTGATTGGTCCTACCGCAGTAAGAGAGGCACTTGATAGAGATCCCGACTTTGCTCAACTAAAGACACTCTTGAGAAATCCAAGAATTGGTGATAATATCTTGTATCGTGTTGGTACTCATGACGTCTACTTTATCACAGTATACACTGCAGGTGCTGGTGGAGTGGTTGCCCAAATAGGCACCATCGCAGCAGTTGGGGCAGCATTTAATGGAGAATATTTTGTTGGGCTAGGCGAAACCCAAGAAAAAGCATTTGAAGCGTACTTGAAGAAAGTTTCTGGCGTAGCACCAATTGCAACAGTGGATGCTGATTCTGTTGAACTAGTTAGAAGTGACAGAATTGACATCATAAAATCTATTTTTGAAGAAAATGAGATTAAAATTGCTGAACCAACATCTGTTCAAGTTCCACTTTCATTTAATGAAGGACAACTATTCTTCTTTACTGAAAATGATCGTGCAGACACTGAAGAATTCCTATTCAAATTCATTGATGACTTTGTAAAACCACGTAGTGATAGAGTATTCATATGGCAAGAAGAAAGAAATCTCAATATTGGAACAATATTTGTCAAAGACGGAATACCTGAGATGCATTATGTCTCAATTGAGGTAGGTAACTAATTGCTCCTTGTTGTTGATAATGGTTCTATCTATACAAAAAATTTAACTGATTTTCTTAACAAAAAAAATATTTTATTCAAAAAACAAACTCCTCAACTTTTAGACTTAAACGTACTTGAAAATTACAATTCTATAATTCTATCTGGAAGAAAAAAAAATGAAAAAAAGATTAACGAAATTAATTCTAAAATTGTTACTTATTCAATTAAATATGACATAAAATTACTTGGAATTTGTTATGGTGCAGAAATCATGGCTCTTACTTTAGGAGGAACAATTAGAAAGACTTTGTCACTTCAAAAAGGAACTGAAACGATCAAAATTTTCAAAGAAAACCCAATCTCTAGTAACTCTTTAGATGTATTTGAAAGCCATGGGTTTGAGATATCTAAATTACCTAGTGTATTAGTTCCACTTGCAGAATCAAAACATTGTACATATGAAATCATTCAATATGAAAAAAAACTAATTTTTGGAACTCAATTTCATCCAGAAATGAGTCAAGACGGTCACAATTTGATTGAAAAATTCTGTTCACTCTGATTGATTTTAATAACTCTCAAAATTTCTTTTGGTTATGGAACAAGAAAACCATGAATTGTTTTTACCTCTTATTGATGAAGAAAATATTTGTCTTCCATTACCCATTAATGTGGTGTCAAAATATTGGAATATTGAACTACCTATGGCTGAAGCCATAGAAACTGCAAAAAAATATTCAGGATTTAGTGGTAGTATTCTAATTGAAGGAATAGAATCTGCAGAAAGACACGGTCTAACATGTAAAATAATAAACTCATCTTTATCAGAGTTAAAAAAAATTATTGATTCGGGAATACCTCCAATTGTAATTCTTCCAGGAATTCCAGAAATTACACAACATGCTTCAGTTATTACCGGTTATAATGATGAAGAAAAAACAATCATTCATTATATTCAGAAAGGTAATCAAGAAGGAGAACAACAAGAAGGAGCCATACCCGAGGATATCTTTGACAAGGAATGGTCAGAGGAAGGAAAATTATTGATAATGCTGGCTCCATCTGATATCTTGTCTTCTGTAAAACTTGAAAATGATTCTAGTGACAAACCAAATCGATTGTGTTTTATCTCTGAGAGATTAAATATTCTGAAAAATTCCTCAGAATCACTTGAATCATTAAAGCAAGCCATAGAACTTGATCCAAACAACTCAACTGCTCTACATTTATTGGGAGCAATGATGAATGAGCAAAATTCCTCTGAATGTGTCAAGTTTTATGAAAAATGCTTAGAAATCAATCACAGATCATATCTGACTTACAGCGGTCTGGGAAATTTTTATCTTAAAAAAAATCAATTTGAAAAGGCAGAGAGTTATTATTCTAAAGCTATTAAAATTAATCCAAAAAGATCTGCCAAAATTTACAAAAATCGTGCTTATCTTTGTGAAAAACAAAACAAAAACTCTGATGCAAAAAAGGATCTCAAAAGTTATTTAAAATATTTGCCACGAGCTCCAGATAGAGGAATTATAGAACAAGCAATTAGAGAACTATGATGCGGAGTGCGGGATTTGAACCCGTGGCCTTCAGCTTGGGAAGCTGACGTTATACCAGACTAAACTAACTCCGCTCAGCACATATTCAATAATTATGATTAAATATCTTGATTAGGAAACTAAGATATGGATGCAAGATGCCCAGAATGTGAAAAAGTTGCAATTTTAGATGACGAAATTAAGAATGTAAAATGCCCTTACTGCAACTTTGAAGCAGACTATGATACCTATCTTGAAATCATGAAAGATCATGCAATCAATATGGTATCTGAATATATTCCAGATAGATCTGGATTATAATTACCAATAATTTCCTTTATCTGAGCAATCTAGATGAGACCCACAATTGGGACAAAACATATGACATGCTTGCATTTTTACCATCTTGTTATCACACTTTAAACATCTAATGTCTTCTCCCATACCTATCTATCTGAATCTTGATTTAAAAATAATGTCCAAAGGTTAATTAGTCGTTCAACTTTTTTTTGGAATACTTGGTAAACTTTAAACTTACAATTTCAGATATCAAAGGAAAATCTATATCAAAGGAACTAAAAGATAGCGACGCAAATCCCTTACTGGGACTACAAATAGGAAATGAAACTGATGCAGCAATTGTAGGACTTGATGGAAAATTAAAACTCACTGGAGGAAGTGACAAATCTGGTGTTCCTATGAGAAAAGATATTCATGGTGCAGCAAGAAAATATGTTTTGCTTTCTAAAGGAGTAGGTTTACAAGCTGCAGAGACTGGACAAAGAGTAAGAAAATTAATGCGTGGAAATACAGTTTCAGAAGAAATCTATCAAGTAAACTGTAAATTTGATGGAGAATTGCCAGTTGAAGCACCTGCTAAAGATTCAACAGAGTCTACAGAAGAAAAAACTAAAGATAAAAAAGAATAACTTAACATATACCAATTCTACATTTTGACTCATGCATTGGAGAGAGACACTTCCCGATTGGTACATTAAAAAATATGGATATCAACCATGTGTTAACATTGGAACTGCTGGTCATGTAGATCATGGAAAAACTACTCTTATTCAGGCGTTAACTGGCTCATGGACAAGTGTACATAGCCAAGAACTAAAACGTGGAATTACTATTCGTGTGGGATATTCTGATGCGGCATTCTACAAATGCAAAAGTTGTGAGGAATCTTTAGGATATTCTACAACCCCAAAATGTAATAATTGTGGAAAGGAAAGTGAATTATCTAGAGTTGTTAGTTTTGTAGATAGCCCCGGACACGAAAGTTTGATGGCAAACATGCTTTCCGGTTCTGCCTTGATGGATGGTGCATTATTACTAGTTGCTGCAAATGAGAAAGTTCCTAAACCACAAACAAAAGAACATCTTTTAGCCCTTCAAACTCTTGAAATTCATCAAATAGTTCTAGTTCAAAACAAAGTTGATCTGCTATCTTACAAAGAAGTTTTAGCAAACTATCAAGATATAACAAAATTTGTTAAAGGAACTTCTGCCGCAAAATCACCTGTAATTCCTATCTCTGCACAATCTGGATTGAATATGGATGCATTAATTAGCTCTATAGAATCAACAATCAAAACCCCTGAAAGAGATGAAAAAAAAGATACTGTTATGCATGTTTTGCGTTCTTTTGACGTAAACAAACCTGGTACAAAAATAAAAAATATCAAAGGAGGTGTCATTGGTGGAAGTCTAACCCAAGGAGTTTTCAATGTTGGTGATGAAATTGAGATTAAACCTGGACTTATGAATGAGAAAAACAAATCCTACGAACCTTTACTGACAAAAATTATCTCTTTAGGAACTGCAGCAGGAATTGTTGAATCTGTAAAACCAGGTGGCTTAGTTGCAATTGGAACAAAATTAGATCCTTCTTTGACTAGAAGTGATTCATTTATCGGCTCAGTTATTGGAAAACCTGGCACACTTCCTGAAAATTCCACTCAATTAAAACTAGAAGTAAATCTATTTGATTCTGCAGTAGGGATCACTGAGGATGTTAAAGTCCAACCAATTCAATCAGGTGAACTACTTCGACTAAATATTGGAACTGCTCCTGTATTAGGTAAGGTTAACAAAATAAAATTAAAAAATATTGAAATTGAACTTAGGAGACCTGCCTGTATCTTTGAAGGTGGAAATGTGGCAATCAGTAGAAGAATTGCAGAAAGATGGAGACTAATTGGTGCCGGAATAGTTGGTTGAAGTAATATGTGACACAAATTTTTTAATTCATCTAGCAACTAGAAGAATTAAAAATATTGATAATCTTGATGTAGAAATTGGCCAAATCACTTTTGTTGTACCTCAAGTTGTAAAAAATGAGTTATCTAAATTAGCAAAAAACCCAGAAAAAAACCAAGATATTCAATCAACTCTTAATTACATAAAAAATTTTAAAACAATTCCTATCCTTGGTACATTTGCTGACAAAGAATTACTTGATTATGCTTTAAACAACAAAGTAATTGTTGCTACAATGGATAAACAACTAAAAAAACAGATAAAGAATTATGGAAGTTCTATAATGTCTTTTTCAAATGATAAAATAGTTTTAGAATCTTAGAAAAATTTAACTTTGAGCATTTCTAAATCTTTATGTGAGTAATTTTACTTTAGAAAGTGAAGCATTTGATAGTGGAGGAGTGATTCCTCGGAAATACGGTTATAAAAATGGAAATTTAAGCCCTCCTCTAAAAATTAGTGGTATTCCTGAAAATACATTGTCTCTAGCCCTAATAATGGATGATCCTGATGCTATGGGTGCTGTTGGAAAAGTTTGGGTACACTGGGTTTTGTGGAATATCGAACCTAATGTTGTAGAATTTAAAGAAAATTCTATTCCATTAGATTGTCTTGAAGGTGAAACCGATTTTGGAGAAATTGGTTATGGTGGACCAGCTCCTCCAGATAAAGAACATACATACATATTCAAACTGTATGCATTAGATCAAAAATTAGATGCTAATAAAGGATCAACTAAAAAACAAATAGAAGAGGCTATGAAGAATCACACAATTGCAGAAACTAGACTTGAAGGAAAATATTCTCCGTAAATTCTACTATGTAATTTTTTATACAAAGAATAATAAGCAAAGTTTTTTGAGAAAAAACAATTGTTAACAAACACAAAACTTGTTTCTATAGGTAGTTTTGATTTAAAATTAAACCATCTTCTAATTATTTCAATTCTTGCTTTATCGTTTACTATTTCATTTCTACTCCGTTCACAAGCGGCCGATTTTGGGTTTGAATTAAACGAGTTTGATCCTTTTTTTAATTATAGAGCTACTCAGTATATTGTAGATAATGGAGTTGGAGCATATTTTGAATGGAATGATAGTCTAAGTTGGTATCCACATGGCAGAGATGTATCTGCAACCTCTCAAGTAATGCTTCATCTAACGGCTGCTACAACTTATTGGATATTTGGTGGGGGCTCAGATCTTTATGATTTTACTATATTATTTCCAGTAGTCTTTGGTTCTTTGTCTATAATTGTTATTTTTGCCTTAGTCAGAGTCATAGGTGGTACTACTGCTGGCTTGTTTTCTGCTCTGTTCTTTTCAACTTCGTTAGTGATAATTATTCGAGGCCCAATTGGATGGTTCAAATCAGAACCACTAGGACTGTTTTTCGGTCTTTTGACAGTCTATTTATTATTAAGTGGAATAAATTCTCAAAACAAAAAAGTAGCATTTGCAAAACTCATTGGAGCTGGAATTTTCACCACATTTTCTATCTCAGCTTGGGGAGGCAATCAATTCTTTATTATTCCATTAGGAATTTTCTTTCTTGCATTACCCTTTTTGAGAACTGATCACAAATTCATCATATGGGCTATTCCTCTTTATACAATTACTACAATTTTGACTTCGTTAGGTTTTGAGCGAGTAAGTTCTAATTTTATTTTTGGATTGGGAGGAATTTCATTAATAGTCTCTACCTTATTTTTTGCATCTTGTATTTTTATTCAAAACAAAAGTTCAAAAAATAAAACAAGAAATGGTTTGTTATTTTTAGTAGCACTTTTAATAATTGCCTCAGGTTTTATGATAGTTAATTCTGAATCGCAATTTTTACCATTACCCAGTCATAGATATCTCAATGCCTTGAATCCTTTTTTGACTACAACTGATCCATTAGTAGATTCTGTATCAGAACATGCAACAACAACAATTGAACAATCATTTCTATTTCATTCGGTTTTAATGATTTTTTCAGGCATCGGGATCTGGTTAATTATTAAAAATATTCAAAATAAAAATTCCAGTTTTATTAAAAATGATATGTTATTCTTTTCACTACTTTTGGGAATTGTTGGTGTATACGTAAGTTCCACTTTTGTCAGGTTAGAAGTATTTGGATCAGTTGCTGTAATTGTTTTAGCATCTTTGGGATTAACTGCTTTAACAAAACAATTTTTCCAAAATAAACCTGAAGCCAAAAAACCTATTGGTAAATTGATTAAACTATCATATGTTGTAGGAATCATCATTCTATTGATAATTCCTATGATTTTTCCAGCAGATGGTAATGTATTTGCTATATCAAAAGTTCCTCCCACAATTCTTAATGGCGGAAGCGTATTTCCAATAGTTTCCAATGATTGGCTAGATTCAATGGAGTGGATAAAAAATAACACTTCAGAAGATGCAGTAATTGCTGCTTGGTGGGATTATGGATATTGGATTCAAACTAAAGCAGAAAGAGCTACATTAGCTGATAATTCAACGATTCATACTGGTATCATTGAAAATATCGCAAAAATGTTTATCAGTAATCCTGATGATGCATGGATTTCTCTTAATGAAATGCAGGCTGATTATGTTTTAGTATTTGTTGCAGGTCAAAAGTTAGGAATTGATTCAGCAGAATCACTCTATGTTTTGGAGGGGGGAGGAGATGAATCAAAGAAACAATGGTTTATGAGAATTGCAGGTGTAGATCTTTCAAAATATCTGTTTTCTGAT
This sequence comes from Nitrososphaerota archaeon, assembly GCA_022573895.1. Taxonomy (GTDB): domain Archaea; phylum Thermoproteota; class Nitrososphaeria; order Nitrososphaerales; family Nitrosopumilaceae; genus Nitrosopumilus. The sequence continues at coordinate 14,454 of JACZTB010000001.1, forward strand.
GGTATTAGTGCCACTGATTATTTCTGGAATAATACTCTACTTGGAAAAACGTTTCCATTTACACCTGTAGCCTATGTTGATTTCCAAAATAATGAAGAATTTCCATTTTATCTGCCTGGATTAGAACCTGTATATGTGAAGGAAATCAAATATCTCTCTGATGGAAATGGTCCTTTGCGCTTGGTTTATGCATCACCAAGTTTTTCTGAAGAAAAAGTTGGACCAATGATTGGCGTTTTTATTTATGAAGTGAACAAAGAATATAATTTAACTTCCTAAAACTTTAGTTATATCTTTCAGCTAGTCTATATCTCATGTATTTGTCATCAGGTGAAAATTTAGCAGGATGTACAGAAATTGTTTCTTCATTACATATAGGGCATTTTTCTTTTAATGTATAATGATTACATTTTGAACATTTTCTTAATTGAAATCTCATCTTAATTATCTCTAGTTTTCTTTGATTCTTCCCTAGTAAATTTGAATGATCCCTTTTTCTTTTCTATGTTAGTTTGAATTTCAGCAATGATTGGCTTGAGTAATTTTTCAGCAGATTTAAAATTATCTGAAATTATTGACAGTCTATATTTTGGTGCTCCCAAATATGTAATATTAATAGTGGAATCTTTTTTTACAACATCTATTAAGATTTTTTTAATAATTTCCACCCCATCTGATTTATTGTTTGCAATTTCTATAATTCCTCTAATTTCAACTGATGGAAGTTTTATTTTAGAACAAATTCCCTCAATTACAACTACAGTTTTTTTTGCAAGTTTGAGTTCCTTTATGGAATCAATTCCATTTCTCCCAATTTCTATGAACGCATCATACACCGAATCAAATTTAGAATAAATACTATCTTCTAATTTTTCAATTTCCTCATCTGTCAATTTTGCTTTTTCCTTAACATTTTGTAATAATGTTTTACCTTTTTCGAATTTTTTAACTTGCTTTAGTTTTTGTTTTTTCTGATCTTTTGAGATTTGTTTTAATGACAGATCAATGTCTCCTCGTTTAAGATTCACTTTCTTTACAAGTAGAACTTTTTTCTCCCCATCTTTGACAAATCTGTTTATTGATCTAATCCAACCTGGGGCAATCTCTGAAATGTGCAAAAATCCTTGGATATTGTCATATTCATCTAATGTCACATAAGCTCCATGATCCATTACTTTGGTAACAGTAGCAAGAATAATTTCTCCTTGTTCAGGCATCTCTTGAATTTCAGTAGACATTTCTTCTAAAACCCTCAAGTGTGTAAATTAATGTTGCTGGTTAGAAATCAATCCCTTTCTTTGCTTTAATACCACGTTGAAATGGATGCTTTATCTCTCTCATCTCTGTAACTAGATCAGCTACTTCAATTACTTCGTCTTTAGCAAAATTTCCTGTTAGTACTAAATCCATTTCTGGTGGTTTTGATTTGATTAAATTTAGAACATCATCAACTGAGATTAATTCAAGATTTACTGCATAGTTAATTTCATCTAAAATGATAATATCGTATTTGCCTGAATGAATCTTTTCGTTACTAATCTTAATTGCCTCTTTGGCAACTTTTTTATGATCTTCCTTTGAACTTTTATCGTCTATAATTCCTACAAATCCTTTACCTACAGCAATCATTTCAAATTCAGGTTCAAGTCTTTTAGATGAATCCATTTCACCATAATGCCATGAACCCTTAATGAACTGAATCATACAAATTTTCATTTTGTAACCTGTAGCTCTTAAAGCAATTCCTAATGCTGCTGTTGTCTTTCCTTTACCTTTTCCCGTATATACAATGATTAAACCATCTTTCTCCATAGATGATATTCAAATAATCTCACTAAAAACATTGAGCATTTCTTAAAAATAAACCAATTTAAATCAAAAATGATTCTAATCATGCAAATTGAAAATTCCAAGAATCATATTGGCAGGTGCTACAAGTGGAGTTGGAAAGACATCCATAACATGTTCTATTATTCAGGCCTTACAAAAACAAGGTTATTCAGTCCAACCATTTAAGGTAGGTCCTGATTATATTGATCCTACTTACCTATCAAGCATTTCAAAACACAAAACATACAACTTGGATGTTTGGTTGATGGGAAAGAATCAACTTTTGAATAGTTTTATTTCTAATTCAAAGTCTGATGTATCCATTATTGAAGGTGTAATGGGTTTCTATGATGGTTTTAGTGGAGATTCTAATTATGCAAGCACACATCATGTAGCTTCCATAACAAAATCTCCAGTACTCTTAGTTTTAGATGCAAGCAAAACTGCTCGTTCTATTGCCGCTACAGCACTAGGTTTTCAAAAATTTCATAGAAATTCTCGGATTTCTGGGATTATTCTTAATAAAATTGGTAGCAAAAAGCATGAGATTCTATGTAAAAGTGCATTGGAAAAAACTAAAATTCCAATTGTTGGCATAATTCCAAAAAACCCACTACTAAATTTTGAATCACGACATCTTGGATTAATTTCAACATTACATAACAAAACTCTAAAAAACAAGATTGAAAAAATTTCAAAAATAATTTCAGAATCTTTAGATATTCATAAAATTATTAAAATTTTAAAAAATCCAATTGATCTTCCAAAGAAATCAAAACCTGCTCATAAAAAAATGAAAACTATAATTGCAGTTGCCCTTGATACCTCATTTAATTTCTATTATCAAGATAATCTAGAAGCATTACGACGTGAAGGAGCATCTCTAAAATTTTTTAGTCCTGTTAATGATAAAAAAATTCCAAAATGTGATGGACTTTACATCGGTGGTGGCTTTCCTGAAGTTTTAGGCAATTTACTTGAAAAAAATCAAACTATGAAAAAAACTATCAAGAAATTGGCTGAAGATAACCTTCCAATTTATGCTGAATGTGGTGGATTAATGTATCTTACAAAATCTATTCTTAACCACAACAAAAAACACAAAATGGTTGGTGTGTTTGATGCTGAAACTAAAATGACAAAGAAAATGAGACTCAATTACACAAAAGGTAAGATTTCTTCCAAAACTCTTATCTCAGAAAAATCACATAATATTCAAGGTCATGAATTTCATTATTCACAGCTAGATTTAGTCTCTTCTGATTCTAAATTTGCTTATGACTTGGAAATTGGTGAAGGTATTAAAAAACATCAGGATGGAATGATGCAATACAATACACTTGCTTCGTATGGCCATCTCTATTTTGATAGCTCAAACTATGCCCAAATTTTTGTTAAAAATTGCTTAAAGCAGTCAAGAAGATGATTCTACTCTAATTAATTTGAAAATTGCATTAATTATTGCAGATGCTGATGAACTGCCTCCTTTTCTACCTATGTTGGTGATAAATGGCACCTCTTCCAACTTTGATAATTCCTCTTTTGATTCTGCAGCACAGATGAATCCTACCGGAATCCCAATGATCAATGCAGGCTTTACAATACCTTCTTTTACCATCCGAATTACTTCAATTAGGGCAGTAGGTGCATTTCCAATAGCTACAACTCCTCCATTAATATCAGATATGGCTGCTCTCATTGAGACTTGAGAGCGTGTTTTTCCTTCCTTTTTTGCCAATTCCATTATTTCTGGATTTGAAATATTACAAATTATGTTATTTCCAAAATCCTTGGGATTTTGTTTATTCAATCCTCCAATTACTCCATTAACATCTACTACTATACTACAACCATTTCTCAAAGCATTCATGCTACTGTCAATCGCATCTTTGTGAAAAATTATCTTATTTTTTCCTGCAAAATCAAAATCTGCTGTAGAATGAATAACTCGTCTAACAATAGGCCATTGTTTTTCATTATATTGATGTGTACCAATTTCATCTTCAATCATCTGCATACTTGCATCTTCAATTGATTGACCTTTTTCAGTTTGCATCTTCTACCTCTTTTGCTCTCTCTATTATCAAATCTATCATTTTCTCATCTGTTCCTAAATGTTTTGTAATATAGGTTTTTTTTAGATTAGAATTTTTAAGAGCTGGTACCAAATCATTATTGATGTCAGTTTTTACATGTGCTCCTTCATGCAGAAAATAAAAAACGATTATTAGAACTTCAGGATTATCATTTTCACATTTTTTTATTCCTTCAACAATATCTGGTTGTTCTATTTCTAACCAACATCGACTCACATTTCTATAGAAATCTTTTAGTTCATTTACTATATAGTTTAGTGACATTTGTGCATTAGGATCTTTACTTCCATGCCCAATAATCATTACATCTACATCTTTTTTTGGAAGAGTTATTTGGTTTTCTTTGAGTGTTGTAGATATTCTGTTTTCAACTATATCGACCAAAGTTTTGTGCATACTCATTTGCTTTGTAACAACAAATTTTACTTTGGTGTCTTTTTGAAACTTCATTACATCAGTGACTGCATTTTTTACTTTTTTACCAGGATACAAAAAGTAAGGAACTATAGTTAACGAATCAATATCTTCTTTGAGACATTTAGTAATTACTTCTTCAATGTATGGTGGTACTACCTCTAAAAAGCAAAAATCTGTGAACACATAGTCTCCTTTTGCCTTTATTTCTTCACAAATAGTCTCTAATTCTTTAGATACCTCTATTTCTCTACTCCCTCTGTCAATAAGTAATAATCCACGCTTCAATTTAGAATCCTCGCAATGGCTATAGTCAAATTTGGTGGGAATTTTTGCTTTTCTACAACTAATTCTCCTCCAGAAACCTTGATTGCTGCAGCTTCAGATACACTTGCAGTTCCCTCAAATACTTTCACAGTTTCTGAAGGATTTGGAGCAGAAATCTTGGCTAAATCTTCTCTGTTTACATATTCTACAGGAATTCCCATTTCCTCTCCAAAGTCTATCAGTCCTTGAACATCTTGTGGTTTTTTTATTGATACTAGCTTTACAATTGACTTTGAACTAAGCTTAAATTTTTCTAAACAACTTTCAACACCTTCTCTGATTGTTTCTTTTGAAGTATCACCGTGTAATCCAACACCAATTACTAAACTTGGAGGACGATATATTACAGACTCTTTAACAAAATCTCCATCAATAATTCTATCAGAAATTATGAGATACGCTTTAGAACTTGATTTCTTCAAGTCTTCTAAACTATCATAAATTGAGACGTTTCTTGGTAGTTCTTTATACCAATTTTTTTTGCCTACATCTTGAAAAACACCAATAGGTTCTCCATTTACCATATGTGCGCTAATTTTAGTTACAGTAGATTCATCATCAATTTTCCAATTAAATTCTCTTCCTACTAGATCCACTGCAATAGTTTTGTTAACATCTGCTGCAGTAGTTATTACTGGTAAAGCACCTAATTTTTCTGCAATTTCTTGGGTTAGCTCATTAGCCCCTCCAATATGACCTGATAATACACTAATCACAAAATTTGTTTTATCATCAATAACAATAACTGCAGGATCTGTTTTTTTATCTTTCAAATGTGGTGCAATTAATCTAATCACTGCACCTAAAGAAAATAGGCACACTAGTGCATTATTGTTTTTAAAAAGTTCAACAATTTTTTCTGATGTAGACTCTGAATACCATATTATTCCACTGTTTTCATTTGATAATTTAGCAGGTGCAAAAATACTCCAGCCAGGAAATAGTTCTTTTAGATTTTGTCCAATATTGACTCCATTTTTGGTTATTGCAAGTACTGCAGTTTTTTCCATAATCAAAACTTTATAAATTTCATAAAATACCTTGCTCTCCTGATTTTCTAGCCAGAGTCTTTCCATCAAAATCAAATAATATCACATCAATCGGAACTTTTTCTTCAGAATATTTTCTCATGTGTTTATACGTTTCACTACAAATTAATTCAAAAAATCCTTTAACATTATTTTCCTGAATTATCTCAGAAACATGTCTTGCTGTATTTGCTTTTTTAATACTTTGAATTATTGTTTCTTCTGCATTTGATTTTCTTGCTAATTCTGCTAGAAAATTCATGTCTACCTTTGAACCTTTAACATGAGTTTGTTTTACTCCTGCAGCCATCTTTGCAAGTTTTCCAATAAAGCCAACAACATATGCTTTCTCTATATTTTTTTTACCACATTGTTGAATTGTGTATCCTGAAAAATCACCCATCTGCACAAAACAATGTTCTGGCAAATCAACGATCTTCTTTGCAAAATCTTCACTTCTTCCACCTGTTGTCAGTACTACTGTGTAATTTCCCATTGCAATTGCAACATCCAAATTCTGTCTAATTGACGCTGCATAAGATGCTGTAGAAAATGGAATAACAATTCCACTGGTACCTAAAATTGAAATTCCATTCTGAATTCCTATTCTTGGATTATCTGTTTTAGGTCCTAACTCTCTTCCCTTAGGTACTGAAATCACAACTCTGATTCCTTTTCTTACAAGAATTTTTTCTCCGACTTGTCTTAAATTCTCAATAATCATTTTTTTGGGAACTGGATTGATTGCAGGCTTGTTAATTTCCAAACCTAAACCGGGCTTGGTGACTATACCTATCCCTTCTCCTCCATCAATATCTATTTCATCTACTTTTTCTGTAAATGATAGTTTAACTATAATTTCTGCACCATGAGTGACATCAGGATCATCTCCACCATCTTTAATTACAGAGCATTTTGCTTTATTGGATTCAAATTCACAAGAATGTATTGGAATTTGAAGAAAAGTTCCCTTAGGTAATGTAATATCTACAGTTTCTGTTTTTTGCTGATTAATTATTGATAATAGTGCAGCCTTAGCTGCAGCAGTTGCTGAACTTCCAGTGGTATAACCTGTTCTTAATTTTGTCTTTTTTTCTTCCATATCTACAGTATTCATTTTACTGTATTAATTCTTGTTTGCATAACGTTCAAAATCTTGTAAATAGATTTAAAATTAAAAATAACTTGGGATTCTTATGGTTAAAAGTCATCAGATAGTTATTACTGGAGCAAGTGGTTTTGTTGCAAGAAATCTCAGAAAGTATTTGTCTGAAAAAAACATTAAATTAATTTCAATATCACGAAATGATTTTAAACAATTTAAAAATGAGTTAAAAATTATTTCAATAAATTATGATGAAAAAATCCTTCTTCCAAAAATTCAAAATTCAGATGCAATAATTCATCTTATTGGGATTGGAACACAATCAATTAAGACTGATTATGATTTGGTAAATGTTGAATTTACAAAGCATATTGTAAATTTAAGTAAAAAAGCAAAAATCAATAAATTTATTTTTACAAGTGGTCTTGGCGTTTCACCAAATACTTCATTAGGATATTTTATTTCTAAATATAAAGCAGAGAGACTAATTGTAAATTCTGGACTAAATTATACAATTTTTAGACCTTCATATATTGTTGGAAAAGATGATCTGTTTACAAAATATCTAAAAAAACAAATTAAGAAAGGAAAAATTGAAATTCCAGGATCTGGAACTTATACAATTCAACCAATTTACATTAATGATGTGGTGAAAGTTTTTCTTCAATCAGTTCTTCAAACAAAATTTAGAAATAAAATTATTGATCTTGTTGGTCCAGACTACATTACTTTTGAACAATATGTTAAACTTTTTTCTAAAGGAACTAAAACAAGCATTAAAAAAATTAATCTAGAAGATGTTTATCACACTGCAATAACTGATTCAAAATCTGATTTTGGGGTTGATGATCTCAATATTCTAATTGCCAGTTTTAAAGGAAATCATAATAAATTAAGAAAGATTACTAAAATGAAATTTCAGTCAGTTATTGAGTTGTTAAAGTCCGGCAGATTGCTTTAATATTTCAGCCTTGTCTGTTTTTTCCCAAGTGAATTCTGGCTCATTTCTTCCAAAATGACCATATGATGCAGTTTTTTTGTAAATTGGTCTCTTCAAATCTAATTGTGAGATTATCCCTAATGGTTTCAAATTAAAATTTTTTCTAACCAGATCTTCAATCTGATTTTCTGGAATTTTGTTTGTTCCAAATGTATTGACATAAAGTGATACTGGTTCGGCTATTCCTATTGCATATGCAAGCTGTACCTCACATCTATCAGCTAAACCTGCTGCAACAAGATTTTTTGCAATGTATCTGCACATATAGCTTGCAGATCTATCCACTTTAGAAGGATCCTTTCCTGAGAAAGCTCCACCTCCATGTCTTCCAAATCCACCATAAGTATCAACAATAATTTTTCTTCCTGTTAAACCAGCATCTCCATGTGGGCCACCAATTACAAATTTTCCAGTAGGATTTATGTGAATTCTAATTTTATCATTCCAAAGATTTCCTAAAACTGGTTTGATTACTTTATTAATAATCTCTCTTGAAATCTCCTCTTGAGAAATCTCTGGTGCATGTTGTGTTGCAATTACAATTGTTTCAATTTTTGTTGGTTTATCATCCTCGTATCTAACAGAAACTTGTGTTTTTCCATCAGGTCTTGCCCAAGGAAGAACCTTCTTTTTTCTCACTTCAGATAGTTTTTGTGCAAGTTTTTGTGCAAGTAAAATTGGCATTGGCATAAGCTCTTCTGTTTCATTTGATGCATATCCAAACATTGATCCTTGATCTCCTGCTCCTTGTTCTTTCTCTTCAGTAGCTGTAACACCTTGACTGATATCTGGACTTTGTGCATGAAGATGTAAAGTTACTTTACAAGATTCAGTATCAAACATCAAGTCTTTGTTATTATATCCAATATCTCTAATTATTTTTCTCACTAATTCTTCTTGAGCTTTTTTATCAAAATTTGCTTTAGATGTAACCTCTCCAGATACTGCTACAAAATCTGTTGTAACCATTGTTTCAACTGCTACTCTTGAATCTGGGTCTTGTCTGAGAAATTCATCCAAGAATGCGTCAGAAATATTGTCACATATTTTATCTGGATGTCCTTCAGTTACTGACTCCGATGTAAATAGAAAATTATTCCTCATAAAACCACGATTAACTAGAGTTCATTTTCTAGTTTGATAAATAATACATTATTACCTCTTACAATTACTCTTCCATAATTTGCAACAGTTTTGCCATCATGTACTTCTTCAGCATCAGTCATTATCAGATTCATATATGAATCGACATTATCCATTTTTCCTTTGTACTCAACTTCATTTTTCAGTCTTACAGTGACTCTCTTCTTTATACTTTTTTGAAGAACTGTCAAAGGTCTTTTTGCGGTAGTTGCTTGTGACACTAATGATTCACTTATTTTGCAACTTTGTTCTCTGGAATAAAAGCCTTACCTACTTCACGAAAATTGGAATTCTTTAAATTTTTTCTTCTTTTTCTAATAATTACACAGATGATCTCTACTGGTTTACAAAAATTGGATGAATTTTTATCCGGAGGAATTCCTAACGGTGTGATTGTAGATATATTTGGTGGAAATGGAACCGGCAAAACTCTCTTATTACTACAATTATCAATAAACTCAATTAAAAATGGTGGCGATGTTCTGTATTTAGATACAACCGGTGGATTCAGACCTGAGCGAATATTGGAAATTCAAAAGCAATCTAAAAAACAAATTAATTTTCTCGAAAAAATTACAGTATCTAGAATAACAAACACCTCGGAACAAATAAAATCCCTAAAAAACTTTGAAAGAAAAGATTTTTCTTTAATCGTAATTGATAATATAACTGATTTGTTTTCTTATGAATATAAAAGAGATGAATCTATTTTTGAAAAAAATTCATTATTCATAAAATACATGCATGAATTATCAAAATTTGCAATTGCAAAAAAAATTCCTATCATTGTTAGTAATATGATTAGAACCATAGAAGGTAAAGAAGTTGAAAATATGAAAAGTGCCATTGATCCTTATACTCATATCAAAATTCATCTTTCTAAAAGCTCATCGAAATTTAAAGGAAAAATTTATTGGGCACTAAACGGCGAATACTTTTTTTACAAAATACATGTTTTAGGATTATCTGATTATACTGAAGATATTTAATGGTCAATCATAAAGTTTTTCAATGGTAACAATTTTTGATTCAATTCCAATAATCACTGTAGTTTTACTTGCACTTGGACTAGTAGGTATAATGGTTTATGAAAGATCAAAATCAACAGACGAATCAAATTCTTAATTCTCTATTTGAGAAATTCGGATTTTCCAAATTAACTGAAATTCAGAAAAAAGCTTCACCAATTATTTTACAAAAGAAAGATTGTCTTGTAATTGCTCCTACTGGTTCAGGAAAAACTGAATGTTGTGTAATTCCAATTTTTTCTATGTTAAAAAATTCAAAGAAGATTGGAAAAATCAAAGCTATCTACATCACTCCTTTACGGGCATTAAATCGTGATGTATTTCGAAGAATAACAAAATATGCACATAATAATCAACTATCTATTGAAATCAGACATGGAGATACTACTCAAAAAGATAGAAAAAAAATCAGGGATAATCCTCCAGACATTCTAATTACAACACCTGAAACTCTTGTTATTCTATTAACACAAATTAAAATGCTGAATGCATTATCTGATTTAGAATGGATTATAATTGATGAAGTACATGAGTTACTAGCTAGTGAAAGAGGTACTCAACTATCCATAAGTATTGAAAGATTAGAACTAAATTCAAAATATCCTCTCACAAAAATAGGATTATCTGCTACCATTGGAAATTTTGATGAAGCAGGGAAATTTGTTGTAGGCACCAAAAGAAAATGTCAGGTTATTCGAGATAAATCACTAAGAAAATATGATGTAGAAATACAGTTTGTTGATGGAACAATTTCTGATGTTGCAGAGAAAATTATTGAATATGTCTCTGAACTTGACTTAGATTCTCCAATACTTCTGTTTACTAATACTAGAGGCGAGGCAGAATTTTTAGCTTCAATTTTAAAAGAAAAATCTCCTATACCAATTGAATTACATCATGGTTCTCTATCAAAAGAAGTTCGAGAAGAAACTGAACTTACTTTACGAGAAGGAAAACGTGGGATTATTGTATGTACATCTTCACTAGAATTAGGGTTAGATATTGATTCAGTTGAATTGGTGATTCATTATGGTTCTCCAAGACAAGTATCAAAATTAATTCAAAGAATAGGAAGAAGTAAACATAATCTAGATACATCAGCCAAGGGGCTTATTATAACAAATAATTCTGATGATGAATTTGAAGCTCGAGCCATACTTGAACGCGTTCAAGAAGGTTCAATTGAAGAGCAAAAAATTCACGATAGCTCTCTTGACGTTTTGGCTCATCATTTAGTTGGATTAACAATGCAGATTGGAGAAATTTCAGTTGAGAAAGCTTTTGAACTTGTGACAAAAGCATATCCGTTTCGTAATTTACAACTGGAAGATCTAATTGATGTATTGGATTTACTTGATTCAAACTATCTGATTTTTTTTGATAGAACAAAAATGACTTTCTGGAAGAAAGGGCGCTGCTTCAAGTATTATTTTGAGAACCTTTCAACAATTCCGGATATTCTCAAATTCAAAGTCTTTGATAGTGTAGGAAAAAAAATCATTGGATCATTAGATCAAAGATTTGTAGGTGATTTTGGCGATTCTGGAAATATCTTTGTACTAAAAGGCTCACAATGGAGAATACTAAATGTAGATGAAAAATCATTCACTGTAAATGTTGAACCTTGTAGAGGTGGAGGAATTACTGTTCCTTATTGGGAAGGTGAAAGTATTCCAATTGATTATAATACTGCAAGGAAAGTAGGAGTTTTTCGTGTTAGAGTAAAAAATGGAACACTAAAACTAATTAATAAAACAATTGAAAAATTAAATTTTGATCATGTTCCTGATGAAAATCATATTATTATTGAATCAAGTAAATCACGAGGTTCAATTGTAATCCATTCGTGTTTTGGCACAAAAATTAATTCTACATTATCAACATTACTTTCTTCTATGTTGTCTTCTCTATTGGGATCTGTTGTTGATTCTCGCTCTGATGGTTATCGAATCGTTTTATCTTCTAGATCAAGAATTTCTGAAAAACTTTTCCTTGAAGTTCTAAAGGACGATTATGATCTTTTTTCAATGGTTACTACTTCTTTAACAGGAACTCATAATGTTAACTGGAGAACATGGTGTGTCGCAAAAAAATTTGGAATAGTAGGACGTGGAGCAATTTATGAGAGGAAATCTGCCAGGTTTTTATACGAACGTTATTCAAAAACTCCACTTGTACATGAAGCACTAAGAGAATTGTTTCATGATAAATATGATTTAAAAAATTCTGAAATAATACTTGAAAAAATACGTGAAAATAAAATTTCTGTTAAATGGTTAGAAGTAGATAACTTCTCAAAATTAGCAGAACCAATATTGGATCACACTGCAAAATACTATGCAGCTCCCGCAAATCTTGATAAAGGAATTATTAATCTTGTAAAAGCAAGACTTGCAAAGACTAAGCATCGTTTAATTTGTGCAAGATGTGGAAAATGGGAACGTGTGGTAGAAACTAATGAGGTAAAAAGTATCTTGATATGTCCGTATTGTAAGGCAAGACAAATCACTGCTACTTATTATTCTGATTATGATTTACCAAAAATCATTCAAAAAAAACATGCAGGAAAAAAACTCTCTTCAGATGAAAAACACAAGTTTGATCGTGCCTGGAAAGTTTCTTCTTTAATAGAAAATTTTGGCAAGATTGCCATTACTGTATTATCTGGATATGGTGTAGGAGCAGATACTGCTGCAAGAATATTGCGAAATATGGTAGATGAAGAATATCTATTCAAACAAATCTATGAAGCAGAAAGACAATATATTGTCACAAGAGGTTTTTGGGATTCTTAATTTTTCTTTATAATTTTAGAAAACGCCGTAAGAAATAGATCTATTCTACCTTCAAGCCCTGCTTTAGCATTTAATCCTGTAATTGATACTATTTCTCCTAACTCACATTTGTCAATTATCCTTGCTTGATTTCTCCAACCTTTTACCCAAATCTGACCTGTATCATCTTCAACAAACATTTCTGATAGTGCTATTGATTCTCCAGATTTTGTTTGAACTTCACGTCTTTCAGGAACTTTCAATATTATGGATTCAATACAATAATTTCCATCTGCTTTAACAGCATTAATTTTTGTTCTAAGTTGAGATAATGATGGAATAGATTCATCATTATCTAATTTTCTTACAAAAGAATTTTCATCTAGTGTAACTGAATTACCATAAACTTTTGATGGCATACACTCTATTACATCTCCTTCAACACAAATACTAGTTGAGTTTGTCAAATCACTAATGTTGAATAGATTTTTTTTGTTATCAACAGCTAAAATCATTTTTTTACCATTATCTGTTGTTAATATAGAAAGAACTCTCACAATTACTGGTTCTGCTTCTTTTCCTCCTTCAATTTCAATAATAGTTGCATCATTTCCATGAATTTCTAATCCTTGATTTCCTGATCTTACTTTTACTCCAAGTAATCTTACTTTGGCTGACTGTGAAATCATATTTGGGATTGATGATTCATCTTTCCCCCAAAGAACAACTCTCATCGTATTACCGTCTTTTCCTTTTAGTCTCATTCTAAGGGCTTTTCCAGGTTTACCTCGAGAATTTGTAAATTCCATTCCACTGATTATTCCGTCAGTTATTCCTGAAATTACAAGATCTTTTTGTCCTTCTTGTAGTTCGCTAACATCTTTTGTGATAGTATCTATGCTTGGAATTTCACTATCTGACTCAATTGTTTCAATATTTGAACCTGAACCAATATTGATAGTAGGAGAACCATCAAGATCAGATTTTACATATGCTTTGATAATTTTTATTAAATCTCCAGGTTTCAGATTTTCAATTACAGGCAAATTTGCTTTTTCATCCCACAGTTTTACACTAGCAGTTGAATTTGTATCATATACAGTCATTGTTCTTAGAAAAAATGCTGAACCATCTTTTCTTGAAAACTGTTTTGCAGGTGAAAGATTCAAAACTCTTGTTTCTAAAGAAATTTCTTTTGCTCCAGCATATAGATCCTTCAACTCCATTTCAATTTTTAGTGGTTCTGATAGAGTAATACCATAATCAGATGCTATCAAAAATAATGCTCCTTGATCTGTCAAGTATCCTGCACCAATTTTTTCTTTTTTTCGCTTGATCTGTTCTTCAATATCTTCTTTAGTTAATTCAGGTTTTTGTTCGAGCAGTTTATCAATAAGATTTTTAAATTCTGACAAATCATTGTTGCTAAACCTGTTCTCTTAATAAAAATTTCATTAGTTTATTAAAATACTTCTTCCAAAAATGATCGCCTTCTCATTTTTCCTTTGAAACTCAAAATTGTGAAATCAATAATTTACTAATCTTTTACATGTTTTCTATGAATCAATTCAAATCTTCCTAAAATCATCTAAAGTTTCCTCATTAACTAAATTAATGGGGTGATCGCAGTTTTGTTATGTTATGCATTAACGTTAACCATTTATCAAAATCATATGGTTCACTAAAAGCTGTAGATGATCTTGTATTTTCAGTAGAATCTGGCCAAGTCTTTGGATTTTTAGGTCCTAATGGGGCTGGAAAATCTACTACCATCAAACTTCTTACAACCCTCATTCCTCCTTCACAAGGTTCTCTTTCAATTTTTGGTATAGATGCTGTAGACAATCCTCTTCAAGTTCGTCATAAGATAGGAGTTGTTTTGCAACAACCAAGCTACGAACCTACATTATCTGTAGAAAAAGCTCTTGATAAATACGGAATGATGTGGAACGTTCCAAGGATAGAACGTAAACAAAGAATGGAACAACTTTTGAAAGATTTTGATCTAGTTGAAATTCGTAAAAAAAGAAATGAAGATCTTTCAATTGGTCAACGAAGACGAGTCCAAGTTGCGCGTGAATTTATGCATGATATGGATTTGTTGTTTTTAGATGAACCTACTGCTGGTTTAGATCCAGGTGCTAGAAGAAAACTATTAGATTATTTAAAAAATAAAGTAAAAAGTGGATTAACAATTTTTTATACAACACACATACTAAGCGAAGCTGAATATCTTTGTGATAAAATAGCAATAATTGATAAGGGAAAAATAATTACTGTTGATTCTCCTGATGCATTAAAGAATAGATTTGGGAAAGAAAAAACTATCAAAATCCATTTATTAGAAAAACAATCTAAAATTTCTCCTCTCTTATCTGGAATTCCAGACTGTAAAATTGATTTTAACACTGGAACAAATATAATAATTCATTCAGAACAATCAGAATTGGTATTGTTACAAGTATTGAAAATACTTAGTGATAACTATATTGAAATTGAAGATCTATCAGCTGTTCCGACAAATCTTGAAGACATCTTTTTAAAAATGGTGAGAGAAAATACATCCAATAATTAGATTAGTGAATAGAAATCTAACAATTTCTCTCAACCCTGGATTTTTAATTTGGCAAGTTATTTTTCCCTTGATCTATATTTTCGTTGCAGGTTTTGCATATGCACCGTTAATTAACCAAGTTCCTTTTGGTGGTAAAGAACTCGATTATCCCGCATTTTTAGCATCAGGTATGATTGGATTTAACATCATGAATAGCACACTTATTTCTGGTATCATTATTTGGAATGATAGAAAATATGGCATGTTTGAACAAATTATGTCAGGACCGTTCACTAGGAATCATTATATCCTTAGCAATATCTGCACTATAGGAATAGTTGGATTACTAAGTGCATCTTTGATAGTAGTAGTTGGTTATCCAATATTTTTTGAATCTTCAGAATTTTCATTTATTACAATTCCAATAATAATTTTTAGTGCTATTACCGGATCTATATTATTTGGTTCATTGGCATCAATAATATCTACCAGATTACGTTCGAGTGAGGGATTTAATGTAGTTATTAACACTGTTTTTCTAATATCTGCTTTTGTTAGTACTGCATTTTATCCAGCTGATGGGGTTCCAGAACCATTACGTTCTGCATTTTATCTAAACCCATTAACTTATCTTGTAGATATAATTAGAGCAGGAATTTTTGGAACTATTACTGAATTTGTAATTTATGAAATGATAGTTCTTGTGGGAATCGCTTTTGTTTTGTTTATTATTGCATCAAAATTATTAACAAAACTAGATTTTTAGAAATTAGAATTATTTTTTGAATTTTTCATACAATTTATTAATTTTTTTAATTATGTCTAAATTTTCATTTTCTATCAAACTTAGATTTGGGATTACACAATGTCCTCCAATTATACCTGGATACATTTTTGGTCTATTACCTAAATTTTCCTGGATTTCATCAGCAAATTTCCACATTTCATCAAAATCAATACCTTCCTTTTCACAAATCATTTTTGTGATCTGAGCATAATTGATTAACCATCCATAATATGTTGTATCAACTAATATTTTGGCAAGTTCCGCAGTTTTGGTAGTTGACATCCATTCTACTTTTTGAAATCGTTTTTCCAAGTCTAATTTTATTTCCGGAACTAATTGTTTGTCATCTGACGCAATAAATTTTGTATATTTTTTGACATCTTCTAAAAATCTAGAATCTACTCCACGTACTGGTGAAAATAAAACTGGAATTTCAGATTTTTCTTGAATTTTTTTTGTGGTTCCTGGTCTTACAGTAGAGTGAATTATAATTACTTTCAAACCCTCAATCTTGCTAATCCAATTTGATATTATTTTTTCAAATTCTGCTAATTCCCCTGGAATACATACATGAAGATATTCTGGGTTTTCTATTGTAGAGTTTTCCAAATAGTTTCTGCATTTTGAATTATCTATGTCAATTCCAATGCAATTAAACCCTCTATCATCAAGTAAATCAAATAGAGTCTTTCCTACCTCACCCATGCCCAAAATAATATCTGTCATTGTACCCAATCTCTCAGCATTATCTATATTTTTTATTACTTTGCACGATTATTCATTTTTTAAATAAAGTAGCCCGGCCCAGACTCGAACTGGGGTCAAGGGCTTCAAAGGCCCCTATGCTTGACCTCTACACTACCGGGCTGCTAAACCGAGCACTCCACTTCCCTTAATGAACTTTTTATTTCAATTTGTTTCTTATCTATATAATTGGAAATTATTGTTTCATCACATTTGTTAGTTTTTGAATGGGATCTTCCATCTCAGATATGATTTTCTTTACTCTTTTTTGATGTTCGTTGTCAGATGTTGTAAAAATTTTCTTAATATAATTACAAATTTTTACTGGATTTTTTTCTCTTTTCACTAAAAATTTTTTTACCAAATAATTTTCTATAATATTTGGAACTGCATTGTAAGAAATAGTAGGAATTCCTAATAAAGCAGATTCTGCAGTCATAGTTCCACCAGAACCTATGAAAATATCTGTATTGTTCAGCAAATGTTTTCCGTCAAATGACATTTTAACAATTGTAGCTTTTTTACCAAACTTTTTTTGAAGATTTTGAATTTGTTTTGTGTATCTACCTAAAATTACAATATTTTCTTTACTATACTCCTTAACAACTTGTTTAATGATTGGTATTATTTTACTTGATTTTGATGCATATGATGCTTCTTTTTCTTCTACTCTGATCAAAATATTTTTTCTTTTATTCTTTCTAAACGGTAATGACGCTTCTTGATTTATTTTCCTTTTGATAGTAACAACTGCATCTATTGCTTTGTATGAAATAATATTCTTTTTATCAATTCCATATTTAGAAAATTTATTTTTTGGGATAACATTTGGAATAAGCAATTTTTGAATTAAGGGTAATGTTAATCGCATAACTGCATTCGCATGTGGCGAATCACAAAATGCTATATGTCTTATTCCTAATCCAAATGAAATTCTTGCTGCTTCAGGAGAACAAAAACTAATAGTCAAATCTGGTGAAAATGCTTTGATTTTTCCAGAAAGCTTTTCCATTCTGTCAATACTGGCTTCAAGTTTCGCTTTCTTTTCATATCCTCCATGTTTTCCGACAAAAACAAGGTCAAAATCACGTATTTTTGCCAATTTCGTAACCTCTGTATATACTCTAGAAGTGCACAAAAATTCATGTTTTTTTCCTAATTTTTTAATTATTTGTTCAGAAAACAATAATTGTTTTGGTGTAAGAATATCTATCCATATTTTCAAGTAATCTCCATAATTGTAGTTAGTTCAATAAGTTTTTCTTAGTCTATTACACAACTGTAAGTGTATGGGGGGAGTAAAAGTTGTTGTTTATGGTCTTAGTACTGAAGGATATACTATTGCATCTCAAATGGCAATCAATGGAGCTGATGTTCATATAATAGATGAATCAACTCCATCAGCAATTTCACTTAAAGCAGAAATAGCCAAAACTTACCCAAATGTATCTTCTCTCAAAGAAGATGAACCATTATTGGTTATGGAACCTATTGATGTGGCTATTTCAAAAGCTCAATATCTTTTTTTTAGTCCAAGAATTAGAAAAACAGGACAGGACACCAAAACTGAAATTCATTCCAAATTTAAGGATGCAGTGAAATCATTAAAGAAAAATAGTTCAGTTATTTTTACGCTTCCAACAGGATTTGGAGGTAACAATGAAAATATTTCATTACTGGAACATGTAACAGGCCTTGAGGTTGGAAAACATATTTCATATTTTTATTATCCATTAGAAGATAAAAATAAACAACCAGATATCATTGGTTCTTTTAATGGAAAAGAAGATTCTAAATTATCTGATTTACTTACAACAGATAAAAAAGAGAAAAGATTTGTTGCTATTTCATCATCAGAACATTTTCATGCCATTAAAATTCTATCAAAATTTTCTAGTTTGTGTAGTGTTTTAGAAGTATGCAAATATGCACAAGATGAGATAACTAAAAATGACCTAGCCTCAGATGATTTTCAGAAAATATTCCTTGATGATATGGTTAGTGGACTATTTGATATAAAATCTCTAGGTTCCTCATTTGAAGGTACAAACACACTCATGTATCTAATTAATGGAAGTGTAAAAGGAATTGATGGCTACATAAAGAGACTAATTGACGAAATTCGAAAAACACTAAAAAAGAATGATCTGAAAGCTAGTAGAACAAAAATTGTATTATCTTGGACTCTTGATCAACACGCAATGCGTGGAGATAAAATTGAGATGCTTCAAAATTTAACCACAAGATTACGTGATTATATAGGTGATGTAGAAGCTTGTGAAGATCCAAACTTTGATCTTTTTCATAGTGATAAAACTACAATAATTGTAGTATGTTCAAAAACTGATTTTGAAAATATTGAAAAGACTAAACAAGATTCTAATCTAATTATTGTTAAAGCTAATCCCTTGTGTGAAACTATCCAATAATAATTTAAATTACCTAAATTACTATTTTGTTTGATTTGTCATCTGAAAATAATTCTGACGAAATTCCCGTCGATTTGTCATCTGAAAATAATTCTGACGAAATTCCCGTCGATTTGTCATCTGAAAATAATTCTGACGAAATTCCCGTCGATTTGTCATCTGAAAATAATTCTGAATCTAATGGTTCTTCTGAAGAATCAAAATCTACAGAAATAAGCATTGAAGAATTATCAAAATTATTAGAGTTAGAAAAACAAAAAGTATCGGAACATGAAGAAGAATTAAAACATGTTTTAGCAGACTTTCAGAATCTTAATCGAAAAACACAATCTGATATAGAAAACGGTGTTAATGCTAAAGTTGATGAGTTTGTCTTAGATTTTTTAAAAATATATGATGATTTTATTAGAGCTAAAGAAGTTTTTTCCGAAAGCAAAATAAATATTGATGGCCTAGATTCTATTTTAAAAAATATGGATTCATTATTGAAAAAATATCATGTTATTCCAATTGATGCATTAGGCGAAATTTTTGATCCAAATTTTCATGAAACAATTTCCATTATTACCGATCCTGATTTAGATGATAACACAATTACAAAAGAGATCAGGAAGGGATATATTTCTCATGAGAGGGTCGTAAGACCTACACTAGTAGAAATTTCAAAAAAAGGATGATAAAATATGGCTAAAGTAATTGGAATTGATTTAGGAACAAGTAACTCTGCTGCTGCAGTAGTTATGGGTGGTAAACCAACAATTATTCCTGCTGCAGAAGGTTCTACTGTAGGAGGAAAGGCATTTCCATCCGTTGTAGCATTTTCTAAAGATGGTGAACTTTTAGTTGGAGAACCTGCACGAAGACAGACAGTAACAAATCCTGATAATACCATTCTTGCTGCTAAAAGAAAAATGGGCACTGATCATATTTTTAAAATTCAAGGTAAAGAATACAAACCTCAACAAATTTCTGCATTTATTCTTCAAAAAATCAAAAAAGATGCTGAGGCATTTGTTGGTGAATCTGTGGAGAAAGCAGTAATTACAGTTCCTGCATATTTTGATGATAATCAACGTCAAGCAACTAAAGATGCAGGAACTATTGCTGGTCTTGATGTTGTTAGAATTATCAACGAACCCACAGCTGCATCGTTGGCATTTGGATTAGATAAAGTAAAAGAAGACATGAAAATCCTTGTCTTTGATTTTGGTGGTGGTACATTGGACGTTACAATAATGGAAATGGGAGGAGGTGTTTTTGAAGTACTAAGTACATCTGGTGATACGCATTTAGGTGGTACAGATATGGATAAACTTGTAATTGATTACATTGTTGATGAATTCAAGAAAAAAGAGGGAATTGATCTTTCACAAGATACAACTGCAGTGACAAGAATTAGAGAAGCTGCTGAAAAAGCCAAAATTGAATTGTCCTCAGTTATGGAAACAGATGTTACTTTGCCTTTTATTGCACAAGATCCATCAACAGGTGCAAAAAATCTTGAATTAAGAATTACTAGAGCTAAACTAGATGAGTTAATTGGACCAATTGTTGAACGATGTAGGCCTTCTATAGTAAAAGCATTTGAAGATGCAAAACTCTCCCACTCTGATATTAACAAAATCGTGATGGTTGGTGGGCCAACAAGAATGCCATTAGTTAGAAAAATGGTAGGTGAAGTTGTTGGACAAGAACCTGAATCAGGAGTTGATCCTATGGAAGCAGTAGCAATGGGAGCTGCAATACAAGCAGGAATTATTGCTGGAGATGTTACTAGTGATATAGTTCTACTTGATGTTACTCCACTTACATTAGGAATTGAAACTTTGGGCGGAGTTAGAGAACCATTAATTGAAAGAAATACGACAATTCCAACTTCAAAGAGTAAAATTTTCACAACTGCAGCTGATAATCAAACAAGCGTAACTATTCATGTTGTTCAAGGTGAACGACCAATGGCATCAGACAATGTCTCATTGGGAAGCTTTAATCTAACCGATGTACCACCAGCTCCAAGAGGAATTCCTCAAATTGAAGTAAAATTTGATATTGATGCAAATGGAATAATCAATGTTACAGCAAAAGATCTTGGAACACAAAAGGAAACTAAAATTACTATTGAATCCTCATCAAAATTATCTAAAGAAGAAATTGAAAAATTAAAAGAAGATGCAGAAAAATTCTCTGATGAAGACAAAAAGAAGAAAGAAAAAATTGATCTTAAGAATGAAGCAGAAAGTTATATTTACACTACAGAAAAATTAGTTCATGATAGTCTTAAGGACAAAATTTCTCAAGAACAGGGAATTAAAATTACTGATGCTGTAAAAGAAGTCAAACAAGTTTTAGATAAGGAACCTGCTGAATTAAAACCTAAACTTGAAGCATTACAATCCATAGTCAACGAAGTAACTACCGAGCTTTACAAAAATGTTTCATCTCCTCCTGATGCAGAAGGACAACAAGGTACTGATGCAGAAGGACAACAAGGTACTGATGCAGAAGGACAACAAGGTACTGATGCAGAAGGACAACAAGGTACTGATGCAGAAGGACAACAAGGTACTGATGCAGATAATAAAACAACTGAATCATCTTCAACTGATGAAACAAAAACTAACTAATTTTTCAAATTTAATCATTTATACGGTAATTGTGAGAAAGGAATGATTCATGTCTGCGAAACGTGATTATTATGAGGTTTTAGGCGTATCTAAAACATCCTCTCTAGATGAAGTAAAAAATCAGTATAGAAAATTAGCATTAAAATTTCATCCCGATCGTAACAAATCTTCAGAGGCTCCAGAACATTTCAAAGAAATTTCAGAGGCATATGCTATTCTTTCAGATCCTGAAAAAAAGCAAGTTTATGATCAATATGGTCATGCTGGTGTTGATGGTAGATACACTAGTGATGATATATTTCAAGGAGCACGTGGAGATTTTAGTGATATTTTTGGTAGTAGAGGCGGATTTGAATCCATTTTTGAATCAATCTTCAATCGTGGAGGAGGATTTGGTTTTGCCCAACAACGTGGTTCTGATATTCTCTATGAAACTTCGGTAACATTAGAGGATGTTCTTCACGGAAAAAAAATAGAAATTAATTTACATAAACAGATTGAATGTGATATTTGTTATGGCTCTGGTTGTAAACCTGGTACTAACAAGAAAACATGCACTACATGTAATGGTCATGGGCAAGTACAACAAAGACGTAATATGGGATTTGCTTCATTTATAACAACTGCACCATGTTCTTCTTGCAGAGGTCAAGGCTCTATAATTGAAACTCTTTGTAGTGAATGCAAAGGACAAGGGAAGAAAAGAGGTATTAAAAAAATTACTTTTGAAATTCCACGCGGTATTGATTCAGGAGATTACACTGTGCCAAAAGAAGGAAATGAGGTTCCTGGTGGTATTAATGGCGATCTGATTGTTAGAGTTACAGTACAACCTCACCCTAAATTCAATAGAGATGGGAAAGATATTTTCTATGATCAGGATGTCTCAATGATTGATGTTGCATTGGGTTGTAAGATTGTTGTTCCAACCTTGGAGAGTACAGAAAAAATAAAAGTTGATCCTGGTAGTCAACCAAATACAATTATTAAATTAAAAGGAAAAGGAGTTTTTCATATCAATTCTAGAGGTAGAGGAGATCAATATGTTCGAATTGTGGTAAACATTCCAAAAAAACTCAATAAACATCAAAAAAATCTTCTAGATGAATTTCAAAAGGCTAGTGACTGATTGAGAAAAAATGAAAATTGCATTAGATGTTGATGGCGTACTTGCTGATGTAATACAATCTTGGTTAAATTATAGCAATACAATTAGACCAAAAATCTCAAAACATGATATCACTGATTGGAACTTTTGGAAGAAATTTCAGATCAACCGTTATGATTTTTATGCTGAATTAAGTTCCTGTTGGAAAAATTGGAAGTCCATACCTCCTACTGAAGAAAATTTATCATCTGTAACAAAAAATCTCTCAGATATAGGTCAAGTAGATATTGTAACTGCAAGAGAACGTTCTACTGATTCTTTTGTAAAAAATTGGCTTAATCATCACAATATAACATATGACAATTATGTAACAGTAACTGATGGACCAATGAAAGCTGATTTAGATTATGATGTATTTATTGACGATTCACCTCTAAATGCATTAAAAATTATTCAACACAACAAAAAAGTAATTCTATATTCACAACCATGGAATAAACATATTTCCGAAAATCGAATTCATAGAGTTTCAAACCTTTCAGAGGCAGTAGAAAAAATAAAACTGAATTAATCTTTTACAAATTTTCTAATGGTTATTCTATGTCCATTTCTTACATGAGTAACATGAGTTGTTTTTAACAATTCCTCTATTTTGGTATTATCATAGAACTTAACATTATAGCGCCCAAGCACTTTTTTACAATTCATACAATATACTTCTCTAAATTCCATTCTCTCACTTGGTTAATTGGATGTACTTGTTTTATGTATAATAAAGAAACTTATTCTAGATTTCAAAAATTTACAATGCGGGAGTAGCCCAGCTTGGTCAACGGCGTAAGGTTCAGATCCTTATCTTCTAGGAGTTCGTGGGTTCAAATCCCACTTCCCGCATAAACTTCAATTATATACTTGATAATTTCTTCTTGATATTTTCTAAAAGAAGTTTGTTTATCATTTCACCAGATGCTTTACCCCTTAATTCCTTCATGGCAATTCCCATAAGTGGTCCAATAGCTCTTTCTTTTTGATTTTTAACAATCTCTTGATTTTTTTCAACTATTTCTTCAATAATTTTTTCCAAATCTGATTCATTTACAGCCTCAATCGAAGCATTTTTCATTGCCTCTTCAATTGTTTGTGACTTTCCATCCATGATATTTTCAAAAATCATCTCAATTGATTCTTTGGCAATTTTTTCTGCTTCTAATAATTGAAATGACTTGAGAATCTCTTTATTATTTAATAATTTAGAATCTAGGCCATCCCTTTCTAATTTAGTAATTGAAGAACATAGAATTGATGCAACAAATGTAGGATTAACTTTAGTTCTTTCCATTATTTTTTCAAATAATTCAATGTAACGTGAATCAAAAATTTGTTCTGAAAGCTGAGTATTCAAATCATATTTCTCTTGTAACTCTAAAAGTGATTCATCCCATGATTTTGGAATATTTTTTTCTGCATTTTTAAGTTCATTACTTGTAATTAAAATTGGTGGGATATCTGTTTCAGGATACATTCTAGACGCACCTGGACGAGGTCTTAAAAATACTGTTTCACCTGTTTGTGTAGCCAATCTAGTTTCTGCAGGAACTCCTTTTTTTGCTTCTACTAGTCTATTAATTATTGAATCAATCGCAAAATTAATTTTTGAAGAAGGAGCTGCAATTATCAAAAACGCATCATTTTCCTTAATTTTTAAAATATTTTTAACAATTGAAATATCTTGATCATCAATTCCGTAATTAGGTAGTTCATCAGAATGAAAAACTCCTCCTATTCCATAGAATTTTACTAATTGTCCTATCTCTTTTCCCAATCGTATCCCTTCATATGGTGAATATCCAAACATTCCAGAAAAATTCTCAATTTTTATTGCTTTGATTATTGAATTATCCTTTAGTGCTTTTTGTATAATCTCAGATTTGCAACTAGCCCAATCTTTAGTAATATCAAAAATATCTACATCTTTTGAAATTCCCTTGAAATCAGAATTCTTTAATTTTTTAGCAATTTTGATTAATCCATGTTGTCTTTTAGCCTCAAATTCTACTACTTTTTCTAATTGATCTAATTGCTGAACTCCTTTTACTTCAACAACACCTCCTCCATCTTTTACTGAAATATTAATATCTTGTCTGATTGAACCAATCCCTCTAGTTACTTTTTTAGTACTTCGTAACAGTCTACCTAAGGATAATGCAATTTTTTTTATTTTCTTAGAATCTCCCTCTACAGGTTCCAATGCAATCTCTACAAGTGGAATTCCGAGACGATCTAAACTATATTCTCTGATATTCCCTTTATCCCCAAGAAGTTTTGCTGAATCCTCTTCAAGACAAATTGACTGAACACCAACTTTATCTCCATCAACATCAATTTGTCCCCCCTGTGAAAATAACATTGTTCGTTGAAATCCTGTTGTGTTTGAACCATCTATCACAGTTTTTCTCATTGGATAAACTTCGCTAAAAATTTTTGAATTAAGTGATGACGCGATTATAAGTACAAGCTCTTTTGCATCTTTATCTAAATTGTGAGGTGGTTCTTCATCTTGTTCAACTAAACAACTACTATCTGGATTAGCATAATACATTATTGTTTTAGATTTAGATTTTTCAAATAACGCTGCAGGATCATATTCTCCCAGTTCACTTTTTACTGCACGTAGTTTTCTTTGAAATTTCATATAGTATTCATCAGATTCAATTGGTCTACAGTTACAAAACAACTTCTTGTTAGTTGCTAATTGTTGGTGAATCTCAAGCCCTACCTTCAATCCTATATCATTTATAGAAAATTCTGACACTTTTCCACTCTCTTAATTTGATAACTCTGATGCAATATTTTTAAGCATAATTTTCTTTACCTCTTCTCTGTTTTGAGAGTTACCCATTGCCCACATTGCCTTTACTAATGCCACTTCTGGAATCATGTTTTCTAAGGGAATTATGCCTAAATCAAGCAAATCACGTCCACTCTCATACACTGTCATTCTGACTCTACCATCAACACATTGGGAAGTCATTCCTAGAAAGATTCCTTTCTCATTTGCTTTTTTTACACTCTCATACATTGTCTTTCCAATATGACCTAATCCAGTTCCTTCAAAAATTATTCCTCTAAATCCCATTTCAATTATCTTATCTAGCAGACTTGGATCATATCCGGGGTGATATTTTACTAAAGCAACTTTTGTATCAAGATAAATTTTTGGTTTAAATTCATTTACCTTAAAGAAATCTTCTGTAATATTTTTCTGAATTTGATTTTCTGTGATTATGAATGCTGGAACATCTCCAATTGTTTGGAATGCTCCTCTCTTACTTGTATGGTTTTTTCTTACCCTAGTTCCTAAATGACATGCAACTGTTTCATCATTTTCATCTTGGTGCATGACAATATAGACACCTTTAGTTTTACTTTCTGTGATAAATTTTGTTGCACTAATTAAATTCAGTGCTGCATCTGATGAAGCACGATCTGATGATCTCTGTGATCCAACCAATACAATTGGAATCGGAAATCCTGCAAGTGCAAATGAAAGAAAAGATGATGTATAATGCATAGTATCTGTACCATGTGCAATAATTATTCCTGTATAATCTGATTCCGAATATTCATTTATCTTTTCAGCAATTTGTAACCAGTGTTCTGGCATTATATTTTCAGAATATTCTGAAAATAGAACCTGTGCATCTATATTGGCAATTTTAGCAAGTTCTGGAACTGATGAATTCAATTCTTCGGCAGTTAATACAGGTGTAACTGCACCTGTTCTGTAATCAATCTTACTTGCAATTGTTCCTCCAGTTGATAATAACAAAATTTTTGGCAATCCTGCTACTTTTTCAATCTTTTCATCTTTCTCAACAGTTTTTTTTGCAGATTGGTTTTTTTCAATTTTTTTAATCTTTGTAATTTCTAAACCAATATTATATCCGTTCTTTAATTTCAACACAATATGTTTGTCATCACTGTGTTCGTACCTTGGCATTATTATGCCTAAATAAGTGATATCAGCCAATATCTTAACAGAATCACCAACTGAAACCTGATTTGCTTTTAGGAATTCTAATGAATCTCCCTCATATCCTCGATGTTCTGACATTTACGAGGTTTAGATTTGTTATTTTATTAAAACTACCTGTAATAGGTAGCTACTAGTTTTTCACCCAACTTTATGTCTTTTTGATCTCTAACTTTCTTTACTGATTTTTCAAAGTGTTCCATAGATACTTTGGCGTCTATACTTTGTTTATCAACATCCTTGACATCTGGATGCTTATCTAGGAATTCGTGAATAACTAAAGAAACTGCAGTATTTGCAATTGCTGCTACGTCTGCACCACTAAGTCCATCAGTCATTTCAGCAAGTTTATCGAAATTAACACGTTCCTGATCAGTTTCTTCTTTAATTATTGGTATTTCTGCAGAACTAATTTTCAATATACTCTTTCTGCTCTCTTTGTCTGGAAGTGGAATCTGAATAATCTTATCAAATCTTCCTGGCCTTAACAATGCAGGATCAATCATATCTGCTCTATTTGTCGCAGCTAAAACTACAACACCATGCATATTTTCCATTCCATCTAATTCTGTAAGTAATTGACTAACAACTCTTTCACTTACTGCACTTTCTCCTCCTAATCCTCTGATTGGTGCTATTGAATCAATTTCATCAAAGAATATCACACATGGTGCAGATTGACGCGCTCTTTTGAAAATTTCCCTTATACCTCTTTCAGATTCACCAACCCATTTTGATAAAAGCTCAGGACCTCTTACTGAAACAAAGTTTGCTTCGCTTTCTGTAGCAACTGCTTTCGCAAGCAAAGTTTTTCCTGTGCCACTTGGACCGTGAAGTAAGATACCTCTTGGCATTTTATGCCCTAGTTTTTCATAAAGAGCAGGATATTTCATTGGCCATTCAACAGCTTCTTGTAGCTCTCGTTTGACTTCGTCTAAACCTCCAACATCATCCCACTTTACATCAGGATTTTCAATGAAAACTTCTCTCATTCCAGATGGCACTACTTCAATCAATGCTTTTGAAAAGTCATCCCCATTAACAATAAGTTTATCTAATGTTTCTGGAGGGAGCTTTTCTTCTTGTAATTCAAGAACAGGTAGTAGTCTTCTTAAACACTTCATTGCAGCTTCTTTACAGAGATATTCTAAATCTGCACCAACATATCCGTGACTTACTGATGCGAGTTTATCTATATTGACATCATCTGTTAATGGCATATTTCTGCTGTGAATCAAAAGTATGTCTTTTCTTCCTTTTTTGTCTGGAACTCTAATCTCGATTTCTCTATCAAATCTGCCTGGTCTCCTAAGTGCAGGATCAATTGCATTTGGTCTATTTGTCGCAGCAATTACAATAACTTTACCTCTTGATTCTAATCCATCCATTAATGATAACATTTGAGAAACAACTCTTCTTTCAACCTCGCCTGTAACTTCTTCTCTTTTTGGTGCAATGGAGTCAATTTCATCGATAAAGATTATTGACGGAGATTTTTCTCTTGCTTCCTTGAAAATTTCTCTTAGCCTTGCTTCACTTTCTCCATAAAACTTACTCATAATTTCTGGACCTGAAATACTGATAAAGTGTGCATTACTTTCATTTGCAACTGCTTTTGCAAGTAATGTCTTACCTGTTCCCGGAGGACCATACAATAAGACACCTTTTGGTGCTTCAATACCTAACTTTTCAAAAATTTCTGGATGTCTTAAGGGAAGCTCAATCATTTCTCTAACTTTTTTAATTTCATCTGTTAAACCACCAATGTCTTCATATGTAACTTGTGGAACTCCACGTAATGTCTCTCCTTTTTCTGCAATGTGGAAAACAGTTTTTTGAGTAACTAAAACTGCATCAGCTGCTGGTGTTACTCCTATAATCTGAAAAGTTAAACGTCCACCAAAATATGGAACCATTACATTATCTCCTTTAATCAAAGGAACACTTTCTAAAGCATCTGCAAGATATCTTTCATCAATTGGAGGAATTGCTTCCAGCGGCGCAACTATTATTTTTTCTGCAGCTACTGCTTTTATCTTTCTCACCGAAATTGAATCTCCAATAGCAATTCCTGAATTATTTCTACCAAGTCCGTCAATTCTGATAATTCCTTTTCCTTCATCAGATGGATATAGTGGAAGACATTTTGCAACTGTCCTTCTTTTACCTTTAATTTCTATGACATCTCCAGTAGAGGCATTTAGTGTGTCCATGGAATCATAATCAATTCTTGCCACACCTCTTCCAACGTCTCTTGTGTATGCTTCAAGTACTTTGAGGGTAAGAGCATTTTGACTCATACACCAAAGCCCTCTGTCTAATTTTTATACCTTTGTGGTAATTTTCAAAAACAACAAAGAATAATCACAAGCTTAAAATCATCTGTGCATAGGAAACGATCGACTTGGGTAAGAGACCATTAGTTAGACGACGTGGCCGTGGAGGACATCAATTTAGATCTACATCCACTGGAAAAGTAGGTTCCAAGGCAAATTATCCTCGTTTTCTACTATCAGAACAACATGAAGGTAAAGTTATTGATCTGATTCATGAACGTGGCAGAGAAGCACCATTATCTAAAATCAGATTTGAGGACGGTTCTGTTTCATTTGTTCCTGCAGTACTAGGAACTAGAGTAGGCATAACTTTACAATTTGGATTAAAATCAAAAATTGAGCAAGGAAATGTCATTAGTGTTCAAAATATTCCTGACGGAACAACTGTATGTAACATTGAAAAGCACTTTGGGGATGGTGGTGCTATAGTTAAATCCGCAGGAACTGATGCAACTATTTTCTCTCACGGTGATGAAGGTGTTACTATAAAACTACCTTCTGGAAAATTTACTACTCTTAATCCAAAAAATAGAGCCATGATTGGTACTCTTGCTGGAGGAGGAGCTGGTGAAAGACCATTAATGAGTGCAGGTAATACATGGAGAAGTTTCAGAGCAAAAGGAAAGAAATTTCCAATTGTTAGAGGTGTTGCTCAAGCCGCTTATGTTCATCCACATGGTGGTGGTCGTCATCAACATGTTGGACAAAGTTCAACTGTTTCAAGAAATGCACCTCCTGGTGCAAAGGTAGGTAGCATTGCTGCCAGAAAGACTGGAAGAGCTAGAATTAAAGAAAGACACTAGTCTTTTTTTAGCCTAAAATTGATTAATAACTTCCTGAAATAAAACTTGAATGTCAAATCAACGAATTAGAATAATTGTAACTGGTAGAGTACAAGGTGTATTTTTTCGTCAGGCACTAAAAGTGATGGCAAAAAAAAATAATGTTTTTGGATGGGTTAAAAATCTTAAAGATGGTCGTGTTGAGGCTATTTTAGAAGGAGATGAAGAAAGAGTTAGTAGACTAATTGAATGGTCTCATGGTGGACCAGCTAATGCCCGAGTTGAAGATGTAGAGATTCATAACGAAAAATTTTCTGGTGAATTTTTAAAATTCGATGTTTTGTATTAATGAATCTCTTCAAATGCCACTTTAAGCATTTGACTAAATTCTGAAATTTGCTGGTCTTTTTTGACTTGAATAATTTGTATGGGCTCTTTTCGGTTTTTCTGAATTTTGATGATGACTCCTTCTCTTTGAGGTTCTACATCTGCAAACCATCTAAATGTCATTGATTTACAAAAAACTACTCTATGCATTCTAACATCTTCTACTACATTTTCTCCTAAAGAGAAGCAAAATTCTCTAATTGAATCAAAAAGAGGTAAAACTGAACTTGGAATCTGTTTCTTAAAGTCATCATAACTCCTGTTATTTCCAAATGAGATTATTCCTTCCATGATTTCGCAAATTTGATTTTAATTATAAAGGTAGTAGTTCTATTGGTTCCAGTCTAGACGAATAGCCCCATTTCAAGGCATACAAGATCCGCCACGTTGACGAGGAAGCGTGGATGTCCCACCTTAGGATTGCTCCCTCCCGGACCTCATCCCTTTCGATGGTTCGGTCTTAGAAGTTATCCCTTCGGATAGTTCTAGTCTTGCAACCACCCGCCTCGGCGTGATTTCATTTCCGCACACCAAGCGGGAATTACCCATCTAGAGATTTACCCAACAGTTACTGATCTCTGCATATAGCCGGTTTCAGAATAGGGCACGGCTGGCACCCCAATCCTACCTACTACCATTTTTTCTAAAGAAAGTATGTTATATTTGCATTAGGTTTGATTTGCTCTAAGTTTTAAAATCATGTTACAGACTGAGCATACATTACCTGTACATTCGTTACCACACATTTCACAAATTGTTTTTTGTTTATAATTAGAACTCTTTACAATTTGAGATACTTTGAGAACTGATTGATACAAATTATTTTTAATTCCACTATGTTGACTTTCCAATGAATTTAGGAATTCACGAATTTCTGTTCTTATTCCTTCATTCATGTGTGGACAAGGTTCTGATTGAAATGGTATATCGTTTGTAAATGCATAAAATACTATTTCAGATTCATATATCTCACAAAATGGTTTTATTTTTCTTAAAGAATTTGTAGATGTATCTGGATCCATCCATCCAATCTTTTTCATATCCCCTGAAAGCATGTTTATGATAAATGTCTGTAATGTATCATCTAGATTATGACCTGTTGCAATTACATCTGCCCCAATATCTTTTGCTGCAAAATCCATTGCACGTCTTCTTAGCGTACCACAAATTGAACATGAAGACGTTTTCTCGTTTTCCCTTAACTCTAATGCTTCATCAAGCGTCAATTCAAACAAATCTTTGTAAGAGTAAACTTTGTGCTCAACATTTAATTCTCCACAAAATTTTTTAACAATTTCTAGTGCTTCGTCTCTATATCCTAGAATCCCCTCATCTATTGTAATTACCTTAATTCTAAAATTATGGGTTAATGTCATTTCGTGAATAATTTTTAGCAATACTAGGGAATCTTTTCCACCAGAGACTGCAACGGCTACTAAATCATCATTTTGAATCATGTTGTATTTTGAAATAGTTTTAGCAGTTTTTTTCACAACAGAATTTGAAAAACATGGTGAGCATAGTTTCTGACCTGAGTATTTTCTAGTATAGACTGCTTGATTTTCGCATCTATCACAAATCATAAGTTTATGTATTTTTTTTCATTAATGATTCTTTAGGTATTTTCTATATTGTAAACCATCCAGACTTGACGTAAGATAAAGCAATGTTTAGAGCAAACAAGACAAAAGTGAATGCGTAAATTCCCCGCATAACACCATTTACTGCGTTGTCTGAAATTCTTTTATCAATAATTATATGAATGAATTTTCCTCCATCTAATATTGGTAAAGGAAGCATATTGATAATTCCTATAAAAAATGAAATCATCCAGAGCCATAACAAGAACATTGAAACATTGAAATCCACATTTGTCCAGTCAATGAAATTCATTACAGGTTTGTATGGAATTGAATTATCTCTCATAATTCCTATTAATCCTCTTTCAGGATCATCTGGTGAGGGCATAATCTCCACACCAAATTCTAATGTTTGACTATCTCTAAGTACAGTAACACTAGCTGTTTCCCCTGGATTTAAGCTGGGAAAATCAA
Organism: Nitrososphaerota archaeon; assembly: GCA_022573895.1. Lineage (GTDB taxonomy): Archaea > Thermoproteota > Nitrososphaeria > Nitrososphaerales > Nitrosopumilaceae > Nitrosopumilus. The sequence continues at coordinate 47,037 of JACZTB010000001.1, forward strand.
CCGGACCATGGATCGGTATATCATTAATTGAAATAATGATATCATTTGCAAACAATCCTGCTTGTTCAGCTCCAAAGTTTTCCATTACTTCCAGTATCAACACTCCTTGCGATAATTCATAAAATGTGTTTAAGATGACTTCCCCAAATAATGGCATACTCTCTAAAACCATTCCAAAAATTGGGTTTGTTAACATAATAGCACCTAAAACAATTGCAAAAATTACATTTGATGTAGCTCCTGCTCCAATTACTCGTAGTTTTGAAATCTTTTTTGCTTTGTTAAATTCTTCCTCATCTGGTTCTACAAATCCTGCAAACAGTGCAATGAATATTGCAAAGCCACCTGTTTTGATCTTTATTTTTTCTAATGCAGCTACTATACCATGTGCTCCTTCATGCATAACTAGTACAATTGGTATTGATAGTAAAAAGAATGCAATAGCAGGTGCAGAAGTTAATGTTACTCCTGGAATAAGCAATGTTAATTCTGCAAATTCATCTTGTGCAACAAAAAAGTTTAATACATTATTTCCCAAAAAGTAAAATGCATAAGCCATCATTAGAAAACCTGCAATTACACTTACATCAGCAAAAACCCTGATTCCTCTCCTTGTTCTACTCAGAACTCTAATGAGAACTGAGTTAACTTGTTTATTTTTGTATACAAGGCTGTATGGCTTTATCTCAACGCCATATTTTTGTAATTTTAGACCTTTTGCAGTTACAAAAATGATAACCCAAGCGATTAACACATAGATTATCGCATTCTGAGTAATAAAATCAAGTTCCAAATTAATTGTTAATTTTTTAAAGTACGTACATTTATCGGTTACTATGAAACCAGTGATGATAATCTCAACATATCCTAACAAAAAATCAATTACAAAAATTGCAAATGAGCTTGTAAAAAATAGAATAGTTGCATGTGTCAATATTTCAAAAATTTCTTCAATTTACTCTTGGAATGGAAAAGTGGAAAATGCATCTGAATATCTTGCTATATTCAAAACTACAACAAAAAACAAGAAACTACTAAAAAAGAAAATTAAAGAAACTCATCCATATGATGTTCCTGAAATTGCAGAAGTTGATGTTACATCTATTAACAAATCATATCTAAATTGGTTGATAGAAACTACAAATTAAGACTCTATTGCATATCGTAATAAGGAAACTATTCCACCTAAACCTGTAACTCTTAAACCAATATCTGTAGATGAATCAACGCTGTAAATTTTTACTCCCTTACTTTCAACATCATTTAGAAAATCTATCATTTTTTGCTCATAATCTTGAATTGCTTTGTCTGAAAATACAATAGATTCAACCGCTCCTATTTGATTTGCATTAAAAGTTTCATCAAATCCCATAGTAAATTTTCTACTCTTCTTGTTTGCAAGAAGCATTACCTCATCAATTATTGATGATGCCTTGGCTAGCTTACTATCTGACATTATCTCCTTCATTGTTTGAGATTTTGTAAATATGTAAATTCCATCTTCTCCACTTGAATCAATTCCCTCAACAACCTGAACCTTGTATTCTTGTGTGTTTTGGGATTTTTGAATGAAATTCGCAAATCTTTTTTTTGTTTCCCCGGGACCAAAAATTACTATTGAATCCCCTTCTTTGAAAACAGTTGATAACGCTTGCTGTATTTGCTCAAAGAATTTTTCAATATTGAAATTAGTTTTGTATCTCTTTCCACTAGAACCTGAATAGATATTTGGGATAAATTCTAGATGTGTTCCTCTTAGTCTTGCAATACCACAATCACCAGTATCAATTGCAACAAGTACAAAGCCAACCTGATTATTACTTGATACTAAAAGATTCTTTTCAATTGGTAACCATTTTTTCTTTGAAATTGTTATTCCATCATTAATTTTTAGAATGAATGAATGATGTGAGCCATGTGGTACTGATTCGTTACTTGATTCAGAAATTGTTCCACCAATTCTTAGTCTATCTAAAACATCATCAAGTGAAATTTTTTCTACTGTTAATGCAATTCTGATCTTAATTCTCTCTCCTTTATCAGGTCTTGAATAATCCTTATCTTGTTTTAGAACTCTTGTTGTATCTCCAATAATTTTGTCATCTTCTTTAATTATACGACGTAGATTCAAAAGATCATCAGAATCTTCTGGCTTGACAGAAATTGAATTCTCATCAATTATCTTTGTAATCATGATATTGTTCTAATATACAAAAAGAAAAGAGTTTAGTTTCTAACTTCGTTAGTCTTTGCTTCTTCTGATTTTTTCTTTAGATAGTTTTCAACCCAATCTAAAGTAAGAACGCCTGATTCTGATAGATTTGTAAGAGAATTTGCAGAAGCTTCTCCTGAAACTTTGCCATTGTTTCTTCTCAGCTGGCGCCATTTTAGAGACGTATTTCCACTTTTTGAATTATAAATTATTCCGAGAATATCTCTTGCATTAACAAATGTAATGTCTCTAATTTTTTTCAAAGTTACTTTATCAGCAGCTTCTACGTAAACTGATCCCAAATTGTCTTCTCTTTCTGGAAATACCTCAAAATCTTCCAAATAACTCCTTGGCGCATAAGATTTGCATGTACTTGAAAAGATAAATCTTCGAAAACTTTCCACTGAAGCTGGTGTGTCAATTAAAACCATTTTGAATGATTGATCTATTAGTCATTTATCAAGCTTCTTGAAAGATTCAATAGGAATCTGCCTGAAATATGACTCGCGGGCGGTGATGAACCTATCCCTTTGAATGATGATGAGGATCTTGAGTTCTGAGCCTGCCTTAGGATTTTAATGGCTGATTTACCTTGAAAAAATATGAAATCTCTGACTGACTATCTTACATTTCATGTTAAAACAAGAAGAGCCTTTGTTAATATTACTCCTGACATTAGAAAACTAGTTACAAAAAGCAAAATCCAAGAAGGACTTTGTCTTGTAAATGCAATGCACATTACTGCTAGTGTTTTCATTAATGACAATGAAAGTGGTTTACATAAGGATTATGAAAAATGGTTAGAAGACTTGGCACCACATGAACCAATTGATCAGTATGATCACAATAAAACTGGTGAGGATAATGCAGATGCTCATCTAAAACGACAAATAATGGGACGAGAAGTAGTAGTTGCTATCACTAATGGTAAATTAGATTTTGGCCCATGGGAACAAATCTTCTATGGAGAATTTGATGGAAAAAGATCAAAAAGAGTTTTAGTTAAAATAATTGGCGAATAGTTTTCTACCCAAAGTCTACATCGCGTTTTTGACTTTGTGATTCATTCTTTCTTGTAGTAGCTCTGAATTCTTCATCATGATTTTGAGGTCCATGTCCACATTTTACACACGCTATCTTGAATCCATCATCATTTTTTTCATATGTTTTACATCCACAAAAACATGCCATGCTTAAATTTAATTTCTAAGATGATATATCTTTTAGGATGTAATTTTATTTAATCTGATTTACAACATTGGCCCATTGGAATTTCACGATTATGTGGACATGTTCTTGGATGCTTTAGCATTGTACAAAGAGCATCTGTAAATTGCTTTTTCATATGATGTTCAATCCCACATACCATTTCCTCATCAATTTCTACTTTTAGTGTGGTTTCCATAAGAACCTCTAACAACCTACTATTTCTCATCATATTCGTACCAACTGTTTTACCAGTTTCTGTGAGTTTTACTCCAGCTTTGTTGTAATTAACCAAATCTTGAGAATTCAATTTCTTGAGCATTTGAACTACACTTGGTTGTCTAACCTTGAGCATTTTTGCAATAGTGCTAATTTTGACATCTTCTCCTCTTTCTTTGATATGCCAAATTGCCTTTAGATACATCTCTATATGCTCTGCTTCTGCAGTTCCTACAAATAGAATCTCATCCTTTTGTGAATCCATATTACGCCTTCTTTGAATCTTTTAATAAATATTCAAAGTATTGGCGCGCAAATCCAGCTAATCCTGCATGATCTGCCCAAATTGCAACAACATCTGAAGGCCTTCCACCTGCTACTTCTGGACCTAGCAAAATTACAACATATTTTTTGTCAGATATTATGCCGCCTGCAAACAAACCTTTCTTGATTTTTACCGTTGCAACTCTTTTGATTGCCTTGATTGATTCTTCCTCCATTGTATCTGAAGCAAGTATTGTAATATCTACTCCTTTATCATGAAGCGATCTTAATTTTGGTAATGCTTGTTTGACTAGTTCTTCTCCAGCTTCTGGTATTGCAATCATTACTTCATTCCTACAATACTCTACCATTTCTAAAATTTTAGCAGCAATGTTGATTCCTCCTGAAAGTACCCAAATATCTGGTTTTTCACTTGTTCCACTTTTCTCATACAATGGAAGTAACTCATTTAGAATCACAGTTTGATTCTGTGAAAAATCACTTTCTAGTTTTTGTTTTGTAGTTTCTAGTCCTGTTGATGGTGATTTTGCAAAATATTTTGTTGGCCTTGAATCATCTGAACCAATCCAACTTTTGTCTTCTAGAGTTCCTAGTACTTCGTAAATTTTTGAATATGGCACCCCTGACTTTTGGCTAAGGTCTGATGCTGTTTGCTCTCCTGCTTTAAGTAAAGCAGAGAACGTTCTGATTTCATAACTTGTAAGACCTATTTTTTCTAAAGCCTTCTTTGTTTTGTCAGAAATGCTCACGCGATCTAGTCGAATCTCTTTGGTATTTAAATCCCATATGCCTACCTCCTAAATTCCACACGGGGCCTAGTATGAAATGCGTTATATACTATTTCAGAAAAATGCCCAGTATAGACATGGCTCTAATTCAGATATCTAAACAATCGACTAAAAATCTAAACAAAAAGTCTACTATTAGATTCACTCAAAGCATCTGTCCAGATTGTAACATGATTCTTGATGCAGAGGTCTTTGAGCGAGACAGCAAAGTATTCATGACCAAAATCTGTCCAACTCACGGCGAATGTGAGGAATTATACTTTGGTTCTTACGAATTGTACAAAAAATTCAGTACATATTGGGTAGATGGAAAAGGTGCTCATTCTCCAAACGTAATGATTGATAGATGTTCTTGTCCAAACAACTGTGGATTATGTTCAAACCACCTATCTCACAGCGGACTTGCAAACATGATTGTAACTAACAGATGTGATTTAACATGTTGGTATTGCTTCTTTTATGTAAAGAAAGGTCTTGAGGGCGCATACATGTATGAGCCAGATCATACTCAAATCAGAGCAATGATGAAAACTCTAAGAGCTGAAAGGCCAATTCCTGGAAACTCTATGCAGATTACTGGCGGTGAACCAATGCTTAGAGAAGATATTTCTGATATTATCAAAATAATGAAAGAGGAAGGTGTTGACCATATCCAAATGAACACAAATGGTATCAGACATGCAATGGATCCAGAAGCAGCACGTGAAGTGAGACTTGCTGGGTGTAACAACTTGTATCTTTCCTTTGATGGTGTAACTGCAAGAACAAACCCAAAGAACCACTGGGAAATTCCATATGCACTTGATAGTTGCAGAAAGACAGGTACTTCTGTAGTATTTGTTCCAACAGTAATTAAATCAATTAATGACCACGAATTAGGTGGAATTATTAGATATGCACAGAAGAACATGGATATAGTTCATGCTGTAAACTTCCAACCAGTATCACTTACTGGAAGAATGGGGAAATCTGAACGTGAAAAATACCGAATTACAGTTCCTGATTGTATCCAAAGAATCGAAGAGCAAACAAATGGTGAAGTAACTATTGATGATTGGTTTCCAGTTCCTAGTTGCATGCCACTAACAAATGTAATTGAAGCATTCTCAAGCAAACCCAAATACGAACTATCAATTCACTTTGCTTGTGGTGCAGGAACATACATCTTTGAGGATGCAGAAACAAAGAAGTTTGTTCCATTAACAAAATTCTGTGACATTCAGGGAATGTTAGAATTATTTGAAGATAAAACAGAAGAGATTCGTTCTGGTAAAAACAAGTACTTTACAATGCTTGAAGTTGTAAGAAAACTCAAAGGCTTTGTTGACTCCAAGAAACAACCAGCAGGATTAGACCTAGCAAAGATGTTTGGTAATATCTTGATGAAGAGAACATTTGGTTCAATTGGTTCGTGGCACGTCAAGGGATTATTCCTTGGTATGATGCACTTCCAAGACAAATACAACGAAGACCTAGAAAGACTACAAAGATGTGATATTCATTATGTAACTCCAGATCTTAGAATAGTTCCATTCTGTGCGTTTAATGTAATTCCTGAATGGTATAGAGATAGAATCCAAAAGAAATTCTCTATTACCGTTGAAGAGTGGGAACAAAGAGAAGGAGTCAAACTAGAAGACGGTCTTTACCGTGGTCTTATGAGACGTGGAGCAGGAGATGAACTTGCTGCTGGTTGTGCAAAGAGCCAGATGTTCCATGAAGCTGCTCAAGCTACAACGTAAAATCTTATTTTTTAAATTTTAAAATTTTTATAAAATGGTAAAACAAAATGATTCATCCTTAGATGATTCATTGGTTTAGTTTTTTTAGCAATTGCTTTGGGTTATACAAGAGGTCTTCCCAAGAATGTTCTAGATTATTCTTACAGTATTGACGTATTTTTTCATCATAAGCTACATTATGATTTGAAAAAAATCCTATTGAAAACATAAAACCATTATACAATCCATATTTTTTTGCAATAGTCAAACCTCTACCAATACCATAAAATGATGTATAACCTAATGCCTTATAGGAAAATCCCATGTGATAAAATTTCTTTTTATTATAATTTGTTCCAGTAGGTCTTTGGGTTTTTGTCATTATAGGATAGACAAATATTTTCATGCCTTCTGATTGTATTTTAAACAAGGCATATGTTTCATAACCATAATTAGATTGGTATTTCCAATCTATACACTCCATTGCTTTTTTTGTAAAAATTCTTCCTGAACCTCTAGGTGATTTGGCTACTTCATTCTCTATAATTCCAGATGCAATATCTACAACATCTTTTTTCATGTTTTTAATTATATCTTCAATATAGTTTTCAGGTAAGATATGATCTGCACCAAGAATCATAAAATGAGAATTATTTTTATCAAAGTGTTTCATTCCAAATGAAAATACAATACCTAATTTTCCACAATTAACCCAATTTTTGTGTTCATAGGGAAAATCAATGACTTTTGCTCCGTAAGACGCTGCAATTTCTTTGGTTCTGTCGTTAGAGTTATCATTTACAACAATTACTGAATTTGGTTTGATTGTTTGTTTGTTAAGATGATTTAATGTTTTTTCTATTATGAGTTCCTCATTCCTTGCAGGAATCAGCACATCATAATTTATCTTGTCCATGTTCATCTTCCATTTTTTTTAATTCTTTTATCCATGTTTCAGTTTCTGGAGTTTTATTCAATTGTGACTCTAACATTAATCTTATTGACTTTATCAAATAGGTTTGTTTTCTGAAATTCATGTTGAAATCAGTTGATTGTTGTTTACTGTGAAAAATACTTCCAATCACCATTAACATTGAAATTAATGCAACTGCAAAAATTGGAATGTAAAAATGAATTGGTATAACGTCTTTTATTGTTGTCAACGAATATGAAATTATAATAAAATTAATCATTGATAATACTGGAAAAACTACTGCCTGACCTAATCGTATTTTATGGTAAAGTTCTTTAATTGTCATTATTTTCGTTTTCCTAGTATGTTGTTACTTAATTTATGCATAAAACTATTATTTGAATTACAGGCTCCATTTTTAATTCGTATGCTTTTTTTGGTATAGTTTTAATAAAGTTTGAATACATTTAATCTAACTTGGACAAATCATTAACTAAAACCAACTCCTTACTTCGAACAGTAGAATGGAAAGACAACAAAGTTGTAATGATTGATCAAACAAAGTTACCAAACGAACTTGTTTTTGTAGAATACGACGATTACAATCAAGTTGCAGATGCAATTAAAACTCTTGTAGTAAGAGGTGCTCCTGTAATTGGAGTATCAGGTGCATTTGGCTTGGCATTAGCAGTTCTGCAAAGTAAAACAACTACTAGAGATGAATTGATTTCAGATTTGGAAAGTGCAAGAAAAATTCTATTTGAGACAAGACCAACTGCAGTAAACTTGGCATGGGGTTTAGAACAAATAATGAAAATTGCAAAGTCTGGAGATTCAGTGGAACAAATTAAAGAACTAGTAATTAATGCAGCCAAGAAAATGGCTGATGAAGATATAGAAATAAACAAGACCCTTGGAAAAAATGGATCTGTTCTTTTCGATAATAATGATACAATAATGACTCACTGCAATGCTGGTGCCTTAGCTACTGTAGCATATGGAACTGCATTGGGTGTAATTAGAGCAACAAGAGAGAGTGGAAAGAATGTCAAAGTTATTGCAACAGAAACAAGACCTGTACTACAAGGTTCTAGACTAACTGCATTTGAGCTAAAACATGATGGATTTGATGTTAGTCTTATTCCAGATTCTGCAGTAGGATATAGTATGGTAAATGGATTAGTCGATAAAGTAATTGTTGGTGCTGATAGGATAGTAAAAACTGGTCATGTCTTTAACAAAATTGGAACCTATCAGGTGGCAACCATGGCAAAACAACATGGAATTCCGTTTTACGTTGCAGCACCATTATCTACCTTTGATATGAAAAGTGATGCCAAAGATGTAATTATTGAAATGAGGAAAGGAAGTGAAGTGACGGGAATAGGAGACAAAAAAACTGCTCCTGATGGCATTAACGTGATAAATCCTGCATTTGATATTACTCCACCAGAACTAATTTCAGGAATTATTACAGAAAAAGGTGTGGCTAAGTCACCTTATGAAGAATCTATCAAAAAATTATTTGAAGCTAATTAATACAAAGTTTTTATTGTTTTTCGCACTGCATTTTACAATATGGCTACAGTTTCTGCAAAAGCAATTGAGGATTCCTTAAAACAATGTATGGATCCTGAGGTTCCTCTCAACATTGTGGAGATGGGTTTGATTTATGGAATTGATGTTGCAGAAAACAATGATGTTAATATCAAAATGACAATGACAACTCAAGGTTGTCCCCTTCATGAAACTCTGGTTCAAGATGCAACAAGATATGTAAAGAAAGTTCCAGGGGTTAACAATGTCAACGTAGACATTGTATGGGATCCTCCATGGTCAATGGACAAAATGTCTGAAGAGGCAAAAATCAAAATGAAGAACATGGGATCTGGAATGAATACTCCTGCACCAATAAATTATGAAACTGCACTACCTCAAGGGGTAGGAAAATTAGTCAAACAGGAAGATGGTTCAATGGTTTTGGCAAATGAGCATGATCAAAATTTTATGGTAAATCAAGCAATCGTTGATTTTTGGAAGTCTTGCAATGGACAGCGTAAAGTTACAGAACTAGTAGAAGTGTTTGCACAGCAAACAGGATTACAAAGAAAGCAAGTAGAAAAAGAAGTTATGCAATTGTTACAACAGCTACGTGATGGTGGGTTAATAAATATTGCAGGACAACCTGATGTACCAAATGTTGAATTTAAAAAATAATTTTAAAAAATATAGTTTGAATTAGCGCCATCAAAGTTTATTGTAACACCTGAAAGATATTTTATTTTATTTTCAATTATTGATTTTACAAAGTTTCCAATTTCTTCTGGTTCTCCTAGTCTTTTCATGGGTAGAGATTTTTCAAATTCTTCAATATTTTCTATTAATTCTCTAGTTCTATCTGTATTGATAGGACCTGGCGCAATATTGATACAATTGATATTTTTTTCTGCGTATTCTTTGCTTAAAATTTTGAAAACTTCACTAAATGCAGCACGATATGCTGAAGAAATTATTAATTTTGGGTTTGGTTCTTTAATCACATTTGAACTAATTAAAAAAATGTATCCCCCATCATTAATTTTGATTTTCTGTAAAATGGTGCAAAATCCTAGAAATAACTGATTGTGATATAGTTGCCAATCGTCTTCAGTTATAGTTGAGAATTGTTTTGGAGCAGGACCTCCAGTGTTTAACACTAGAATATCTGTTTGATTATGTTTCTCTAGAAATTTTTTTACACTATTCAAATCTGATGTATCAATATCATTTCTTGAAGCAGCAAAAACATCAATTTCTATGGATTTTAGTGATTCTGAAATTGCTTTTCCTATTCCTCTTGAACCGCCAAGAACAATTGCACTAGTCATAATTAGTCAAAATATTACTTGATAATTAAATTTCTTTAATTTCAGTAATTGTTCCCCGAACAGAATCCATCTTTATGATGGCTTTTTTTTCATCCCAGCCTAATGCGACATACCAATCTCCTGCATCATCATGGTACTTTGTTTCTAATGTCTTAACATCGTCTGGTTTTACATCGTATTTTTTTGCAATTCCAGACACTGCAAGTGCAATTGCATCTTTTTCCTTTTCTAGTCTTCTTTTCATCAGACCAATTCCAGGACTCATGATTTTTCTGATCCTATTGTTCTAATATAGTTAATTGACAAAATTACCTATAAAGTTCAATTTTCCTAATTGAAAACCTTTCAATATTTCATCCTCAATCATATAATAGAAACAAAATGAAATTAATTCAAAGAATTTCAAATTCCATACTTGTAAAACCTACTACTCTTGTATTCTTTGTTTCAATTTTTGCAGTAATTGGTCCTATTGTGACTGTTTCAGCAGGATTTTGGGATGCAATATCTCATCTTCAACAAGACCTAGAATTTTTCTGGAGCATTCAGCATATTGTAGTATACACAGGAATATCCATGACTGTTTGCGCTGCCATCATAGGTTGTATTCTTTTATTTAGAAAATTAACTCGTAGATCTCTCAAGACTGGAATTAAACTCGTTATAATTGGTTCAGTAATCCAATTAATTTCAGGCTTTGGAGATTCTTTATCCCATGACCTATTTGGAATTGATGGATTGGTATCTTGGTCCCACCAACCACTTGAATTGGGACTAGTTCTTGCATCATTAGGAGGAGTTTTGATATTAAAAAACAGAGAACATACAAAACTCAAAGTATTTCTTCCATTCTCAATTGTAACATTCTTGTTTTTTACAACTTGGCTAATCTTTAATTTGTTTCTAATTTTTGGACATACTATTCAATGCATTCCCATTCATCAAATATTCTTATCAGGTTGCTCTATTTTGTAATTTTTTATTTTTAGATATGATATCACTATCATAGTCACAGCACCTGCTAGTATTAAAATTCCTGCCGGAGTCATTTCTTGAGATTTTGTATTGCCAAATTCTACTTGCAAATTTATTTGATTTTTTGAAATATTTGTGACTTTTATGGTATGTGTGCCATCTTCATAAAAATCAAAATATCCTACTGACATTTTTGTCTGAATTAGTTCTTCTTGTATTACATTATCTTTAGTGTCTAGTATTTGGACAAATACCACTTCTCCCGAAAACTCCTGCATGTAAACTCTGTAAAATCCAATATCTACACCTGTAAATTCTGACTTTAATTCAAAAGAATTAGATTGTTTTAGTAAAATTGTACCCTGTGTTTTTTCAGTTTCAGCAAAAACAAATGAAATCCAAACAATCCCTATAATCATCAATCCTAACCCCAGTTTGAATAGTGATACTTTCACTTCATTACAGTAACAAATTATTTGCCTAATAAGATATCTAAAGGGCTCGGAGGGCTTCGATCCCTCGACCTAGCGGTTCGAAGCCGCTCGCACTATCCAGACTGTGCAACGAGTCCAAAGAAGTAAGATTTTAACAGGCCTAAATATTTGTCTAGATACTTTGAAGGTATCAAAAAAAGTTACAGGTGTTGAATATGCAATTAGAGATATAGTTCTAGCTGCAAGAAAAGTGGAACAAAAAGGAATGCAAATTGATTACCTCAACATTGGTGATCCTGTACAATTTGGTTTTCAACCACCAGATAATGTTAAACAAGCTTTGATTGATGCAATTAACAAAGGAGAAAATTACTATTCTTCATCTGAAGGTCTATTAGAATTAAGACAAGAGATTGCTAAAAAAGAAAATGCAAAAGGACTATCAATTTCAGCTGAAGAAATTCTAATTACTAATGGTGTTTCTGAAGGACTTGATATGGTAATTTCTTCAATTGTAGAAGAAGGTGATGAGGTACTTTTACCAGGACCATATTATCCACCATATGCATCATATGTAAGATTACATGGTGGAATCCCTGTAGAGTTTACAGTAGACTTGAATAATTCTACACCCGACATTGATGATATTAAATCCAAAATTACTTCAAAGACAGTAGCAATCTGTTTGATTAGTCCAAACAACCCTACTGGTATAGTCTTTAATGAAAATTCACTCAAAGAATTAGTGGACATTGCAAATCAACACAATATCTACATAATATGTGATGAAATTTATGATCAAATTGTTTTTGATGAAAAATTTGTGGGAATTGGCAAAATTGCAGGAGATTCACCTGTAATTATTCTAAATGGATTCTCAAAAGTTCATCTCATGTCAGGCTGGAGAATTGGATACATTGCATTTAACCAATCACCACAACTTGAAGCAATCAGAGAGCATCTTCCAAAACTGGCAAGAGTTAGGATTGCAACAAGTCTTCCAGTACAACATGCAGCTTTAGAATCACTTCGTGGCCCTCAAGATTACATAAATAACTTTGTTGCTGAAATCAAGAAACATAGAGACTTGGTCGTAAAACGCCTCAATGAAATGCCTGGTATTTCATGTCCCAATCCACAAGGCGCATTTTATGCATTTCCAAAGATTGAAGACAATAGATTTGGTACAGATAAAGAATTTGTTACAAAACTTCTAGAAACAAAAGGCGTACTTACTGTTTACGGTTCTGGATTTGGTACACAATATGGAAGCGGGCATTTTAGACTTGTTTATCTTCCTAGTATTGAAATATTAAATTCTGCAATGAACAAAATTGAAGATTTTGTTAGTTAGAAACTCCAAACTGAAAATTTTGCAGGAATTATTTCTATAATACAGTTAGTATCCTCCAGTAATTCTTTTGCAGATTTGTTCTCAAGTGTCTTAAAGTATCTTAAAAGAATTTTTTTTACAATTGTTTTTACTTTGTTATTTTCTAAAATTAAATTAGCATCTCCTTGTCCCATAACTCCGTAAATATTTGGGGCATTGATACCTACATCAACACAAAAGCCAACGCGTTTGTTTCTTTTTACATTCTTTGCCTTTTTTGTCCTAGTGTTTGTTCCAATATAGATCTTTTTTCCACTATACATATACCAAACAGGTGCAATATGTGGAGTTTTATTTTTATCAATCGTTGCAAGCCGTAATACTTTTTGTGATTTTAGAAATTCATCTCTTTTGTTCATGTTTTTTAAATCCTAACACTATCATAAAAATCCCAAATCCTAACATTGCTACTGAAACTTTTTCACTTGTAATTTCTCCATTTAACAAAAAATCTACAACAAATTCTGGTCCCCAGATTAATAACTGTCTGATTAGTCCTATTCCTGCTATTACAGAAGAAAGCACACCCATTGCTGTAAACCAATTTCTACCTCGTCTATAGTATTCATGACTCATGATTAATGAAAAAAACTGACTCAGACAATTTTAATGCCAGGATTTTTAATCTTATTTCTTATCATTGCATTAAGGAGAAGTGGCGTGGAAATTTCTGAAAGATAAGATAACTCTCCTGGACCTAAGTAAATTGGTCTTAGTCCTTTGATTTCATTAATCAATCCATTTACCACTTGAACTGATTCATCATCATCTCCACATACAAAGATGTCATAATTAAGTTTCAATGTTGGATTGACAAGTTTCTTTTCAGAAATCACATGGAAAGCTGAAACAAGTTTTGATTTGTTCTTCATGTGATTTAATACTAGTTGATATGAAAATGGTTTATTTTCTTTAATTGGAATGAATTCAAATCCAACATCTGTTTTTGTCATTGGAACAATTGGAGACACAACAACACAGCTGTCTTTGATCTCAGGTAATACTACAGAACATACCGAATCAATATGTTCATATGGAATTGATAAAATCAAAACATCACTTTCCTTTGCAACTGAAACATTATCCTTTCCAGAAATTGTTCCCTTTATTTCACCAAATGCTTCTTTGGCAAGATTAGTAAATTCTGTTGCTGATTGAGATGCTCTTTCAGCATCTCTAGAACCAATAATTATATCATGGTTTTGTGACCATCTTAAAGCAAAACCTTTTCCCATTCCACCAGTCCCACCAATAATTCCAATTTTCATGATAATGTATCTGATAATGTTATTATTATCTCTATTTGAAGTTCGATCAAATTGGGACAAATAATTTTCCTAAGACATGGTCAAGCAAAAAATAACACTGAACGAATTTTGGCTGGTAGAACAGAAGGCGTTCCATTAACTGATACTGGAATAAAACAATCTGAATACGCTGCTGAATTACTTGAACATATGAATATATCTGCAATTTATTCAAGTCCAATAGAAAGAGCAAAGCATACTGCAGAAATTGTTGGAAAACATAACTCTCTTGATGTTACAATCGATGATCGTCTAAATGAACTTGATATGGGAAAATTTACTGGCATGCCATATGATAAGATTTTTAACAGTCACGGTAATGTATTTATAAAATTCTATAACGACGAGCTTGAGATTGCTCATAATGGAGTAGAAACTTTCACACAAGTCAAAAAACGAATTCTAGAAATAGTTGATCACGTAATTGAAAAACATCCTGATGAAAATGTTTTGCTTGTAACTCACATGGACCCAATCAAAGCAATGCTTTCAACCATTGTTGATCTATCTCCCATCAATCTCTTTGAATTAATAATAGCGAATGCTTCTCTTAACATCTTTAGAGAAAAGGATCGAAAATTCTCACTTGCAGGACTTAATGTAATGGATACATCACGTTTCAATCAAGGTTGGTAGTTAGTAATCTTGAAAACCCTTAAATAGAAAAAATGGGTTTCGTCAGTCAATCGTTAATGAAAAGGATGGTTGGATTATTCCTAGTATTGTCAGTTTTAGTAGTAATTCCTGCTCTAGACTTAGCATTTGCTCAAGGTGATGAACCTGGAGAATATCTTGATCGTAGAGTGATTATTTGGAACTTGTTCTTTAGAATGATGGCTGTTGCATTCACAGTTGGTGCTGTAGTAGCTGGAACCATGATGTGGATAGTTTGGAGGTTCAGAGAATCTAATCCAAAAGCAAAACCAACTGCATATGAAGGGACAGACTGGTAGAAATGAGTGGACACTCTAACTGGCCTGAATGGATATACATTGCTGTTGTGGTTGCATTAATGACATGGGTTGGAGCAGAAGCATGGAATGCAGAAAGACTTGTGGAAGAAGTTCCTGAAGGTGCTGAAGTAATCAAAGTAACTGGACAACAATGGTTCTGGACTTTTGAACATGAAGATGGAACAATAGAAATTGGTGAACTGCATGTTGAAGTCGGAAAGGCATACAAATTTGAGATAATGTCAAAAGACGTTATCCACTCTTTTAATATTCATGATTATGTTGTTTTGATGGATGCAGTTCCAGGTAGAATTAATACTGTCTGGTTTGCTCCAACTGATGTAGGAACTCATGATATTCAATGCAGAGAATACTGCGGATTGATTCACTATAACATGCGCGGAACACTATATGTGGAGGAACCATCATCTTGATAACATTATTATCACAACTTACTATTTTTTCTAGTGAGGGGATAAAGTAATGGTTTTAGAATTACAAAAGCCACGTCCAATTTGGCAAATTATGTTCTCAACACATCACACTGATATCGGTTTACTCTATCTAATTACATCACTAGCATTCTTGTTCTTGGGTGGTTCATTAGCACTTGCAATTAGAATTGAGTTATTCTTTCCTAATATTGAAGGGACTGGACAATTTATTGCTGATTCAATGACCTTTAACAGAATCTTTACTGTTCATGGTACAACACTAATCTTCTTGTTTATCATTCCTTTTGCATCTGCAGTTGGGAATTACTTTGTTCCAATAAT
Source organism: Nitrososphaerota archaeon (assembly GCA_022573895.1). GTDB lineage: Archaea > Thermoproteota > Nitrososphaeria > Nitrososphaerales > Nitrosopumilaceae > Nitrosopumilus. The sequence goes on from JACZTB010000001.1 coordinate 63,086, forward strand.
GGTTAGATACAAAGACATGGCATATCCAAAACTTAATGCAATTGCGTTTTGGATGATTCCACCTGCTGCTGCACTCGTCTGGTTAGGCTTTGCAGACTTTACATGGTATGCACAACCACCATACTCTATCATAAGTTCTCCAGGTCCAGCAGCTGACATGTGGATATTTGGACTAAAGATTTTGGGTATTTCATCAGTACTTGGTGCCATTAACTTTGTAGTTACAATTCTCAAATGTAAGCATCCAGACATGTCAATTGGGCAAGTCCCGCTTCTAGCTTGGTCATTATTGGTAACATCTGTGATTATCATTGTTGCAATTCCAACATTTGCAGCAGCACTCTTGATGCTACTAACTGACAGACTAGGTCTAAGTGGATTCTTCAATCCTGCAATGGGAGGAGATCCAATAGCATATTCACACTTGTTCTGGTTTACATTCCATCCTGAGGTATACGTCTTGGTGCTTCCAGCAATTGGCATGATGTATGAAATCATTCCAAGATTCTCAAGAAAACCAATCTACAGTTACAACTCTGGAGTCTTTGCGTTTGTATTGTTAGCACTTGTATCTTTCTCATCTTGGGGACACCACATGTTTGCAACCGGAATGTCATTTACCGAAAAAACAGTCTTTATGGTAGGAACTCTTGCAGCTGTTCCAGCATCTGCTATGCACGTGTTCAACTTTATTGCAACAATGTGGAACGGCAGAATCAAATTCTCATCACCAATGATGTGGGCAGTTGGAGGAATTGCTTTGTTCTTCGCTGCAGGTGCAGGTGGTGTAGTTAATACCGCAATGCCATTAGACTTTGCAACACATGATTCATACTGGGTAGTTGGTCACTTCCACCTCTTTGTAATGGGTACTATTGCGTTTGCTTCAATTGGTTTTCTTTACTACATGTTCCCATATGTCACAGGTAGAATGTACAATGAAGCTTGGGGTAAGGCACACTTTGTCTTGTCCTTTGTAGGAACAATACTGGTGTTCTTTACACAACACGTACTTGGTTTGTACGGAATGCCAAGAAGAGTTTTTGATTATCCTCCAATCCCAGAATGGATTGTCATGAACCAGATTGCATCTGTAGGTGCAATGATTATTGGTGTCAGTATGGTAATCTTCTTGGCTAACATGATTTATAGTTCAGGAAAAGGAGAACTTGCAAATACAGATGACCCATTTGGTCTAGGTGGAAAGTACTATTATCCATTTGAGGCAAAGAATCCACATCATTAGGAGAAAAAATTGAGTCACGAAATAGATCACCCAGTATACAGAACAACTCCAGAAAGAACTGGAAAAATGATGATCATAATGTTAGGTATTTGCATTGTTGGTGCACTAATATTTTTTTCAATGTGGGACTCTTGGATTGCAACTCCTGCTCCAGTTGTAGCAATGATGGCTGGAGAAGCAGAACTTGCTGCACCAGCAGCAGCAACTGGAAAAATAATCACACAAGATCTTACATTTGTAGAATCTGATGATTTTAGGACTTTGGCATTTAATGCATTACCGGGTGAGGACGGTCATAATCCTGTAGTTCACATGAATGTTGGAGATACAATTATTTTTAATGTAGACAATGGCGGAATATCATTTCACGCATTTGGTGTTACAAAAGCTGATGAGGGCTTTGCAGGAATTATTCCAGGTAGTGAAATTGGAACTATGTCAAATGCATTAAAACCAGGAGAAGGCGGTTCTTCTGAATTTGTTGCAGGTGAGGAAGGAACTTACTACTACATCTGTACAGTTCCTGGTCATAGAGAACAAGGAATGGTTGGAGAAATAATTGTAGGTCCTGCACAAGGTGGTTCTTCTGGTATAGCATCACCTCCAACAGGTGTATCTCATGAATTTACTTTGAACTTTGTAGAATCTGATGATTTTAGGACTTTGGCATTTAATGCATTACCCGATGAAGATGGTCATAATCCAGAAATTCGAGTTAATTCTGGTGATGAGGTAACCATTACTGCCAATAACATGGGTAAAATGTTTCATGCATTTGGAGTTGTTTCAAACCCTGAAGACTTTAACAGTATAATTTGGGACTCTGCAATTGGTTCAATGTCAAATACATTGAAACCAGGTGAGGGTGATAGTACTACTTTCACTGCTGGCGCCCCAGGAACTTATTACTACATCTGTACTGTTCCAGGACATGCATTACAAGGTATGCAAGGTAGCTTTATCGTAGAATAATTTTGGCAATTCAATATCTTGCATTAGTAACAATGATTGTTTTGTATTCACTAATGTTTATTGGAGGATATATCTCAGCAGCTGGACTTGGCTTGACTTGTCCTGAGTGGCCATTGTGTCCAAGTGGAGTATTACCTACTGAAGAATATTTTATTGAATGGACTCATAGATTAGTTGCTGCTACCACCGGCGCATTAGTAATTGCAACTATGATTGCATGTGTCATTAACAAGAATGCTGACTTGAAGATTAAAGTAACAAGCTCACTTGCGACTGTATTTGTTATTACTCAAATTACTCTTGGTGCTTTGGTAATTGATCTGAAATTGCATGCAGTTTTAGTTGCCATTCACTTGGGAATTGGAATATTATTATTTGCAATGGTGTTATTAACTACTTTATTTGCATTTAGAATCTCTAGAATTTCTGTAGAGTCTAAAGTTTAAATTTTTTTAATTTTTTTGGCAAGTAAATATACCCAACAACTACTGCAAGAACTAAAGCACCTACAGTTATTGAAATGAAGAAGATGTATCCAAATGGGTTTTGCGTTCCCATGTTGAACGTATAAGTTATGACTTCTTGATTTTCTCCAATGTCATACAAGTCAACCTTTACGATATGGTTTCCTGAATTTTTCCACACATAATCCAAGTCCCAATGAGATCCTTCTATGGATTTGGGAGGTATTGTATCTATTAGTTCTTCGTTATAGTAAATTCGAATTCCCATCCTAAATCTATCAACTTCTACATAGTCGAATCCCTCAGTTACTCTTACCAAAAATTGAGATGCTCCCCCAATTTCAGGAAACTCGGGTAATGTAGCTACCTGTACTCTATAACCTGCTTCAAATTTCTCTCCAGAATTAAACAATGAATGAGCATCAGCATCGACAAATACTGAGATTGATGATAGTAACAAAATAAAGAACAAAAAAAATGATCGTTTTTTAGTCATTTAGATTATTATTGAATTGGATGAATATATTATCAATCAATTTTTTACGCGAATCTACAAAACCTTTAAATCCTAAATAACGAGAATCTGATTCGTTGACCTTCGTCACAAAATCAATTGATATCAAAGTACCAGTTGATAATGTTTTTACCTACTTTGCAAGACCAGAGCACATTTCTGACCAAATTAAAACTGATACAGTAGGCATGACAGTCATTCCAATGGACATTAAAGAAGGGATGGGTGTAGGTACAACCTTTAGAATTATCGGCGACTTTAGTGGCAAACGTTTGGAGTGGGATTGTGAAACAACTGAATTTATTCGAAATGAAAAGATCTCTGCAAAGCAAATTGAAGGTCCTTTTAAGAGATGGCAGATTACAAATGAATTCAAATCATTAGGTGATAATCTTACTAGAGTTACCATGTCAGTAGATTATCAGATGCCATTTGGTCCACTAGGAGCAATTTTAGATAAAGCAAAATTTGCAAAATCTGCTGAGAAAGGTATGGAGACTGCTCTTTACAACGTTAGAGGTTTACTAGAAGGAAATGGTTCAATTCCTGTATACATTACACTAGACGCATACAGAAAAATTCTTGTCGAAAAGAAAAAGATGAATGATGTTCCAGTTTCTACTGTAATTACAGCAATTCTTGAAAAGTACAATGAAATAGAAGCTAAAACACAAAACTAAATTTTCCTATATTTTATAATCTTAAGATTAATAACAACTCTGAGTTTATCGATTTTGGTGGGTCTATGGCGCAGCCAGGTAGCGCACCGGACTCTTAATCCGGTTGTCGAGGGTCCGAATCCCTCTAGACCCGTTTTTAATTTTAAAATTTTTTCAAATCTATAAAATTGTATTTAATGAAAATACAATTCTAAAAAATAAATATGAATTACAGTTTTTTTAATAGAGTAAATCGAGCTTTGTCAGGTTCTATATCTTCATGCATATCTACATCACTTACAATTTTTACCTTATAATTTATCCATCTTTTGTACATGTTACGAAATTTATGATTTTCATCAATCTGTTTTTCTGTTTTTTCAAATTTTTCACAATTCATTATGTATTTCCCTGCTACTCTATACATTTCTGCGACTCCTTTTTCTAATGTATCATCATCTAAATAATTCAAGAGTTGATGTGTAAAAACAAAGTCTATTGAAGAATCCTCAAATGGTAAATCCGTAATTGCTCCTTTCTTAAAATTTACACTAGGAAGTTTCTTTTTTGCTATATCTAAAGCATTATAGTTTAGATCGATTCCATGAATTTGGAATGTATTCGGAAATAGTCTTAAATCGATTCCAGTTCCACATCCAATCTCTAGAACACTTGTGCAGTGTAAAGAAGTAGCCAAATCCTTTGTAAATTTTGCAAATTCTTCATTGTATCTTGTTTCATTTTCATTGGCATATTTATCCCAAAATTCCTTATTGTAATTCATATAGAATTTTTCAAACATAGCTGTATTTGTTGCTAATTGTTTAGTGCTTACATTTGCATGGGATGAGTTTTGTATCAAAAGTACAATCATGTGGCCCGTCTGATTTTCCCTGTGTTGGAATCTCCTTCATACAGTCTTCATGGCGCCCTTTTCTGCAAAACCAACAGATTTCCTGAGTATCACCTGTAGCACATGAATCCATAATATCTAATCATTTTTGTGGGTAAAAAACTTCGTGGAAAATTAGATAAATGTTAACCATGGCAAGAATCTTTCATCTTTACCCATTACTACACTAGAAAACGATTTTTGTAATGCTTTTGTAATTTTACCCATCTTACCATTTCCAATCTTTACTTTGTCTACCTGCGTTACTGACTTTACTTCAGCAGCAGTACCTGTCATGAAAATTTCATCAGCTGTATAGAGATCATCTCTTTCTAGATCTCGTTCAATTACAAAGCCACTGTTTTCTTCAATAATCTGGATGATGCTGTCTCTTGTAATTCCTTCTAGTAATCCTGTTGAAAGAGGAGGTGTTTGAATAATATCGTCTTTTACAATAAAGATATTCTCAGCACTTCCTTCTGCAACCTTTCCGGAATAATTTAACATAATTGCCTCATCATATCCATTTTCTAATGCTTCAATTCTTGCAAGTGCTGCATTTGAATAATTTGCTGCTGCTTTTGCTTGCATTGGTTGAGATCTTGAATCAATTTTTATCCAACTTGATACTTTACATTTTGCTCCAGAGAATTTACCTGCTTTTGATTCTCCCATCTTCCATGCCCAACATGCAATTGAGACATCTACCTTATTTTGCGTGGGAGTTAGTCCCATCGTTCCATAACCATAATATGCTAATGGTCTGATGTAACATTCTTTCAGTCCACTAGACTTTACAGTTTTTACTATAGCATTTGAAATTTCTTTTTTTGAGAATTGCATTTTCATTGAATACAATTTTGCAGATTTGAAAAATCTATCAACATGTTCTGGCAATCTAAATATCGCAGAACCATTTGGTGTGTTATAGCATCTAATTCCCTCAAAGATTGATGTTGAATAATGTAATGCATGAGTTAGTACGTGAACTTTAGCATCTTTGAATGGCACTAGCTTCCCATTCATCCATATTTTGCCAACCTCTTTCATAGGAGAGAGAAAAAACTCTGCTAATTTAAAGAATTATTTTTTAATGTAGTTTTTTTAAATTTGTAAACTACATATCAGACAAATAACAAATCCTAGTATGGAATGGATTTTGGGTTTTACTGGAATAGTTCTTCTTCTAGTAGGCTTGGTTGGTCAAGCATTTGAAATGAGAAAGATTCGTTTGGCTACATACAAAGACGAGGAGTTAGCCTCAGCAAATATTTTCATGAATAAAAAGAACTTCAAGTGGTATGCGATACTTGGAATTGGAATAATTTTTTGGTATGTAGCTGAGCGTATGTAACATGAACTATATAGATCAGCTCTAAATACTAGAAAATTTAACATATAGTATCGCGTGTTTTGGGTAACGCCGGACTGAATCTAGATAATGGTCCAAGAACAAACCCATGATGGCGTTTACAGGTGAAAGCCCGTAACGCCACTCTTTACATTAAACAAAATTAATTTTTGAAATCTCTTCGTGTATTGCATTAATGGCCTTGCTTATGTTGTCTTTTGCATCTTCTATAACAATAATTATTCGTGAAGTCTCTTCTTGTGCATCCATATTCAAAATGTTTAATCCTGATTCACCAATCTTTGTACTAGTCCTTGAAACAACTTGTTGAACCCTCCACATTTCATCGCCGATTAATGTAATTACTCCTCTATTGTATGTAATTGTAGCAAGAGAATCAAATCCCAACAAATATTTTTCATTTCTTTTAACATAATCTCCATCTAAGAACAATATTCTAGAGAACTCTATTCCATCTTTTGTAAATGGTGATAAAATTATAAACTCACTGTAACGTTTGTCTTTTTCTAATGATGTTAACAATTTTTGGATACAACTTGTTTCAATTCTGAAAATTGCACAATTTTCTTTTCCTGCAACTATCTTAATTGGATGTCCTTTTTGTTCATCTAATACTCTCTTTATTATGGTTACTTTTTCTGGATTTCTCATATTTGTAACAGTAATTGGCATATCGACTCCATTCTCTACAATTTCTTTTATTGCAATAGGATCTAAAATTTTCATTCCAAACATTCCTGCTAGTCTTGCTTCATTGTATGACAATTGAATTACTTCACTTAATCCTGATTTCACAATTTTTGGATCGGCAGAAACTACAGCACTATCTTTCTCAAAGTCTATACTGGTTTCATATTTTTTATGAAATAATATTCCTAGATCTGCAGCAGTCCTATCTGAGCCTCCTCGTTCATATGTAGTGGTTACATTATCTACTGTTTTTCCGATAAATCCTCCAATCGAAACTACTTCATTTTCTTTTACCAGTTCTGCTATTTTACCCATTTTTTCTCTAGATTCTGATATGAGAAAATTTGTTGATTCTATGTTGTTATCTGTAATAATTGGCCAATTATCAAATTTTACAGCATCTGTCTTTATGCCATTACTTCTTAGAACAAAGTTCATCACATGAGACATTAAGATTTCTCCAGAGAATGCTAATGCTCTTGAACGTATCTCATCTGCAAATTCTTTGTTCACAAATGCCTCATCAAGTGCTTTTTGTGTCTTTTCTAAATGTGAATCAATAATACTTGTACAGTCTTCTTTATTTTCTGTATTTACCATTTCCAGAATTTTTTGATAAGTTGATTTTACAATATCTATTGATGGATTAACTCCATTCTCTGCATTTTTACCTTGTTCTAAAATAACATCCGTCAGAGAACGCATTTTTCCATCATACATTGTTGATGGAGCTGAAAAAACAGCAATTACTTTGGAATCTTTTTTCAAATCATTAATTCGTTTAACAATTTCTGGAATAGATACTCCATCTGGACCTATTGCACTTCCACCAAATTTGACTACTACTAGCTTTGTCATGGTACTTTATCAAAATTCAACGGCTATCTATTAAGCATTTGATCGTCAATTCATTAATTTTCTAATTATATCTGATGCATTTTTTGCACCATTAGTGTTTACTCTATTTCTCTTTTGTTCAAGTTTTTCTAAAATTAACACATCAAGTCTTTTAATATCATCAAAAACAAATCCTTCTTCTCTTGCGTTATCTTCTTGTTCAAAATGACCCTTTATGGGTATGAATATTGCAGGTGTTCCATAGGCGTTAGCCTCATCTATAGTTGATTTTCCAGCCAGAGAAATTAATAAATCTGCAGCAAAAATCAACTCGTGTAAATTATCCACAAATCCCAAATTTCTAACATTTTCAAATTTTCTACTAATGGCTGGGCCTGATACTAGAATTACTTCGATGTCTTGATTGATTTTTGAAATAGACTCTAATGCTTTTTCAATAAGAAATAGTCCTGTATTAGTTCCGCCAATCGAAATAACTATTGTCTTTTTCTGAAACAAGAATTTTTTACGTAGTTCTTCTCTTGAAAAGTTTGTTTGTCTAACTATTGATCCTACTCTTCTGATATTGTCTTGGTCATTTCCATTTTCAGGAAGAATTACAATGTCACATTTTTTAATAATTTCTTGCATTGACTTATTCATCTTTTTTTCAATAAGTGATACTATTCCGTTAGTGAATCGAGTCTCTAAAACATCTGTGATAAGTATAGTTGGAATTTTCATTTTCTGTGCAACAGTTAATGCTGCAAAGTCCTCATCACTAATCACCAAATTTGGATTGTCTTCTTGAAGAATCTTTTGTGAAATTTTTTTACAATCTCTATAATATTGATAATAATTCCACAGCCATTTTACTGGACTTTTTAATGTACCATTTTCAACAATAAACGAAGGTGGATTATATACATCTTGTACTTTGAACTCTAAATTTTTTAGAATTTGTGCAGCTCCACTACCTGATACAAAGTTTATTGAAATATTTTTAAAATTATTTGCAATTGCAATATCTCGAGTGACATGACCCAATCCAATTGGACTAGAAAAAAAATCAAGAACATTCATGAATTTCTTAATTTTTTATCAAATTTCTAGATTCTCATTTGTCTCAAAGTTTAAATGGATTTTAGCAAGGTATGTTTCTGGGCTCATGGTCCAGGTCGGTTATGACGTCGCCCTTACACGGCGAAGGTCCGGGGTTCAAATCCCCGTGGGCCCATTTACCATTTCGGGGACAAAATAGGACTCATACACATACAATCATAGTATAACTATGCAGAACTATGCAGTTTTTGAAAAAATTAAAGGACTACTATAAAAGAACTATTATCTGAATCTTGCGGAGATTAAAAAAATAGTTCTCTTAAGCAAGTTGTATGTGTAATACTATATGTCTGAAACACAAAGCTCAAAAAGAAAATTGTCTGAATTAACTCAAGCATTAAATTTTTCAGATCAGAATTTGGCAAATTATCCAAGCGAGTTTAAATCTAAAAACAAGAAAGGAGGCCCTTACAGCAAAAAAGATAGGGATTCACGAATAGACGAAGTGTGTAGGTTACACTTTGAATATGGTTATTCAGCTAAAAAGATCTCAGAGTTGATGAAGATTAATCGAAATACTATCAATAGTGATATTAAACAATTGTATTTGACTTTTGAAAGCAATTGGGAAAAAACAACTTCAGTATCTTTGTTACAGAGTCATATTGAATCAGTACTTGCTCAAAAAAGACGACTCAGAGAAGCATTAGATAATACAGAAAAATTTTCAGAAAAACTAGCAATTGAAAAAATGATTCTACAAGTGGAATCGAAAATCAATCAATTTCAGTTAAGACGAGGCAAGCGTAGAGTCTGTAAGGCTCTATGAGAATATGGAATTTGCCAGATTAAAATTATTAGTTTGTATCACTGAATAGAACTAAATTGTTTCCCAAGAAAGGTTCAAGCCTCTTAAGATTTTACACTCAAATTGTATCTCTAAAACAGGACATTTATTGAATTATCTTGAAAATTCCTAAAATAATAGAATAATAAAGAAAATTTGGAATTAAGGTGTTTTGAAATGAAGATGAATAGTATAAACCATGTTAATATCACAGTTTCAGACCTAGAAAAATCAGAAAAGTTTTACTGCGAAGTTTTTGGTATGGAAGAAGCTTATAGAATACCACAGTTTCGTTTTCTTAGATGCGGTAAAGATCTACTAACTTTGCAAGAAGGTGACCAAATAAACATTAAAGGTATTCACTTTGGTTTTGATGTCAATAGCAACGATGAAATGAATAAATGGAAAGATTGGCTGAAGGAGAAAAACATATCCATAGATAATGAAAGAGGAGATGAAAGCGGTGCTGGAATTTATTTTTATGACCCAGATAAGTATACAATAGAAATTTACTTTATCAAAGAAAGCTAAATTGAAAAAGTAGATTTCTTATCTATACAAAACCTTTTAGATTCTAAACTCTTTTTGAATTTAATAATGAAAAAAACCTGTTCTCTTCATACTGACATCTATCTTATACATACAGAAACACCAGATGGAACAATCAAAGACTATTGCCCTAGATGTCAGAATTTATTCGGAGAAAAAATATGATTAAATGTAGCTACTTAAACTTTGGAATTACATTAAATTACTTCTAGCTGATCGTTTTCTTTTACTTCTAATTATGAGAAAAACAATTAGTACTATAATTCCTCCAAGAATCAAGTAATCAATAATGTATGAAAACCAAAGAGAAAATGGATCCTTAAATCCATCCTCCCCATACAAATTTACTAGTGCCCTGAGATCATATTCTGTAATTTCAAAAACAATATTCCAGGGCAATCCATCTAAATCATCAATCATTATTGAAGAGCCGACTGGTATGCCATTTTTGTAATCATATGATATTGCCTCTTTTGGAAGATGATCAAGACCAAGTGCATGTCCAAACTCATGACGAATTGTTTCTCCAACATATAGATCGATTGAATTTTCCAAGCCAATTGGTTCTGCGTTTTGTAACGTCTCACTGTTTAGCACTTCGTCTGAAAAAATTGGTTGGAGGTATAAAATTAGAATTTCTGATAACCCAAATTGATAGGTATCTGTGTATCCTGCAAAAACTTCCACTACTAATAATGGATCCCGTTCAAAGTAAATTGTAATATCACAATCATATTCTGCAAAAAAATCATGTTGTTTTTCTTTTGGAAAAACTTTGTATTCCATTTTCCAGGAATCCTCATTACCAGTAAATTGTGTTAGTTTGTTAGTCCATTCCAAAACTGCATTTTTAGTTTCTTCAAGTAACTGTTTTTCAGCTATTGGCAATTCTTTATCTTCAAACTCAAATGCACATACAACTGGATTACGCATTACTTTGTGGTCTTCAAAGTAGTAGAATTGCTCTGAAAAGGCTTACTTGGAATTATGAGAGATAGTATGCCTAGAATTAGGAAAATTTTCACCCTGTTTTATTCTCTGTCTTTTAGATAAATCAGATCTGTATGTACCAAATTCTAAACTGTAGATTAGCCTAAAAGCCCTGGTTTTGAGATAGGTTTTGTGTGTAAAATTTTCAAAATCTGATTTTCACAACTGGCTAACTTTCACTCAACAATTTTTGGCGTGCAAACCTATACTGATCCAAAAATGGTTCAAACCTCTATGGATTCAATCAAGAGTCTTGAACTAATTTTACAAGTCACCTTTAGGGTCCTATGAAATTATTTTTATGTATTTCTCTCTATTTTTGAGATAGTATTGGATTTTTTTAAAAAACGAATAAGAAAATATCAAGAAAAAAAACTAGATGAAATAACATCTAAAATTCAATTTCATCAATATACGAAAAAACAGTTAGAACAAAAAATCGAAGAAATGATTCATGATGAAAAAACTATGATAATTAAAGAAATTTCCTATCATAGTAAGATGATAAACATTTGGAAAAAAAATGAAGAAAAACTCAAAAAGCAAATGAGTGAGATGGAAGATTAGTAGACATCAGGATTTTTGCTCACCAAGACCGTTGAATTTTTTCAATTTTCTCAAGTTCTTGTGAGTTGATAGAAATTTCTGAGGATTTTACATTTGATTCGAGCTGTTCTACAGACTTTGCTCCTGGTATGCAAATTGATACTTCTTCCCTACTAAGAACATATGCCAATGCAACTTGATTCATAGTTCTTGATTTGTTAGAGAAAAATTGAAACTGTTGACTTCTTTCCAACTTTGTTTTTATTTCTTCTACACTATACCTACTCCTTACATCGGTTTTTGGAAATGATGTGTTTTTATTGTATTTACCTGTGAGGAATCCTTGAGAGAGAGGTTCGGCTACAATTATACCCACCCCATTTCTCTTCGCTAATGACAATAATTCAATAATCGGTTCAAAGTCTAATAATGAAAAATAAAGCTGAATTGAATCGACTATTCCTCTATTGATTAGTTCTATACCCTTCTGATATTCCAAACCTATAGACACTCCACAGTATGATGCCTTGCCTTCTGATTTTATTTTTCCAAATGCTTTTTCAAGGTTAACAAAGTCTGGTTCTGACTGTGGAGCTGCATGAGCATGATAAAGATCAACATAGTCAGTCTGAAGTCTTTTCAAACTACGATCAATTGCAGCTATTAGGTGATGATAAGATAGATCTATCTCAAAAGGACTTGGTTTATTGTATGAGGGAACTCCTGCCCCTTTTGTGAAGATGTAAACTTCTGCTCTTCTTTCAGACAGAATCTTTCCTAATCGTCTCTCACTATTTCCTAATGAATAAGAATCTGCCGTATCGAAGGCATTAACCCCTAACTCTAAAGCTTTGTTAATTATTTTTTTAGCAGTTTGTTCATTTACATCTCCATACGTTATTGAAATGTCATTGATGGTAGTTAATCCTCCAAGTTGCCAGCATCCTAACCCTATCTCAGATACAGATAGGTTTGTTTTACCTAATTTTCTTCGCTTTAACATGATTATAGATTTTTTTAACTTCCTATCTAATTGTTTTCAAGATAAAATTATTGTAATGATATACAGATTCCATTGTTTATGAATTAAAATTAACATTTGATACGAACTGTACCACCTGGGTCCATTTCTGTCCACAAAATGGTAGGTGAATCCCCGTGATGCGGAATCTAACATGACGTCCACTTTGTTTCCCAAAAATGGTTCAAGCCTCTATGGAGTTGAACTATGTTGAGAAATGATGATGTTTTGAAATACTTTTTTACATACTTAATACCTGAAATCTAATTAATGATTTATGAAGTTAAAAGTAATCACAAATGATTCTGATGTCTCTAAGACTGAAGAATTTCCTTGTATTTCATGTCATACAAACTGCTGCAAGGAGTATGTGATATTTGTTAATGCTCATGATATTTACCGACTCTCAGTTGGATTGGGATTAGCTCCAGAGAGTTTTCTTGAGATTTATGGTGCAAAGGATTATGATCTTGGAATAAAGGTAGAAGAAGGTTTGGTAGATCTTGCTTTAAAACAAAAAGATAGCAGATGCATGTTTCTTGAAGAATCTAAAGATATCTTTCGCTGTACCGTAAATGACTTTAAACCAAGCGTGTGCAAATCATATCCGTTTCAAATGAAAAATGGAAAATTAATACAGATGAGTGATAAGATGTGCCCTGTTGAGTGGAATACTAAAGAATTTGAGGCTATGATGTCAACTCATCTCAAAAAAGACGAAGATGAATGGAAGTTTTATGACGAACTTGTACTAGAATGGAATGCAAAGCATTATACAAAAAAACCACTATCTACATTTTTGAAATTTATGCTAGACAGAGTAGTTTTAGAATTTGTTAAGTCTTGATAATTTATTTTATCTTTGGATGTTGCTCTACTGGTCAGGTCGGATTCGAATTAATGTGCGTCTAAATTATTCCTCATAAATGGTTCAAGTCTCTAAGGAATTGAACCAAAATGTATTGGAGTGTCAAACTAATGTCGCAAATACCGCTCACGGATTAAATTTTCAATTATGTTAGTCCTAAGCTGTAGAGCTTTGTTTAAGGGCTCTCTCTTTTACAAATAGTACAATACTCTTCTTTTGAATTACTATTAATCGGAGTTAAACAATCATGGCAATATTTCATAATTTTAGGAATTAATCTGAGTATATTAAGAATTTGTAAGATTAAACATTTGATACGAACTGTTAACTGTAATTATTTGTGAATTTTTCTTTATCTTAACTATAGAAAAGCAAGTGTGGTGTAGTATTTTCAATGGCAGAAAGAACAAAAGCTCAACGCAGTGCTTCAGCAAAAAAAGCTGCTCTCACTAGAAAAAGAAACGCAGCTGCAAAAAAAGGTTCTAAAAGTAAAAAGAAACGTTAGAATCTATTTTCCATTGAATGTTTATGGCATTGCTGAAAAATGTTAACAACAATCCTAGTTGGCTCAAGCGGAAGCGGTAAGTCAACCCATGCCCATACCTTAGGTCAGGTAATTTGTGAGAAATAGGAGCAAGGTGAAAATTGTTTACTCTAGATTCTATTATTGGCGCATTAACGAAAACAACTGATTCTAGAATTGAAATATGTCTTGAATGTGGGCTCACCATAACTATCAAAAATGAAAAAACTGCCTAGTTCTGCATAGTTAGCATCCATATTTTTGAGCCCAAAGATCACTTGCAAATTCACTGAAATCACAAAATCTATCCTCTAAATATCCCAAATCTGCATCTAGTAATTCTTGATTTAGATTCATACCATTGCAGTAAATCACTCCAATTACTCTGCCGTAACTTTCTCCAGTCTGACCGTCGTCTTCATCTACTATTACATCAGACCCAACAGGACAAATTGTTTGGATAAAATTTCTAGATTCTACTCCTTCATACACACTTAATTCAGGAGCTGATGCCAATGCAAATCTAATTGATTGACCGTCGACATGAATTGTATCCCCATCAACAATTTTAGTTACAGTTCCCGTGATACATCTGGCAGTTCCTGAACAATCCTGTGATAAAGATTGAGTTGGTTCTGTTTGTTTTGGTTCTTCGGTTATAGCTTTTTCAATCACTCTTTCTAAATCAAGTGGTACATGTCCTCCACCTCCAATTAAAACCATTATAATTATAACTGGAATACCAACACCTACTCCAATAACTAGATCTTTTTTCAAATTATTATATGATAATTAATTACGATCTTAAAGTTTTACAGCAAACATAGTCATAAACTTGAATTATCAACAAAATGATCCTCAATTTGTAATCAATTTGGGTAGGTAAGCCAATACATATGGATAGGAATTTTTGTTGAATGATTTTCATGCCTATCCGCGTCCATTTTTATCCCCAAAATGGTAGATCTTTTTAAAGTTATGAAAGCATTAAATAATCAAATTAATTTTTTTAAATTGGAAGTAACACCAACCTTGAGTGATTCATTAAACATTGCCGTTATCATAAAACTAGAACCTGATTTTTCCGAAGGAAATGTTAGCTATAATCCAGATGGAACCCTAAATAGAGCTGAGACAAAAAATACTTTGGGTCCTCATAGCGGAATTGCAGCTCACGCAGCATTTTTTGGTAGAGTAATGTATGATGCAAAAGTATTCATTCTAACAATGGGGCCGCCAATTGCAGATCTTGCACTTCAGCAGGCTCAGCAAATCTCTGATGCAGAAGAACTTCATCTGTATAGTGACAGGCTATTTGCAGGAGCTGATACTTTAGGAACCGCGGAAGTGTTACGAGTTGGAATTGAAAAGATACAACAAAAAATGGATATTGTATTTTCAGGGCATCGAGCATCAGATGGTGAAACTGGACAAACAGGACCACAAACTGCCTGGAAATTGGGATTTACATTTCTTGGTAATGTAATTAGTTACAGTGTAGATTTAGAGACTAGAACAATTCGTGCAAAACGTCTGATTAGTTTACAGGGATCTCCTAATGTAGTTGAAGAAGTTGAAGCACCCTTACCAGTCTTTATCTCAATTGATCCTACCTACAAATCAAACTACAATGCCGTTTCTCAAAGATTAGCCTTTGAAAAATATCAAAAAGAAGCTATACAACGAGCACAAAATTTCAAAGATTATCTCAAAGTCTTTAATGCAAAAGAATTGGGTGTTGATGAAACTCTTGTCGGCCTTCCAGGTTCTCCAACAATTGTGTATAAAGTTGAGCGAGTACCCAAGTCTACAGCTACAAGACGAGCAGAAGTAATTGACGGCACTGATCCTGAACAAATTCGTAAAGTTGTTACAAAAATGAAAGAAGCACTATCAGCTATGGTGATAAAATAATGACAGAAAAATATCGACATCTATATGTAGTAATTGAACACGAAGATGGGGAATTTCTCCCAGTAAGTTTTGAAATGATTGGAGAAGCAAGACGATTATTAGATGACTTTAACTCAAAATATTCTTTAAATGAAAAAGTAGTTGCAGTAATTTTAGGACACAACATCAAAGATATCTCAAAGAAGTTAATTGAATACGGAGCTGATGTAGTAATCTTTGCTGATAATCCTGAGCTAAAGGACATAAGAAATACCATTTACACTAAAGTAATTTGTCAAATTGCTCAAGACACAAAATCACTAGGAGAAATACAGCCAGAATATGCCGGTGAAGTAAAAAAACCTAGGTACATGTTCTTTGCAGCAGACAGTATTGGAAGACATCTATCTTCAACTGTACTAGTAGAATTAGAATCAGGGTTGGCTTCAGACATCAACCAGCTTGTAATTGAAGATATCGAGATGTCACATCAACAAAAAACTGGTGGAAAAAAAGAAACATATGAAAAAACCCTAAAAATGTATAGACCTGATTTTTCAGGATTTTTATGGACTACAATTCTGTGTCTTGATAATAAAAATCCCGCTTTTCAAAGAGATTATCATCCGCAATCCTGTAGTATAATTCCAGGAGTTTTTGAACCATTAAAGCCAGATTCTTCACGAGAAGGAAAAATTATAGAATTTACTCCAACTATTGATGAAAAAGATCTCAAAGTCAAGGTGTTAAGTCGCCAGATAATAAAAAGTGTAGTTGACTTTGATACTCCTAGAACTATAGTTAGTTTTGGTAGAGGAATAAAAGAAAATCCAGAACAAAACATTAGGCTTATAGAAAATTTAGCAAAGGAATTGAATGCAGAAATTGGAGTTACTTTACCAATCTCAAAAAAACCATACTCTGTTAATCAGGCATTAGATTCTAAATATATGATTCCAGACAGAGTGATCGGAACTAGCGGACACAAAACTAGCGCTATGCTGTATGTTGCTGTAGGAGTAAGTGGTGCAATGCAACATGTATGGGGAATGAAAGATTCAGGCTTTGTTGTAGCTATTAATCCTGATGAGGATGCGCCAATAAAAGATGAATGTGATATTTTCATTAAAGGAAGAATGGAGGATGTAATTCCGTTACTTATTGAAGAAATTAAAAAACAAATACAAATTGTTGAGGCATGAAAAGTTTTGGAAAAATATGACGTAGCAGTAATTGGTGGTGGCTCTGCTGGGTTAGCTGCACTAAAACAACTATCAAATCTTGGAAAACAAGCAATACTCATAGAGGCAGGCTCTAAAATTGGCTCAAAGAATCTATCTGGTGGAATTCTTTATTCTAAAAAACCCAAAAAAGGTCAAGTAACAAATGTTGAGCAAGTATACGAAAATTTCCTTGATGATGCACCACTTGAAAGAAAAATTACAAAATACATTCTTCATTCAACATCAAAAGACAAAGTCTATTCAATGGATCTTACTGCAGCACATGACTATCAGGCAAATTTCGGATATTCCGTTCTTATGAATAAACTAAATTCTTGGTTTGCGAAACAGGCACAAGAGAGTGCTGAAAAACTGGGTGGTGGAATAATTCCTGGGGTTCATGTAAAATCAATCTCATGGAATGAACAGACTGGAACCACAATCATACAAACTGATGAGCTAGATGAGTTTGAAGTAAAGGCAGTAATTGCAGCTGATGGAGTAAACTCAGAAATTGCAGAGATGGTTGGTGCTAGAAAAAAATTCACAACTGAACAGCTATACCAAGGAGTTAAAGTCATAGTAAAATTACCTGAAGAAATCATTGACGAAAGATTTGGCATATCATCTGATGAAGGTGCTGCACATCTTTTTGCTGGCGATATTACTCTAAATCATATTGGCGGTGGATTTCTGTATACTAATCGTGATACACTTTCAGTAGGAGCTGTCTATCACCTTGATTCACTAATAAGAAATCCAGCAGAACCATACACACTGATTGATACTTTACTGAAAAATCCAATGGTTAGTGAATTTATCAAAGATAAAGTCCCAATTAGACCAGACATTGATAAGAATCTTTCACAAGAAGAAAAACTTCGAATTCGTTTTGGTGTAGCAAAATTAATTAAAACTTGGTATGAGATTCGAGAAGCAAACTTTTCTTCTAGTGGTCGAGCTAGGTTAATTGAATCTGGCAAATACAAAGACGCAGAAGAAATTCAATCAACATTGTTATCCATTCAAGAGACAATGTCTGACAAATTTGGCGTTACATTTGGAACCGATTACCTTGAAGATGAATACGGCGCAAAATTAGTTCCAGACGGAAAAAGATGTAGAGTGAAAAAACCATTCTTTAAGAATATCTTATTTGTTGGAGATGCAGCAGGCAGAGGAGTTTTTCTTGGTCCAAGAATTGAAGGCATCAATGTAGGTATAGATGACGGAGTACGTGCAGCAAATGCAGTAGCAAGAGCTCTTGATAAGAATGATTTCTCTAATTCTCTTGGTGAATTTTATTCAAAATCAGTAGAACATAGTCCATATACTGTAGATATGAAACAAATAGACAAAGATTATCTAAAGATCTTTTTAGATGCAGCAAAAGATGTCCCCACGGATATCATTGGCGCTCGCTATGGTACAATTCTAAAAATGATGTCTAGTGATACTTTTAGAGGCATTGCTGTAAAATTTGCAAACATTATTGGTTATGATAAACTCATACCAATGATAGAGTCTGAAGAAACCTACGTTAAAGTACCAACAATACTTGCAGAAAAACTAGGAAAATCAATCTCTGCATCCTATTTGCCTACAATTCCACCTATAGCAGATAGAATTGCCAATCTAAATTATAATGATGATAACCTTGCTCACATCAAGGTTCTAAATTCTAGTAGTGAGTTCATGAAAAAAATGGTAATCCTCTGTCCTTCAAAATGTTACAGTGAAGAAGACGGAAAGGTGATTATTCAGCATGAAGGATGCATAGACTGTGGAACATGTTCACAAGAAACAGAGTGGCATCACCCTCGTGGCGAAAAAGGAATTCATTATAAATACGGTTAGAAATTTACACAGTAATTTTGATACTTTTTAGATCATCATACGCTTGTCTCATTTTATTGTAAAATTCATTCACAGTTGGAGGAAAAATTGAAAATGCTATGTAAAAGTCCTCAGCTTCTCTAAGATATCGCTTTATTTTTTCCTGCCTTGGAATTTGAGAGATAAACCTCATGTTGTTTAATCTATCTGAGAGCTTGATGATTTTTACATCATAATCGGCTTTTATAAGATCAGCACAATACTCAAAAAATCTTGCAGTTTGTTTTTCTTCGTCATTGGCGCCAGAATAATTTTCTAAGGGTTTTGTTTTCAAAGTCATGGCTACGTTGTAAACATAATCTCCACATCTATGCTGAAAGTATGCATCAAATCCATATGCTTTGGAAGCATACACATCTAAAATCTTGTCATTGTCTTCCATTACATCATGTAAAATAGATGAAACAATTTGTAGAGTTGTAAGTAGTTTACCTGTTTTTTTATAATGTCGCATTACATCGATTGTTACAGGCCAAACATGTGTTTCTAAAAATGATGATTTTTCATCTTCTCTTTTTACTCCAGAATGAACTTCTTCAGCTAGTTCTATGGCTCCTTCGACAAAACTATCTATTCTAATCTTAGCCTCGTTTTCAATGACATTCAATAGTTCTTCTTTGGTTGTAGAATGAATTTCCATCATTATAATACCACCCCATCATTCAAAAACATGATGATCACTTGGATTCAAATTGACATAAACTATAGATTTTTGAATGAAAAATACAAATTTAATAGTATTGTGAAATAATCATGGAAAAAATTTGTTGGGCTAACACTGAAAATTTTGATGACGCAAAGTTTGTTATAGTTGGCATACCCGATGAATCACAATCACATGCATTAAGAAAAGGAACCGAAGAAGCACCATTCAAAATTCGTCAAATCTCTAATCTACGTGACTCTTTTGAACGGGATGGAAAAATCTCTCTTGGACGTCCTTTTCAAGGCTCTGAAAAAAAAGTTCATGATATGGGAAATATTAATCGATCTCAGATTGAAAATATCTTTGATAAAATTTCTGTATCTTCAAAAATCCCTATCTCAATTGGAGGTGATCACTCCATTTCTCGACAAATAATTAATGCAATGGCAAAAAAACACGGAAAAATTTCTTTGGTATACTTTGACGCTCATCCAGACTTTGTAAGTTCAACTACAAACTACTATGGATCTGTGATAAATGATGTACTTCCAAATATTGAAATTGACTCGAGCGTTGAAATAGGAATTAGAACTCCAGAGCAAGAAGAATTGGATAATATTAAAAAATACAATCTAGATGTGATTACTCCTTTTGACATAAGAGAACGAGGAATCAAACAAGTAACAAATACAGTACTACATAGATTGGGTGATATAGTGTATATTTCATTTGATATGGATTGTGTTGATCCTGCATATGCTCCAGGTGTTTCTGTTCCAGTCCCTATGGGTTTGAACAGTACCGATGCGATTTTTCTGTTGAAAGAAATATCAAAGAAAGGAATTATAGGCATGGATATTATGGAGGTCTGTCCAAGCTTTGATGTAAAAGATAGGACATCTCATTTGGCTTCTAGAATAATTTCTGAAGTACTTTACTCATCAGGTAAAACATAACTTGTCTGAATTTGAAAATGAATACACATGGGGTAAGGTAATAGTTAGTAACTCTACTGATAAATTTCATGCAGATTTTGACAAGGCAATAGTCGAAGTACAAAAAGAGTTTGGAAAAAAATATCCCTTAATAATTGACGGAAAAGAAATCTATTCTGATGATTGTTTTACGGTAAGTTCCCCTTCAGATACTCGAATTACTGTAGCAGAATTTCCAAAAGCATCTACAGACGATACAAAAAATGCTATATCTAGTGCAAAAAATGCATTTGAAGAGTGGAGTAACACTACGTATCAAAAGAGAGCTGAAATATTCAGAGATTGCGCCAATATTTTTTCCAGTAGAAAATTCTTTTTGGCAGCTATAATGACATTTGAGAATGGGAAGAATCGTATTGAATCAATAGGAGATATGGATGAAACCATTGACTTTATGAGGTTTTATGCATTACAACTAGAAAAAAACGAGGGATTTTGTAAACAGACTTTTCACCCAAATCCTCATGAAAAAACGCAAACAATCATGAAACCTTATGGTGTTTGGGGAATAATTGCTCCCTTTAACTTTCCTTCTGCAATTGCAATAGGGATGAGTACTGCTGCACTAATCACAGGAAATACTGTAGTTCTAAAACCTGCAAGCAATACTCCATTATCGTCATTTCAGTTTGCAAAAATCTTGTATCCTGAACTGCCAGAAGGCGCAATAAATTTTGTAACAGGTTCTGGAAGTATTGTAGGAAAAACTTTGATTGAAAGTTCAGACGTTGATGGCATAGCATTTACTGGTTCTCGTGAAGTGGGCATGAAAGGATTTCAAGAATTTACAAAATCTACTTCAAAGCCTTTCATTTCTGAAATGGGAGGAAAAAATCCTGTAATTGTAACAAAATATGCTGATTTGGAAAAAGCATCTGATGGTGTAATGAATGCGGCTTTTGGGTTTGGAGGACAAAAGTGCAGTGCATGCTCTAGAGTATACGTTCAAAACAAAGTTGCAGATCAATTTATTTCAAAACTTGTTGAAAAAACAAAAAACTTGAAAATTGGAATGCCATGGAAAATGGGAGTATTTTTGGGTCCTGTGATCAACAAAGAAGCAAAAACAAAATTTGAAGATGCTGTAAACTTGGCAAAGAAAGATGGAGAAATTCTTACAGGAGGCTCAATATTAACCTCACCAGAATTTGAAAATGGTTACTTTGTAGAACCAACAATAGTTACACAATTACCTGAAGAACATAAACTTGTGAAAGAAGAATTATTCCTGCCGTTTTTATGCATTCAAAGATATGATAAATTTAGTGATGCAATTCAACTTGCAAATCAGACAGAATATGGTCTAACTGCTGGTATTTTTAGTAATGATAAAAAACAGTTAGATGAGTTCTTTTCAAAAATTCAAGCTGGAGTTGTTTACACTAATCGCTTTGCCAGTGCAACTACTGCAGCCTTGGTTTCAAGTCAGCCCTTTGTTGGATGGAAAAATTCTGGTTCCACTGGAAAGGGGGCTGGCGGTGAAAACTATTTGCAACAGTTTATGAGGACTCAAACTCAAACACGATGTGATTGAATCAACGAACTTCCAAGTAACAGTATATTCCTTTTTCTTTCCTTGATTCGTCTAATTGAATATGGTAACCAATTCACACCATATGGAATGTAATCTGAAACAACAAATTTCTTTTTAACTAAATCTGGCTTGAGTTCTTCTCTTAACCCTTTTAGAAATTGAAACTCAAATTTTCTGGGATACTTTTTTGACAGATTTTGTGCTTTTTGAATAATTTTTGTATCATGTGACGCTATGGCAAATTCATTGCCTTTTTTGAATAGTATTTTCATTAGTTTTACGTAATTGTAGTCCACGTCTTTTCTTGTTTTGAAGGATATGCTTGCTTTTTCCCTGTATGCCCCCTTTACTAGACGTATTTTTGCACCAATACCTAACAAATCATTTAGATCATTTTCTGTTCGTTTGAGATTAGCCTGCAAGGCAATTCCCAGTCTTTCATATTTTGTAAAGAATGCATGATAAATTTCAATGGTTTCATCTGTATGCTCTGATGATTCCATGTCCAACCAAACAAAAACATGGGCATTACGTGCATCTTGTACGATTTTCTCAAAATTCCTATAGCATTCTTTTTGACTGATTGAAAGACCAATTTGTGTTGGCTTGATTGAAATGGCTCCACGTATTTTCCATTCTCTAAAAGATTTTACAATTTTCCGATACTCTTTCAAAGTTGTATTGATTTGTTTTTTTGATGTATGATATTCTCCTAATTTGTTTATGATTGCATGTCTTCCTGTTCGATATGCATTTTTTGCTGAGATTAGTGCATCATCAACAGTATTACCTGCAATCCATTGTTTTGCAATTTTAAACAAAAATTTCTCTATTAACTGCGTACCTGTGATCACGTTAAATCTTCCATCACGGTAATTATATGATTTTAGACTTATTTTGGCTTGTCTAATCACAAAAATTGTTAGGAATTTGAATCAAAATATATTATGAAATTACCTTTGATTAGGCATACCACTTTTATAGAAAAATTATTATATTAAACTAATCATAATATCATATATGAGCAAACGTGTTACAATCATGATTGATGATGATCTTGACAAAAAACTTAGACTTCGTCAAGCAAAAATGATTCTGCAAGAACAGTCATCATATAGTTATTCCAGAACATTGAATGAGGCCCTTCGTAAAGTTTTAAAATAATTTATCAAATCTCAGCACATATCAAGTAAAGGACAGTGCAAAAAACTTCAGTCTTCTAAACTTTTATTATTTTAGAACGAATTTAATCTTTAACGACTAAAAAATTCTTAATCATTCATTAAATATCTGATAAAATCACTATTATCATGTCATCTCAAATAGGCGCAAAAAAATCCCTGATTTTTGTTGTATTTGTCATGTTTTCACTAATTTTTGTTGGAGGAATTTTTGCTGCAACAAACGATATCGCAATTGGCGCAGGTCAAGAACTATCTTATCCTTCTTGGTTAATCATCTCATATCTTGCAGGACTATCAATGATAATTCTGCCATGTACACTTCCACTTGTTTTTATAATAATTCCACTTAGCATGGGAAAAGGTGGTAAGAAAGGCCTGTCAATGGCATTGTTATTTGGCGCAGGTCTTACAATCACAATTTCACTTTATGGTATAGGTATTGGAGCAGTTGGACAAACAGCTGATTTAGATGATATTTCAGGTTACATGTTTTTGATTGCAGGAATTGCAGCGTTTGTTTTCGGATTGTCTCAATTAAAATTATTTGAATTAAAGTTACCCGCATATTCTGGAACTCCAAAATTCATCCAAAATCGTGGTGATTATTCAAAATCGTTTTTCATGGGATTACTATTAGGTAATGCTGGTGTTGGATGTCCAAACCCACTGTTTTATTGGCTTTTAATCTATATTGCAGGAACTGGAAGTGTAGAGATTGGCGCAAGCTTGGGGGCAGTACACGGTGTGGGTCGTGCAATTCCTCTAATTTTGTTGTCAGTTCTGGCAATTATAGGAGTAAATGCAACAAAAGGAATTACAGTAAATCGTGAAAATATTGAAAAGCTTACTGGCTGGATGTTGATTGTTATTGGCGCATTTTTGATAATCAATGGTATTCCTGGTGGACATGAATGGTATGAAAGTACAATTATTCATGTTGGATGGAATAATATTGTTTCAATGACTCCAATTCCATCCGAATTTGAAATGGGTGAACATGAACACGAACGTCAAGCTGAACTGCCTAAGGACCTTGTACCACTTTTATTTATATGCCTAATTGCATTTCCAATCGTTTGGTATTTTATCAAGAAAAAAAGAGAGGTAATTGCATGAAAGATCCTGTATGTGGAATGGATGTAGGAGAAAAAGGCGAACCACTTGTTCATAATGGAAAAGAATACCGATTTTGTTGTGCTTCATGTAGATGGGCATTTGAGCAAAACCCAGAACAGTTTGCAGAGTCATGAAAGTACAAGTTCTGACCACTCCTGGTTGCTCAAACTGTAGTGTTTTGGAAAAAATGTTAGAAAAACTTGAAGTGCAATATGATTTGATTGATGTCACAGAAAAACCAGAATATTTAGAAAAATATCCTATTTTTACTGCTCCAGGATTAGTCATAAATGAGAAATTAGAGTTTACAGGTATTCCAAAAATTGATGAACTTGAAAAGAAACTCTCTGAATAACAGGTAATGTTTTTTACTCTGCACAAATTTGTATTTTCTAATGACAGACTATTCAATGAATGAAAAAATGATTATTGTTCAGTACGCAATCAAAAAATATGAAAATGAAGAAACTATCATTGAAAAATTAAAGGATATTTTATCAGAAAAAGACGTTCAAAGAAATATTGACACACTTATTGGAACTCAACGAGTTAGACGTATAGGACCTGAAATCCTCCAAAATAATGAAAGTCATACAGAATTGCCAGAACTGCCAGAAAGTCTTAAACCAATAATTGATAATCTTTAATTTAGAATCCTCGTAGCCCCTCTGGACGAATAATTTCTGGATGATGTTTCATCCATTCTATTCTATCTATCATCTCTTGTTTGTCCTGTGGTAAAGTACCCTTGACTGTATATGCATTTGAACCATGATTTGCTCTAAAAATAATCTCGTCTTTGGTTTCTATTTGGCTAATCAAATCATGAAGTTCTTCTAATGATTCATCATCATTAATTTTAATAAATGGTTCTTCAAACTTGTCAAGAAATTCTTGCTTTATTCCCTTTTCCAGATACAGAGTCAGAGCTCCCACATACTGTGGCGAACATGCACTAATCACTTCAGCAGTACCTTTGATATGTTCTTTAGAATATGTCCTTCCACCCAATCCCAAAATTATCATGCATGACATTATGTAACCTGCTTCTTTTGCCTTGTTGACAGATTTTGTGATTGTCTTTGCAATAGCTCCCTTTGTTACTTTCTTCAGAACTATGTCAGAACCGCTTTCAATTCCTAGATAGAACATATCCAGTCCAGCTTCATTCATTTTCTTTAGTTCTTCAGGTGTTTTCTTTAGAATGTTCATTGGCATTGCATAACAAGAAATTCTTTCAAGCTTTGCAAATTTTTCTTTAATGTATTTTACAATTTTTATCATGTACTCTGAATCAAGATTCAATGCATCTCCATCCGCAAGAAATACTCTTCTAGTGTCAGGCAAATAATTTGCCATCATATCAATTTCTGCTTTTACCTCATCCCATGTTCTTTCAGAATACTCTTTTGATCTATACATATCACAAAAAGAACATTCGTTGAATGAACAACCTAATGTTATTTGGAAAATCAATGACTTTGATTCTGAAGGTGGTCTGTATAATGGCGCATCATAATTTAACATCATTTTATTTCAAAGAAATTTGCTTGATTATGTTTTTTATACTTTCTTTTATGATTAAACCACAAAATACCTTTTAGTAGTAAATCAAAAGAATTTTCATTACTTATGGCAAATGATCCTGACGCAAAAAGACTGCTTTGGTTTGTATTTGCAGCTTCTCGAGGAGGATTGAATCGATTAAAAATTATTTCAAAATTAAAGGAAAACCCACTTAATACTAATCAACTGGCAAAAGAGCTAGGTCTAGATTACAAAGCCATTCAACATCATATTCGAGTACTTGAAAAAAATAACATGATCACTAAAGTTGGAGAGAAGTATGGCATTACATTTTTCATCTCTACCTTTCTTGAAGTAAATATTGAGGCATTTGAAGAAATTGAAAGAAAATTGGGTAAAAGTAAATAAAACCTCAAGAGGTGTTTTTCACTAAATGGAACCTACATCACTAATCTTATCTATTGTTTCAATTGCAAATATGGGAATTCTTGCAATTCTAATTGCCATATTTGGAAAGATGTATGGAAAAACTCGAGCGCAGCTTCCATTAGGTATGATTGTTGTTACTGTAATGTTGTTTTTACATAATGTCATTGGTGCCTTTGCATATTTCTCAATGGAGATGCTTTTCTCAAATGAAATATTTCCATATATGCTAGGAGTGGGTATTGCAGAACTTGCAGGATTGATAATATTCCTAAAGATTACTTTGGACTGACCTTAGTTTAATTGTAACAAAAAATATTCTAAATTGTGTTACAAGACTATCTTAAACTTAACAAAAATATTATAATTGCAATTGTAACATCAATAATTATTTCTGCAGCAATTGCCCAACTTTTATCTGATCAAGAAGACTATCTAAACTCAACATATACTACAATTGCAGATTATTCCATTTACTTTTCAGTTTTTGGTGTGTTGTATTATTTTGATAACAGAAAAAAATATCGCATTGAATCTGGAGGTACAGATACTGTAAAATTAAAACGTGATCTCATAAAATTAGTTACCTCACTTGGAACTGCTGAAGTTGTTTATACCATTGCTAGATGGAGTTTGCAGTACTATTTTCTGACAATAGACTATGATCCATATTTGGCATCAATTATATCACAAAGTATATCCGCAATCATTTTCTTGATAGTAGTTAATCTGAATGTAAAGTTAGTGAGGTTGTATAATGATGAGAATTAGTGTTTATGTTGATGGTTCTGGAGGTTCCAATAGCGGATTCGGATATTTTGTAAAAGAGACAGGAGAATCATTTTACGAAAAAAAACCAGACATAACTAACAATCAGGCTGAATACTTGTCAATAATTTTCGCATTAAACAAGTTTGTTGATTCAAATGATGAAATTACCATTTACAGTGATTCCAAAAATACTGTAAATCAATTAAATCACGAATTTGCAATTAATAATGAACAACTTCGAATTCTAGCACAAGAAGCTTGGAGCATTATGGGAAAATTTTCTGATCTTTCAATAGTATGGATTCCTAGAAAAGAGAATCTAGCAGGAAAAATGCTGGGAAGCTAAAAAATCATAGATCAAAAATTTCTATGAACAACTTTATTATATAAAATCCTTAGATCCAACTTACATGGCAGAGTCTGTCTTTTTATCACCAAAATCAATTGCAGTAATTGGTGCATCTGACAAGAGAGGAAGTGTTGGAGCTACCATCACCTCAAACATAATGAATGGTTTTACAGGAACTGTTTTTCCAATTAGTCCTTCAAGAGACACAGTCTTTTACAAAAAAGCATACAAGAATGTCTTAGATGTTCCAAAACCAATTGATCTTGCAGTTATTGTTATCAAAAATACATTGGTTGCACAAGTGTTAGAAGAATGTGGCAAGAAAAAAATCAAAGGCGTCATTATCATTACAGCTGGTTTCAAAGAAGTTGATGAAGAAGGTGCAAAACGTGAACAAGAAATTAAAGATATAGCTAAAAAATATAATATCCAAATCATTGGACCAAACTGTCTTGGTGTCATGAATCTTGATCCAAAGACAATGATGAATTCCACATTTCTTAAAATTACACCAAAATCTGGAAAAATTGCACTTGTATCTCAAAGTGGTGCAATATGTGCTGCATTAGTTGAAGATGCTAGTGCTCAAGGAATAGGTTTCTCTGCAGTGATCAGTCTTGGAAACAAAGCTACAATGAGTGAAGTTGACATCCTGAAGATACTTGCAAATCATAAACAAACTGAAGTTATTGTAATGTATCTAGAAGATATGGGCAATGGTAAAGAATTCCTTAAAGTTTGTAAAAATATTACTAAAAAACTGAAAAAACCAATTCTTGTTCTCAAATCAGGACGCAGTCCTGAAGGCGCAAAGGCTGCAATGTCTCATACTGGAGCCTTGATGGGCTCGGATGAAATCTATGATGCTGTGCTAAAACAATCTGGTGCAATAAGAGTTGATACTATGGAAGAGCTCTTTGATTATGCAACAGCGTTTTCTAAACAACCACTGCCATCAAGTGGTGATCTTGTTATTGTCTCAAATGCAGGTGGTCCTGCAATCATCTCTACTGATGCATGCTCTAAGACAAAAATCAAGATGGCAAATATTACGAGTATTAGAAAAAAGATTGACGAGGTAATCCCCCCTTGGGGAAGCTCTCGAAACCCTGTTGATATTGTTGGTGATGCTGATTTTAACCGATTCAATAATGTTTTAGATCGTGTACTCAAACATCCAAAAGTTGGTTCTGTTATCACAATGTGTACTCCTTCTGGAACTCTAGATTATGATAAACTTGCAGAAGTTATTGTTCAAATGTCAAAGAAATACAAGAAGACAATGCTTGCAAGTTTGATGGGATTAGATGAAGGAATTACCAACCGAGAAATTTTGGCAAGAGGAAATGTTCCGTATTATACATATGCTGAAGGAGCAATCAGAACTCTTGCAGCAATGCTCAGATTTTCTAACTGGATCAAATCCCCAACTGGAAAAATCACTAAATTCAAAGTAAACAAAGAAAAAGTAAAGAAAATTTTTGATCAAGCTAAAAAAGAAAAAAGATCAAACCTTCTAGAAGAAGAAGGACTCGAAATTCTTAAAGCATATGGATTACCATTACCATCAAGTGCACTTGCTGCAACAGAATCTGAAGCAGTAAAAATTGCAAAGAAGATTGGGTATCCTGTAGTGATGAAGATTGTGTCACCTCAGATTATTCACAAGTCTGATGCAAGTGGTGTTAAAGTAAACTTGACAAATGACGCAGAGCTTAAAACTGCATTTAAAACAATTATTAAAAATGCTAAAAATTACAACAAGAAAGCCGAGATTAAAGGTGTCTTGATTGTAGAGATGGTAAAAGGTGGTAAAGAACTAATCATTGGTTCAAAGCTAGAGCCTGGATTTGGTCCAGTAATTATGCTTGGGATGGGGGGAATCTATGTAGAAGTTCTCAAAGATGTTACATTCAAGCTAGCACCAGTAACTGAAATAGAAGCTGATGACATGATAGCCTCAATTAAGACCCAAAAAATCCTACAAGGTGTAAGAGGTGAAAAACCGTCAGACATATCAAAACTCTCTGAGTGCATTCAGAGATTATCTCAACTAGTTTCTGACTTTACGGAAATCAAAGAATTAGACATGAACCCTGTACTAGTCATGGAAAAGGGAAAGGGTTGTAGAATTCTTGATGTTCGAATAGGGCTCTGATAACAATTTATTCCTAAATTTTTACTCATTTCTATCTAGAATATTTATACATCATGAAAACAAATATTGATACATGGCTAATGTCTTAAAGACCATTCGAACAGGCGATGATTATATCCAAAGTCTTAGAGGCCGTGATCTAGTAGTTTACCTATTTGGAGAATTAGTTAAAGAACCAGTAGATCATCCAATGATTAGACCATCAATTAACGCAGTTGCAGAAACTTATGATCTTGCAATACGTGACGAATCTCTAGCTACCGCTGATTCATCTATTTCCGGATTTAAAGTTAACAGATTTTTGCACATTGCAGAAAGTGCAGAAGATTTAGTTTTACAAAATAAAATGCAAAGAACACTAGGACAAAACACTGGAACATGTTTCCAGAGATGTGTTGGAATGGATGCATTGAATGCTTTACACTCTATAACTTTTGAAATAGATGAAAAACATGGAACTAACTATCATCAAAGATTCTTAGATTTTGTAAAGATGGTTCAACAAGAAAATCTTGTAATTGGTGGTGCAATGACTGATCCTAAAGGCGATAGAAGCAAAGGACCATCAGAACAAGATGATCCAGAGATGTTTACTAGAGTAGTAGAGACTAATGATAAAGGAATCTATGTATCTGGTGCTAAAGCACACCAAACTGGTTGTATTAATTCACATTGGATAATTTTGATGCCAACAGTTAGACTAACAGAAAAGGATAAAGAATGGGCATTTGTTGGTGTAATTCCAGCAGATGCAAAAGGAGTTACTTACATCTATGGTAGACAATCTTGTGACACTAGAAGTATGGAAGATGGTGACATTGATGATGGTAACGCAAAATATGCTGGGCAAGAAGCCTTAATGATCTTAGAAAGAGTGTTTATTCCATGGGACAAAGTCTTCATGCATGGAGAATATGAATATGCATCTTCACTTATAGAGCGTTTTACTTGTTATCATAGACGTAGTTATGTATGCAAAACAGGACTTGGTGATGTACTCATTGGTGCTGCAGCAACAATTGCTGACTATAATGGAGTACCAAATGTATCTCACATTAAAGACAAAATTGTTGAGATGACCCATCTTAATGAATCAATATTTGCTGCAGGAATAGCATCTTCCTATCTAGCACACAAGCTGAAGTCAGGTGTATATCTAAATGAAGATATGCTTGCACAAGTTTGCAAACACAACGTTACTCGATTCCCATATGAGATTAGTAGACTTGCACAAGACATTGCAGGTGGACTAGTAGTAACTCTTCCATCTGAAAAAGACTTTAGACATCCAGTGGCTGGCCCATTACTCAAAAGATTCCTTGTAGGAAGAAAAGGTGTTGATGTTGAAAACAGAATGAGAATTCTTAGACTAATTGAAAACATGACCCTTGGAAGAAATTCTGTGGGATATCTTACAGAATCTATGCATGGTGCAGGTTCCCCACAAGCACAAAGAATTCAAATTCAAAGACAGATGCAGATTGGGTACAAAAAGAATCTTGCAAAGAAGCTAGCTGGCATCACTAATGATATTGAAGAACCATCAGAACCTTCTGGATACTTTAAACGAATATTCCAAACAAAAGATTCTATTCTATAGAGTAAAATATTTTTTAGTTTTTAAAAGAAATGATCATGAATTTTAATAACAAATTTTATTTTATGCTAGTTGATAAGTAATTCTACTCTTGGAACTGATGATTTCTCAGGATCCTTTTTTAGTCAATTTTACGTAATAATCTCACCAAGCAAACAGGACGATCTATTGCTTTTTTCTTGGCATAATGTGAACCTGTTTGCCTAGATTTCAGCGGATTTGATTTACTCTTCCTTATCCTTCTCAGGTGTTTTCTCATCTGTTTTCGTTGCTTCAGCTGAATATGTTTTAGTTGATTCATCTGTTTTTTTGTCTTCTACAATCTCTGATTTTTCTACATATTCAGAATATTCAGAATCTTTTTCTATTTTACCAATATCTGATAATTCTTTAATTGTATCTTGATTTTCTGAATCAACCGGATCTGAGATTGTGAGATCTTTTTCCTTTTTCTTTTTTGTTAACTGTTTTACAATCATTATCCCTATCACAACTACAATTATGACATAGTTAATTGGCGGTTTTAGTAACTGTGTAACATATCCTACTTGTGGAAGTGTGTATACTACTTTTCCTATGTATTCTTCTTCAGTAATTGGAAAGTCAGTTCCAGGAATTGACGCAGGATTTGAATCTCCTTTTGTTCTAAGTGTTATTGGATCGTCATCAATTATTGAGACTACTCTGTGTACAATTACTCTGTTATGGTCTGATGGTCGATTAAATACAATAATGTCTCCTATCTCAATATCTTCAAAAGGCTCATGTCCTTGAACTATTAAGACATCATATACTTGTAATTCTGGAGTCATACTTCCACTTGCAACTACATAAAATGGATTTTGTGTTCCAAATACTAATGTTAGACCTAACCAAATAACTAAAACTCCTACCACAACTATTACGATGTCTTTGATAACTCCTTTTGAGACAGATCTTTTTGCCATTACATCATCGCCTGTAGTACCATTGATTAAATTTGTTAGCTATTAGAGCTTGGTTCCACACTCTTCACAGAATTTGGAACCTTCCTTATTTCCAAAACCACAATTAGAGCATTTTCCTGGTTGAGTAGTAGCTTCTGGATTTCCTAGAAGAATTATTTCTCCAATCTTTTTGATACTTTTCCATGGGATACTACCTTCAATACCATCATTTTTAGTTAATACTAGAACCATTGACTGTGTAGCATCAATACCTACTTGTTTTGCAACTCCAATCTTGTTAGCATTTTCATCATATACTGCTCTTCCTTCAATTGAAGTAACTGAAGTTACTGGGCCTGGCTGTGTAACTGTATTCTGTGGAGTTTGTGTAACCGGCTCTGCAACTTGTTGTGGTGCACTTTCAACTACTGCCTCTACTGGTTTTGCATTTCCAATTTTCCCTGTCTCGTCTTGTTTTTTAAATTCTCTATATTCTGCAATTGTAGAATTACATGAATTACATATGTATTGCCCTTTTTCTGCAAGAATTAGATTTTCTGCAACTTCTTCATTAGGATTCTCAAATTCTATTTTTGGAGGACCCTCAAATTCTTTTTCACAGATATTGCAAAAATATTTAGTAACTGTTTCTGGATCTAATCTACCAATTGCTGCTAAAAACAGATCAGGACCACCAAGATTTCCTTTCGTCTGTTGTTCATCAGTAACTTTGGCCATAACATAGCCTCCAGAACCTCTTAATTTTTTAAGTCTAAGTTCTGAACTCATATCTGAGTTTTATTAAAACGTCATTTAAGTATATGTCAAGATTAATTATCCAACAAAAGATATGGTATTAATTCTGGTGAACATTTTTAGGTACGGGCAATAAAATAATAGTACAATGACAGTTACACAAGTTTCAGATGCAAAGTCTTGGGAAATCGATGTGATGAACTCTGATATTCCTGTATTTGTAGACTTTTGGGCAGAATGGTGTGGTCCATGTAGAATGGTGAGTCCAGTAGTAGAAGAACTGGCAAATGACTATGATGGCAAAGTAAAATTTGTCAAGGTTAATGTTGATGAGGCTAATGAATTGGCATCAAAATACAATGTCTTTAGTATTCCAACCTTAATCATCCTTAACAAAGGTAAAATAGTTAGTCAGCAAGTAGGTGCTGCTTCTAAAGAATCATACAAAAATATGATTGATAGAGCACTTGCATAAATCCCGAAACATATTTTTCCTCTTTTTTGATCTAGACTGAATAAAAAACAGAATTAGGTGTTTAATTTCTGTTCAAATACAGACATGATATAACCCATAATCTCTTTATTTAGAGTTGCAAACGATTTTGTGTTTTGATTAAATGTTTCAAACGCCTGTTTTGGTGTCTTTGATGTATCTGCACTAATTTTATTTTGTTGGGTATATGCTTGGAGAGAGATGTCAGTAATATCACGGATAGTTCTTAGAACAGACTCTGGTACTTCCGTCTTACAACCTATCTTGATTACATATTCTTGTTCCAAAGAAATGGCTGAATTAATTACAGTTTTCCATGCATCAATGTAATCTTGCTGAAGTTTTGGGATTGATTGACGGTATTTAGGAGAAGATTTTTCAATCTCATTAAAAAATCTCTTAATATTTTTGTTAGATACATCAAAGATATCTTTTGATTCGTTAGAAGATTTATCCATTTACACTACAATAGATACATTTTAGATAAGATTAACTATAAAAAAACTAAACAAATGTTTGAATAACTATGCAGGAACAGATAGTTTTTGCAAATAGTTGTAATGTATTCTTAAAAAATCCATTATCTTTCTGTCTTCATTTTTCTCAATTGGAGCCCCATTTGCAATAATGCTGAGATATTTTAGATCAGTTTCTAGTTGATGAAGTGATCTTTTAATTCCTTTATCATAATTTACACCCAAAAATTCTACAATATTTTCCTCTACTCGTAAAATCTCATCTTCCAAATTTTTGATGTCTTGACGAATATTAGATTGCATTAATATTCTAACAATAATATTGAAAATAACTTTAATTATCAAATTTCTTAATTATTGTAAAAATAATCAGAAAAAAATAAACATATTTTCATTCTCATAAAATGTGATTTTTATTTAATTATTGTACAATAATGTTGAAAGCTGATACAATGTCCTATTGAAAAATGCTAGCATCGATTTGCTGGTCTATGCGTACAAGTGAGGCCATGCAAAGGATGAATCAGTCAGCTTTCAAACAAATCAAGTAATTTCTAATTGTTCAGTTTATTAGTCAATAATTAAATAATTTTAAATGTTTTTTATGGTTCTGCTTAAATATTTTTCTAACATATTTGTTACATGGAAACTGCTTATGTTTTAGTTAATTGTGATCTTGGTTCTGAAGAGGATATAATCAATGACCTAAAGCATATAGATTCAGTCAAGGAGGTTCATGGAACATTTGGTGCATATGACATAATTGCAAAGATAGAGAACCCTGAAAGGGACAAACTTAGAGAAATCATTATTTGGAACATCAGAAAACTTGAACATGTTCGTTCAACTCTTACCTTGATGGGAATTCAGGGACAAAATTAGGAGAATTTATGGTAACAGCGTATGTTCTAATAGTAAGTGAATCTGGAACTGAAGATTCTGTAATCTCTAATCTAAACAACATACCAAGTGTTACTGATGCATTTGGTACATTTGGGGCCTATGATATCTTAACCAAACTAGAATCTTCTGATGAACAAGATATTCAACATGACATTTCAAATGGAATAAGAAAAATTTCAAACATCAGATCAACTCTGACATTACTGGTCGATAAAAAATCAGGATTCTTAAAAACAAATAAAATTGAACAAGAGGTATTAGACAGACATATGGCTCAAGCCTTTGTCA
This sequence comes from Nitrososphaerota archaeon, assembly GCA_022573895.1. Classification (GTDB taxonomy): domain Archaea; phylum Thermoproteota; class Nitrososphaeria; order Nitrososphaerales; family Nitrosopumilaceae; genus Nitrosopumilus. The sequence continues at coordinate 98,295 of JACZTB010000001.1, forward strand.
CTATTCATTGTTTAAAGTCTGATGAATCAAGTGTTATGAAAAACTTGGAAGAAATTCCTGAAGTTGTAGAGGCTAATGTATTGATTGGAAGCCATGAAATAATTTGCAAGATTGTGGCTCCTACATATAATGACATTTCTGAAATTGTCAGCAAAAAGATTAGAAAAATACCTAGAATAAAGTCTACAATTACAATTAATGTAATAAATAATCAGGGATTTAGTAAATAGTTATTTTCTAGGTAAAGGCTAACATTTTACCCTTTGGAGTTCTTTCTATGAATTTTTCTTTTTCTTCTGTCTTCTTTGACACATTTACTGTATGATGATTATTTGATTTATTGTATGATGATTATTTGATTTATTGTAACTAGTGTAAATTCTGAAAAAATATCTAAAAATGATTAAAAAAATAAACATCTTTTTAGATTCAAAAATAGTTGATTCAGGCTCAAGTTGTGCTTATCAGGGTAAACAGCAAATGTCAGTCAAAATTCTGTTCCTAAAGAATTAATATTCCTACAAATGGAGTGAGATCATGTCATTTGGTGAAGTAGATACACTAAACATGCTATATGAAAAACTAGAAAGTTTGTTTGATGAATCTCAAGGATACTATGAAACATTTCTAGATACTAACAATATGTACAAGAAAGGTCAACTAAGTGACAAAGAATTCTTCCAAAAACTAGGCGATTATGTAGTAGCATATTCTGCATTAGAATTTCTAGCGATCAAAGTAATATTTGAGATGAAAAAAGCAATGGGTTCGAGTTCTGGAAATACACAGTCTCCTGGTTTGATGCCAGGAATGGGAAATCCTGGAATGATGGCAGGAGGAGCAGGAATGCCACCAAGGGCTGGAACTGCAGAAAATCCTGTTGGTGGGGCAGGTCCACCAGGAATTGTTTCTGCACAAGAAACATTTGGAGACCCTGGAACTTTACCATCACCAGATCCACGTTTGATACCTAGAGATACAGTTACACCACCTAGTGGAAATGGATGTTCTTCATGTGGTGCTGAACTAAGACCAAATGCAAAGTTTTGTACAAAGTGTGGATCTAAAACATAAAATTAAAACTTAAAATTATTTTTTTATTCTTGTGTTGTACCGCATTCAGGACAGAACTTTGCTGTTGCTGAAAGAGTTGTGCCACATTCAGAACAAAACTTTCCGTCTGTCTTTTCTTCTTTGTAGGCGTTCCCCGTAAATGCCGTACTTCCAATTGCACCAGATGGTACAAATACATCATCATCGATTAAAACGGGTTCAAAATCTTGTTCTGTCAAAAATGTCATCATTCTTGGAAAACCCTTTCCTTCGTTTTTTGGATTTGGGACTGAATCTCCTAACCAAAATGCAAATCTCATTAGAGTTAATTCTGGAGTTGAAAATGCTAGAGTATGTGTTGACATGTAATCTGTTGCAGCTTTCTTACCGTCAAAAACTTCCATGGCGTTAGTATTTTTTATTTATGTATATTAGTTTCTAGAAAAGTGGACCGGGAGGGAATCGAACCCTCGACATCCTCGTTGCGAACGAGGCATTATACCCCTAAACCACCGGCCCTTGAATCACTTCTTTTAGTTGTATTTTTATTCATTTTCTCAATAAACACCATAACACAGTATGTTTTAGTTCATAAAATAAGGAACTGCCATTTTGGATCCAAAAATATAGAAAAAATTCCTTAGTCTTTATGCTATACACTAACATACTACTAGTATGATAGGCCACAAGGCAATACTCTTTGTTCCCATTAAGCCATGTAGAAGATCAACAGATGAAGAAAACTTTGATGATTAAGTAATTAAAATGGAAATACAAGAATAAATCATCTCAACGCATAATAGACTGTCAGGTATAAAATTTTCAGATGACGTATGATACTGTGATTACCGATTCACACATTATACTTCCTCAGGGAATATTGGATAAAAATATTATAATTGACGAGGGAAAAATTATCGGGTTTACAAATGATATTCCTGCTTGTGATAACAAAATCAATGGAAATGGATTAATCTCTATTCCTGGCCCAATTGATACTCATGTTCACTATGGTGTATATTCTCCAATTAATGAAGCAGCAAAAACTGAATCTTATGCTGCAGCAATTGGTGGAATAACTACTATGATGCGAATGCTTCGGTTGGGAGATTCATTTTCTAGCTCACTACAAGCTCAGCTTGACGCATCATCTCAAAGTCATTATATTGATTACGCAATTCATGCATCAGTTTTTAATTCTCAACAAATCAATGAGATGAATTTTTGTGTTGAAAAAGGAATCACATCTTTCAAAATTTACATGAATCTTGGTGGCGAAGTTGGTCATGTATACATGGATATGCCTCCAAACTCCTCCAAACTTATTACATCTCAAGTAGATGTTACTGATAAAATAGTTGAACAGGCTGTGAAGACTGCAGCTTCGCTTGGTTGTCCAATACTTGTTCATGCAGAAGACTATGAATCATGTGAATGTGGGATTAAAACTGCAAAAGAAAAAAAACAAGATGGGTTATCTGCTTGGTCTAATAGTCGTTCTCCTGAATCTGAGGCAAAAGCAATCAAGACTGTCTCAAAGTTTGGAAGAGATTATGGTTGTGTAATCTACTTTGCTCACATTGGTTCAGAGCGAGCACTAGCACAGATTAAAGAAGAGAGAAAACTTGGAACAAAAATTTTTGTTGAGACATGTCCTCATTATCTTACTTTATCTTATGAAAAACAAAAAGGATATCTTGCTAAGGTCATGCCTCCAATAAGAACAAAAAATGACAACAAGGCAGTTTGGAATGCTCTTTCTCAGAATCTAATTGATACTATTGGTACAGATCATGTTGCAAATCAACTAAAACTCAAACTAGCTGGAGATGATATTTGGGGAGCATTGGCAGGATTTCCAGGAATTGGAACAGTAATTCCAATATTGCTTAATGATGGTGTAAATCAAAACATAATAACACTTGAACAGTTTGTGCAATTTACAAGTCAAAACGCTGCTAAAATTTTTGGAATGTATCCACAAAAAGGAACACTAGAAAAGAACTCTGATGCAGACATTACTATGATAGATTTGAAAAAAGAAAAAAAAATAACATCTGATTTGTTTGGAGGCTTTTCTGATTATATTGTATATGAAGGAATAAATCTAAAAGGATGGCCTGTTAAAACAATTGTTAGAGGAGAAATAGTTGCTGATGACTTTGAAATAATCGGAAAACTTGGTTATGGTAAACTAGTTGAACGAAAAATTAACTAATTTTCAAAATAACAAAATTGGGTTTAAATGATAAAAAATAATATCTATATTATATGAATAGAATTAAAATTGAAAAAAAATATCAGATAGCATTAAATGATTTAATCAGTTCTTTGAGAGACTCAGGTTTTCTTAATGATTATAACGTTGAAAATGCATTTAGAAATATTCCTAGACATGAATTTGTCCAAACATCAGAACTAGATAGAGCATATTACAATGAACCTCTCTCAATTATGAAAAACCAGACCATTTCTCAACCAGGAGTTGTATCAAGAATGACAGAGTGGTTAGATATTAAGAATGGACAAAAAATTCTTGAGATTGGTACTGGTTCTGCTTGGCAGACTGCAATTCTTTCTTACTTGGCAGGAACGGGAACTGTTTATTCTGTTGAAAGACATCCAGAACTAGTAAAATTTGCAAGAGAAAATTTAGAAAAATTCAAACTGGATAACACCCATGTGATTTTAGGTGATGGCAGTTTGGGTTATCCACAAGCATCACCTTATGATAGAATCATAATTACTGCAGCATGCACAGAAATTCCTTTACCATTACTTGAACAACTAAGTGAAAATGGGCTGATAATTGCACCTGTGGGGGACTCTTCTCAGTCTTTAGTTTTGCTGAAAAAAACTTCTGGAGGTATTGTTAAAATTAAAAACGAATCACACTATGTTTTTGTCCCACTACTTGGAAAATTTGGCAAAAAAGTGTAGATTTTTAGAAAAACTCTAGAGAATATCAAACTTACCACCTGTTTTGGCTCTATAAATTACATCTGGCTTTCTAAGAAAAATTCCAGATTCCAGAACTCCAGTTGTTTGTTTTATTTTTTGAGTAAGTACTTTTGGATTTTTTATCGTTCCAAAATTACAATCCAAAATTATGTTACCATTTTCTGTAAAAAATGTATAGCCTCTATCTAATGAACGTAGTTGTGCTGTTCCTCCTAGTTTTTTGATAGAATTTATTACTAAATTTCTAGCAGATGGATGAACTTCTACTGGAACAGTTCTCGTAAAATTTTTTACAAACTTTGTTTTGTCTGCCATGACTACAACTTTTTTTGCAAGATTAAATAAAATATTTTCTCGCAGTAAAGCACCTCCTCCACCTTTGATTACAAATTTTTGAGAATTAATTTGATCTGCACCATCAAATACAACATCAATGTGGTCTACTTGATCAGCTTCTATTAGAGGTATTCCCACTTTTTCTGCAACTAATTTGATTTGTAGCGAAGTTGGAATTCCTTTAATGTTGTAACCTTTTAGTTTGATTAATTTTCCAAGTGACTTTACAAATACAGTAGCGGCTCTACCACTGCCTAATCCAATTACATAATCATCTTTAACAAATTTTAGTGCATTATTTGATAATGCCAAAATGGCATCATCAAAAGACAATTACTCTACCTCTGCCTGATCAAGCTTTGACATAACTTTTGCGATACTTTCTTTGATTTTATCTAAATCATCTGCATCATTATCAAAGTCATCATCTATTGTTATTGGTTTTTGTTCTGGTTCTGGGAGTGCCTTGTACTCTGTAATCTTTGCAACTTCTTTGTTAATGTCAGGCTTAGTTTCTAATACTGGCTCTGCTTTTGGTGTAACTGACTGAATAATCTCAATTTTATCTTCCACTTTTGGTCTTGGCTGAATAATTTCTTGGATTATCTCTTCTTTTGGTTTGATTATTTCAGGCTGTGTTACCTTTGGCTGTGGCATTGGATTTACAATCTCTTGTTTTGATTCCTTTTTTGAAATATTTGTTAAAGTAGTTAATTCAAATGATTGCTTGAATCTTGCTGGAGGAATTACAATTGGCTCCATCTTTGTTTCTTTTGGTTTCTCAAAATTGAATGGTTTTGATGTATTTTGTTTTGATTCTTGATTTTTTATTTCTGATTCTTTTGTCTTTGGCGTTTCAATTTTTGTACTTGCCAACTTTGATGATATCTCATACAATCTATCATCTAGTTTTGATAATTTTTGATCCATCAAAGTAATCAAACCATCACCTACTGGACCCAAGTCTGGATGTTTACTTGCTTGCTCAAGTTTTTCTAGTTTAGCTAAAACAATTCCTAATTGGTGTTGATATCTTAGTAACAGTTTGTCCTTTTGAATTTTGGAAAATTCAGAGTCTGCCTGGTATAATCTTGAAATTGTTTTAGTCAGAATATCTTTTTCAATTCTTAGAGAACTAATTTGACTTTTAATGTGTGAACTAGCGCCAAGACTGAGCAATTGATTTTTGTTTCTTGGTAATCTTCGTACAGCAACGGCTGTAGCTACACCAGCTAATGAACTAAGAATAAGAACAATTTCTTGCATCTATGTATACCATTTAATCCAGGAATACTTTCTGCGTTTGGCCTCTGGGAATCCACAACTTGCACATTTGTGATGACGTTTATGAAGCGAGTTTTTACCACATCTTCTACATCTGATGTGAACTTTTTTCTTTGTAAAACCACCCATGGAAGTTGTACCTTTTACCATCTCAAATCACCTATTTCTTTGGTGGTGGTGGAGATATCATAACTACATTATCTCCTCTAACTACAATGGTTCCAAGGCCTTTAGAATCGCCTTCAGCAGGGATTTCCTCTGAAGAATCGAGTAGCAGGTTCATGTGTTGGTCAAAACCAAGTAGATTACCTCTAATTGTCTTGTTTCCTTTGAGTTTTACCAATACTACTTCATTGATACTCTCATCCAATACTTTTACTGCCATATCAACGGACATCTATTTCACTTATTGACTTTGATATTGAGGGATTATATTAAAATTTCATTGGTGAAATTAAGAGCTATGCTCAGTAAGGCAAGTTTGACACTTTTTTCCTAGATTTTTAAGGATTTCAGCTAAAATTACTTGTCCGTCCTTCTTTGTAGCTTTTGTAGGATCGCCCCAAATTCCATTTTTGGCAGCTTTGGGAAATGATTGATTAGCTAGTTTTCCAAGTGTTTTGATTTCTTGCTTTGTCATTCCATCTGTGATTAATCCTTTCTTCGCTAATTTCATTTTGATATTTTTTGAAATTGCTAACATCAATGATGTCTCTACAAATCCTGCATGATCAAACTCTCTTTTCAAAAAATACCAATAGGATAATGAAAACACTTTGAGCTTGTTTTTTGAAAGTTTTTCAAGTTTCACATCAATATTTTTGATTGATTTTAGATTTCCATGATGTCCATTAATTATGAAAACTGTTTTGATGTTATTTGCTAAAAGTGATGAACACAAATCAGTTAGAACAGTACGTAAAGTTGATTCTCTGATACTTAAATTAAAAAATGGTGCATGCTCAAATGAAACTCCATAGGTAAGTGTTGGAAGAAGAAGATATCCTTTCATTTCAGATAGTTTTTTTGATACTTCAGTTACAATATCTGAGTCAGTTGATATAGGCAAATGTGGGCCGTGTTGCTCTATTGAACCAATTGGAATTACTGCCACTTGTTTTTTCTTTTTAATTAATTTTCTAAGACTAGGATCAAATTGGGTTTTGATATCTACCATTTAATTCACTTGGATTTGATGTGAACCTTTCTCCAACGAACTTCGAGTTTGTTTTCTAGATGCATTTTCATTGCTTTAAGCAATGTATATGCTTCTAGTCTTTGTCCTTTTGCCTTAATTTTTTCTAATGAATCATTTGGATCCACTTCGAACGAATCTTGGAAAATGATTGGTCCTTGATCTAAGTTTTCTGTAACATAATGTGCAGTTACTCCAATAATTTTTGTACCTCTTTCATAAGCTTGTTCATATGCTAGTGCTCCTGGGAAAGCTGGTAATAATGCTGGATGAATGTTGATAATTCTGTTTGGATATCTCCAAACAAAGTTAGGGCTAAGAATTCTCATGTATCTTGCAAGCGAGATTAAATCAATCTCATATTTTTTACATATTTCAATAATTTTCTCTTCTGCCTTTTGCTGATCTTTCTCTTGTACTAAAACAAATGGGATCTTTGCTTTCTTTACCAATTGTACAAGTGTCTTTTCTGTACCAACTATTACTGATATTTTTCCTTTGAGTGATTTTGCATTACCAAGAATTGTTTTTAGGCAAAGTGACTCTTTAGTTACAAATACTGCAATATTTTTCTGTGAATTTGTTTCATGATGCGTATTTACATCCATCTTTTCTTTTTTTGCTAAACTTTGTATTTCTACATCAAATCTTTTTACATCAATTGTTTTTGAAAAGGACACTTCTAGATACATTCCAAAAAGACCTTTGATCACATTTTGGTTTACTTTCTCAATGTTTCCAGCTTTTGAAAATACAAAATTTGTAAATGCAGCTACAATTCCTTCTCTGTCTTTTCCAACTACTGTAATTCCAATTACTGTCTTTTTCATGACTTTGTTTGTTGAGAATTTTCTCATTATTAATCATTCACAGAAATCACAAAGGTGCGGGAGGTGGGATTCGAACCCACGAACTCCTAAGAGATAGGGTCCTAAGCCCTACGCCTTTGACCAGGCTGGGCGACTCCCGCAACGGACATGCTATTAAACACAAATTTATCTATTATTGAATAATATTATGGCAAAATTTTTTGGAACTAATGGAATTCGTGGAGTATTCTCTGAAGACTTTACATTAGAATTTGTTTATGATATGACTTTAGCTATTGGAACTTACTTTGAAAGAGGTCTAATACTGATTGGTTTTGATGGAAGAGAATCAAGTCCAGTAATTTCTAAAGTTGTAAGTTCTGCTTTTAATTCAATAGGAATTAATTGTAATGTTGCAGGAATTATTCCAACTCCGTGTCTTGAATATGCAGTAAAGACTTTGGGATATTCTGGTGGAATAATGATCACCGCATCTCACAATCCTCCTCAATACAATGGAATCAAACCTGTTGCAAAGGATGGAGTTGAGATTTCACGAGAAGATGAATTAGTAATTGAAGATATCTATCTGCAAAAGAATTGGATTAGAGATACAGAAAATTGGGGCACAACAGGAAAAGAAGAAAAAGCAATTGAGACATATCTTAAAGGAATTATATCTCAAGTTGATTCTAAATTAATAGAATCAAAAAATTTCAAAGTTGTTTTAGATTTGGGAAATGGTGCACAAACAGTTTCTGCACCTAATTTTTGTAAAATGATGCAATGTGAAACACTTCTTATTAATCGCAATATTGATGGAAACTTTCCAGGACGTGGACCAGAACCAACACCACAAAATCTTTCAGAACTTTCCAAGACTGTAACAGAAAATAATGCTGATTTTGGAATTGCGTTTGATGGAGATGGAGATCGAAGTATTTTTTGTGATAATCAAGGCAATATCTTAACTGGTGACAAATCTGCACTAGTCCTTACTCAGTATATCTTAAAAAAAAACCCAAACTCTTTGATTGTAACTTGTTTAAACTCGGGTTCTAATATTGAAGTTTTAGCTGATAAATTTAATTCAGAAGTTATTCGCACCAAAGTGGGCAGTATTGAAGTATCAAGAAAGATGGTTCATACTGATGCGTTAATAGGATTTGAAGAAAATGGTGGATTCATGTATGGAAAGCATAATCAGGTCAGGGATGGTTGTATGACTTTGGCATTAATGCTTGACCTTTTGGCTACAGGAAAATCTCTATCAGATGAGATTGCCAGTTTGCCTCCTTCTTTTACTACAAAAGATAAGATTTCATGTTCTCCTGAAAATGTTTCAAAACTGATTTCTTCACTAAAAGAAGAATTTCCAAGTTCTGATACAACTGATGGTATCAAAATTTCAATTGATCCTAAAAACTGGGTAATGATTCGACCTAGTGGAACAGAACCAATTGTCAGAGTCTATGCAGAAGCTGAAAGTCAAGAGAAACTAGACGCTTTAATGTCTGAATATCTCAAGATAGTAAAGTCAATCATTTCCCGATAACACTTTTAATACCATCCGTATCGATTGAGAGAATGGAGAATGAACCCTAGGGTGACGAAGTATGGCAAAACCTTATTACGTTAAATTTGAGACGCCAGAGGACCTCGTAAGTCCAATTTTAGAGGCACTTAGAGTAGCAGCTACTAGTGGTAAAGTCAAGAAAGGAACCAACGAAGCCACCAAGGCAATCGAACGTGGTTCTAGCAAACTAATCGTTATAGCCGAAGATGTTGAACCACCAGAGGTAGTAGCTCATCTTCCAATTCTATGTGAGGAACAAGGTGCAGCATTTGTATTTGTTCCAACTAAGAAAGAATTAGGCAATTCACTAGGTATTGAGATTACTTCAGCAGCTGCAGCAATTTTGGATGCTGGTGATGCACAACACATAGTAGATCAAATTGTAGCAACAATTGCTAAAATCAAAGGTGGCAAGACTGATCAATGAGCTCTACAACTGATCAAGTAGTTCAATCTGAAATTATTCAAATTGTTGGACGAACTGGTATTGCTGGTGAAGTAATTCAAGTAAGAGTTAAAGTTCTTACAGGAAATGATAAAGGAAGAATTCTTACAAGAAATGTCAAAGGTTCTATTAGAGTGGGAGAAATTCTAATGCTAAGAGAAACAGAGAGAGAAGCAAAGAAGATCAAATAGGTGATTAGATGAGTCTTTTAGCAAAACCTTGTAGTTTCTGTGATAGGCCTGTTCCAAAAGGTTCTGGTACTATGCTTGCTAAAAATGATGGAACTGTTCTATGGTTTTGTTCTTCAAAATGTAAAAAAAATGCACTAGTTCTAAAACGTGATCCAAGAAAATTAAAGTGGACCAAGAAACACGTTAAAGGCGGAATTAGAAAGAAGTAAAATTGACTGAAAAAACCCTGTTCATTGTAAAGCCAGATGCAGTAGCTAGAAATCTAGTTGGCAAAATTATCTCAAGATTTGAAAGAAAAGGATTCAAAATTTTGAAACTAAAAATGTTTACATTTACTCAAGAACAAGCAGAGAAATTCTATGATGTGCACAAAGACAAACCATTCTTTGGTGAATTGACATCATTTATCACATCCGGACCTGTAGTTGCAACAATTATTGAAGGAAACAATGCAATTGCTACTACTAGAATTATGATTGGAGCAACTAAATCATTTGAAGCAGAACCTGGTTCCATTAGAGGAGACTTTGGGTTAGGATTAAGTGATAATATTATTCATGCATCAGATTCACAAGAAAGTTTTGATCACGAATCGAGGGTAGCATTTGAGTGATCTGATTTGCAAATTCGTCAGCCCATAGTGGTAGTTCTTGGTCACGTAGACTCTGGTAAAACATCTCTTTTAGATAAAATTCGTGGTACGGGAGTTCAAGGTAGAGAAGCAGGTGGAATTACCCAACATATTGGTGCTAGCTTTCTTCCAACTGAGACCATCAAAGAAATATGTGGTATTTTATACAAGAAACTTGAACAATCAGAAAACAAGGTTTCAGGACTTTTAGTTATTGATACTCCGGGACACGAAATCTTTACAAACCTTCGTTCCCGAGGAGGTTCCGCAGCTGACATTGCAATTCTTGTAGTTGATGTTAATCGCGGATTTCAACCACAAACAAATGAAAGTTTGAAAATTTTACAGAACAGAAAAGTTCCATTTGTTATTGCACTAAACAAATGTGATCAAATTTCTGGATGGAGAAAATCTGAATCTTCTTTTATCTCACAGGTATTAAAAGAACAAGACGCATCAGTTCAAGCTGATCTTGATCAAAAATTATATGACGTAGTAGGAACTCTTTCCATTTTAGGCTATAAATCAGAAGCATTTTACCGTGTTAAGGACTTTAAATCCGAAATTGCAATAGTTCCAATTTCTGCACGATCTGGAGTTGGAATTCCAGAACTGCTAAGTGTATTAGTTGGATTAACACAACAGTATCTTCAAAAAAGACTAAATCAAGAAGAAAAAGATCCACGTGGCATTGTCTTAGAGGTAAAAAATGAGGTTGGATTAGGACATACAGCAAATATTATCCTAATTGATGGAACAATCAAAAAAGAAAACAGCATTGTTGTAGCTAAAAGAGATTCTGTAATAGCTATAAAACTAAAGGCATTACTTTTACCAAAACCTCTTGACGAGATGCGAGATCCTCGAGATAAATTCAAGCCAGTAACACAAGTAGATGCAGCTGCTGGACTAAAAATTGCATCACCTGATCTTGAAGGAGTTCTTCCAGGAAGTACTCTCTATGTTGCATCAAATGATGAAGAGATTGAAAAATTTACCAAACTTGTCGAATCTGAGATGAAATCTATGTTTATTGACACTGAAACTAATGGTATTATCCTCAAATGTGATACCATAGGCTCACTTGAGGCTATAATTGAAATGCTTAGACGTTCACAAGTTCCTATTACAAAAGCTGACATTGGTCCTGTCACCAGACGAGATATCATACAAGCAAAAGCAATCAAAGAAAAAGATAGACATCTTGGAGTTGTTTTATCATTTAACGTAAAAGTTCTACCTGATGCAAAAGACGAATCACAAGATAGTCATATTAAAGTATTTGAAGACAAAGTAATCTACAGTTTAATTGATAACTATAATGCTTGGGTTGAAGAAGACACTGCAAATGAAGATGATGCAATCTTTTCAGAACTAATCCCAATCTCAAAATTTACTTTCCTTAAAGGAATGGTTTTCCGAAATAATAATCCTGCAGTATTTGGAATTCGTGTAGATGTAGGAACTCTAAAGCATAAAATTCCATTTATGAATATGGCTGGAAGAAAGGTGGGAAATATTCATCAACTTCAGCTTGATAAAAAGACAGTAAGTACTGCTAAAACTGGAGATGAGGTTGCTTGTTCTGTTCAAGATGTCACAATCGGAAGACAAATCTTTGAAGAGGAAGTATACTATACATTTCCACCATCGCATGAGGCAAAACAACTACTCAACAGATTCATGTATAAACTAAATCCTGAAGAACAAAAAGTTCTAAATGAAATAGTTAGGATTCAACGAGAAAAAGAATCAGTATACGCTTACTAGTCAGAATGCTTTTTACAAATCATATGAATTCCAGGTGCACCAATTGCCCCCATCATTTTATCTATTACCTGTCCTGACTTGAACATGATAAATGTTGGAATTGATTGAACTGCAAATTTCATTGAAATGTTTTGATTGTTATCAACATTGACTCTTGCAAATTTTATTTTTGGATAATTTTTTGACAAGCTCTCAAAAACTGGATGCATCATTTTACATGGACCACACCACTCTGCCCAAAAATCCACTAGTGTTGGATTCTCAGCTGATATTATTTGATCAAAATTAGAATCATTCAAATCTGTGATTCCAGGCTCAACTCTAGACTGGCTTTGCTGTTTGAGCATCTCTTCCAGTTTTCTCTGCTTTATTTTTTCAATTTCTGGGTCGTCAGACAATGTATCTCAAAAATCTATTCTATTAAAAAATCTATGTTAAAAAATTACCCATCGTCTGATTTAATTGAAACTTTCTCAAACCTTCTTGATTTGCATATGGGACACCGATCAATGTACTTTGTATAGCTAACAGAAGCGTACGCAATTCCACACTCACCACAAATTCTAAGATTTCTACCTAGTTTTCCCATAATTATGGTGACCAAGTATCTGATTAAAATCTAGCTCGCCTAACTTTTCTAATTCCATAAAACAACATGGCAGGTGCTACAAAGTACATTCCAATATTCATCAAAATAACACCAATACCATATCCTAGAACTTGTGATTCAGATTCAGCATGTGACATTATTGACAGTGATGATAACAGTGGAGTTATTCCAATCTTTATCGTTTCTTTGAATACTGGATTTTCTCTTTGCATGTCAGCGATTGTTGGTGAGAATGAATAGTACAATTGATTGAAACCTGTCATAAATAATACCCCCGAATTAGTATTCATTAACTGGTTGTCACGAATCTCTCTGAGAAATTGAACTTGTGGTGCCATCTCAGAGCCATAAGTGGCAGTTGCAATTAGACAACCCCCACCTTCACTTTTTGTTACAACAATTGTACATTTGCCATCGATTAGCTTTGTTCCTTCACCACATTCACCAAACTCTGGTTCTTCAATTATTAGTTCTTCAATTATTGGTTCTTCTAGTCCTACTGCTTCATAAATTGTAATTTCTGGATATGTCTTGTCAAACCATTCCTTGTATGTAATTTCATTGTTGTATCTATCGATGTAGGATTGAGGATCTAAATTTGGATCAACAAATGATGCTAATTCTTTAGGTGCTTTTAATCCTACAGCCTCATAAATGGAAGAATACTCTGGATATGTTACATCAAACCATTCCTTGTATCTTGGTTCTGAATTATATCTATCAACATAACTCTGTGGATCCTTTGATTCATCAACAAATGGTGCTGGAATTTCTAATTCTTTTGGTTCTGATGTTGTTTGTTCTGTTTCTGATGTTGTTTGTTCTGTTTCAAGGATATCAATTACAGTAATAGTAATAGTTTCTCTGTCTTCAAGCGGTCCAGACTTTACAACAATATCTAAAAAGTATCCTCCAGATTGTGTGTCAGTTGGTGTCCAAGAGAATACTCCCGTATCTTTATTTATTGTAGCACCACTTGGATGATTTTCAAGACTAAACTCAATATCCTCAATTGTAGAATCAGTAACACTTGCTGTAAAAGATAATTTTTCTGTTTCATCTACTTGTTTGTTTCCAATTTCTTTTAACTCTAAAACATAGTCTGGTAATACAACTGCTCCATTGTTGTCATATTTTATTTTGATAATGAATCCACTTTCAGTTGCTTGATACTGAGTAAAAACATTGATTGTATAGATACCTTTAGATTTGAAAATAAGTTTTGCATCTATGGGTATAAACGAAAATGTTCCTTGATCTGAAAACGTGTTTTTGATAGGATATTTTTCCCCAGAAGGCCCTCTTATTACTGCAGTTACCATTACTGGCTCTGCATCACTGATAGTTCCAGAAATTGTAAATTTTTCATCAATTGTAAATGTTTCTTTGTAAATTGTTGCTATGTCTACATCAGCATAAACAGGAATAATCATTAGAATAATCAGCGAAAATACTGAAAATAATCCTACTTCTGTTCGCATAATATTAATTCTCAGAGTTTATTTTTAAAAAACGCGTGTAACTTCTTCATGTTTCTTGCAAAGAATAGTTCACCAAATTTACAAATCAAGCAAGAATCTCATAAAAACACCCTTGTCTTGTTTAATCTCCATATCATAAAATGTTGGTGCCTTGATTTCCACTTTGAAATTATGTTTGTGAAAATCAAGAGGCTCACCGTATGCCTTTGCAATTATTTTGTAGCCCTTATTTTCCTCAATATAAAACTCTATTCTCTTTATTGCAAATCCTTCCGTAATTAGAACAAAAGTAATTTCTTCAAGCCAACTAAATAGAAGGTAGCTTAGATCTTTTCCTTGTGCTGAAAACTCCTTTTGATCTTTTTCTTCTACTTTGTCTTGATCAAGTGTTAGATTGATCACTGCATCAGCTGTTACTGAAAATGCTTCTTTGAGGTCTTTTGCTGTAACTTCAATTATTGCATCAGTCGCATGATCCAAAAACTTGTAACTCAATTGTAGATTTTGGAATCTCTCTGATTATTAATTTAGGTGGATTACAGTGAATCTTTAGACACAAAATATGACTAATCAATTAGAGTTTATACTCGTAAAGTAATTTAGTAAGACCTCATTGCCAGAAATAAATGGAACCTTTTGATTCGTTTTTGGTATGGATTACAGAATTTTTAGGTGAACATCTCTATGAAGGAATTTTTCTAGCTGCTTTAATTGAGACAATAATTCCACCAATTCCTACTCTTGCAATATTTCCAACAGCAGGATTCTTGGCATCGCAACAAGAGATTCCATTAATTGGTGTAATTCCTATGATTATTCTTGGTGCAATTGGTGCTACTATTGGAACTTCAGCAATCTATTTTATTGCATTAAAACTTGGACGAGTAGTTTTACTTCGTTATCTAAAATATGTTAAGGTCTCAGAAAAAAAACTAGAGCGAGTTGAGATTTGGTTTGAAAAGTATGGAGACAAGGCCGTATTCTTGGGAAGAATGATTCCAGTAATGAGGGAAATGATTTCAGTTCCAGCTGGATTGCTAAAAATGAAAATTTTAAAGTTCGTAATCTATACATTTGCAGGCTCTTGTGTTTGGTCTGCTGGAACAATTTTATCTGGATATTACTTTGGTGAAGCCATAGGACTTGGTAGTAATCTTACATCATTGCCTTAAATTCTAAAAATCTCCTTTAGGCATATTTCTAATCAGTTTTTTTGCCTTTGCAAATACTGCAGACCACTGTTTCCAAGTTAGTCGCCCTGTCTGTGTGTTTTGCTTTGATGGATGATATGATGTTAAAATCTTGTAGTCATTATATGTGAAGAGTTTGTTGTGTCCAAACTTTTCTGGTTTTATCTCAAGTAACTTGCATGTTGTATCATATGCAATTTTTCCAAGACACAAAATTACTGAAATATTTTTGAGAATTTTTAGTTCTTCTTGCAGATACACAAAACAGTTTTTCATTTCCTCTTGTGTGGGTTTATTTTGAGGAGGTGCACACCTTATAACTGCTGTAATGTAAGCATTATGCAAAACCAGCCCGTCATCTCTGCTTTGGCTTGTAGGAATGGAGGCAAATCCATACTTGTGCATGACTTTTGTAACCCAGTCACCCGAAGAATCTCCTGTAAACATTCTTCCAGTTCTGTTTCCACCATGTGCAGCTGGAGCCAATCCAACAATCAGCAACTTTGCATTAACATCACCAAATCCTGAAAGCGGTTTACCATAGTATTTCTCATCTTTGAATCGCCTTACCTTGTTTTTTGCAACATCTCTTATGTACACTGCAAGTCTTGGACATTTTTTGCAGCTCACAATCTTTTTGTTTAATGATCCAATTGACTTCAACTGGAACAATCTTAATTTATCTCAATAAAAATACTTTTTTCAGAGTCTATAATATTAATCATAAACAATATTTGTTCCATTTTCAAAGTTAACAAGATAATGAATAGAAGTATAGCAATAATCATTGGAATTGTAATTTTTGTATTAATAATAGTATTTTTTGTTCCATTAGTAGATGAGTTTGAAACATTCAACTGTATTACAATACCATGTATGATGCCAAAAATTACTATTCATCAGTCGTTACATAATCAATATCCTTAATAATGTGAAAAGAAGCCATCGTTGAAACATGCTTATCCTGTTGCAACGAGTGCACATACACGAAATAGGACTTTCGTGCATTAACTACGTGAACGTTAAACATAAGAAGAGTGGAGTTTTTCTTACATTTTCTAGTCCATTTTGGTTAATTTTTAGGAAAACAAAAAGAGTTCTCTTTAAATTCGATAATGAAGTATCAAATGTGATTAAATGAGTGAAACTTGGAGACAAAGACTCAGCCGAAGGAGATTGGAAATAGGAATAGAAGGATCAGAATACGATTACATCCAAAGTTACATCGAGTTTTATTGTTCTGAGGCTGATCGTAGATGCAAAGAAATCGACATGAACAAAACTGTGGATGAAGTTATTGATTCTATGAAAAACGAAGACTTTGATAGATTTACAAGATCAGTAATTGATTCTGTTCATAAAAAACAGGGATATGATGGGCAAGCTCCTGCTCAGATGGCTTGATGAGATTTAGAAACTGTTTCTAGAATATTGTAAAATAAAAAGTTAGTATACAAGTATTTTGATCTCGAATTAATTTTGTGATAAATTTACCAAAAAGGAATCTCCAAAACTAGTTAATTTCCATACTTGATATATCAAAAGCTGTGTATGTATTAGTATGAGTCAAGAAGAGATTGATCCACAACGGATTAAAGGATGGAGGGTTCCTTTGTCATGCCCAAACTGTAGTAGTGTATTGTCACTGGAAGGGTATGTAACACTCTCAAAAACTCTAAAACCATTATACTGGCACAACTGTAGTCATTGTGGCTTTAAGAGAAATGTAGATGATTTCAAAAGAGATCTACTTGTCGTTTAATCAATCTTTGAATTTACCATGTTAGGAAAGAGTTTAGAAAATGTTAAAGATTATTACTGGTAAATAATAGTATGAAACCCGATACAAAAGATTCTATATTTTCTTCTGTAAAACCTACGAGTCTTCCGTGGTTTTTTCTACCAGTAATATTGGGAGTAATTGCATTGGTTGTTCTTTTCAAATGGTTTTCTTGAACTATATTCTAGTGGAAAGAAACCATGTCTATAAACTAACGAGCATTTATGTTGAAAAATGATTTATTGCATATACTACAATTCCCATTCCAAGAAGGGCATAAAAGATGTTAGTGATCATTTGTGGTTTCATAATTCTAATATTCTAAATCAAGTATATCTTCTTTCAGTATGGTTGCTGAATTACCAAAAGTTAGCTTCATTCTATGTTTTTATTACTTTGTATAAAATCAATCTATATTCTTTATATATAATAGCTAGAAAGTTTTGTAATGAAAAGTAGGAAACTTCTAAGTGTTGTTTTATCTCTAATTATGGTATTAGGTGTAACTGTAGGTTCTGTATATGCCCAAACAGATAATGAGATTGATCTTGACGACAGACTAGATAAATTCTGTAATATGACTAACGAGGGAAAACATCAATTCTTTGCAGACCATCCAAGACTTGAACAATTTGCCAACAGACTAGCAAATTATTGTGAATTGTCTGCATATGAAAGAACAGTTTCAATTCAGGACTTTGTCAGAGAACATATTGATGAAGCAAGAGATTACGACATCAGAAACAAACTAGATAGATACTGTGAAATGACTGACGAGGAAAAAAGAGATCTTATTTCAAAGTATGATAAAGCAGAAGATCATGTTGATAGAATGAATTCATACTGTGAACTTGATGAAAATGAGCGAGATACATACATTGAAGAACATAAAGCCAAATTCAGAATGAATCATGACAAAGACATCAGAGGCAAACTTGCACGATACTGCGAAATGACTGACGAGGAAAAGCAAGTATTTTTAGCTGAACATGAGAAAGCAGAAGATCATGCAGATAGAATGAATGCATATTGTGAACTAGATGAGGATGCAAGAATTGCTTTCATTGAAGAACACAGAGATGAGTACAAATCTCATATGAAAGACAAAATGGACAAAGTCAAAGGTAAGCATTTGGATTATGATAGACTATGTGCATTATCTGAATCTGACAGAATATTAGAATTTGATGATTCTGAAAAACTTGAGAGAATCTCTAATTGGTGTAATATGACTATTGAAGAAAGAGAAGAGTTCAAGAAAGAACATCATGACATTATGAAAGAGAAACGCCAGGATGCAGTAAATAGAATACAGGAAAATCCTAACATTCCACAACGTATCAAAGTAATGATCATGGATACGCGTGACATCTCTAATGATAGATTAGATGAAATCAGAATGAAATACGAAGAAAAGTACGGTGACTTTGATGAGAAAAAATCAGAACTCAAAATAAAGTTCAAAAACTATATGGCAACAATTGAAATTAAAATGTCTGAAGAACGTAAATCTGCAATTAAAGATAGAGTAGCAGAGATGAAGGCCTTCAAGATAGATCTTCGTGAGAAATCATCAGAACTATCTGACGAGGAAAAACAAGGACTTAGAGCAGAATTCATTGAAACTGCAAAAGATATCCGACTGGCATGGATTTCACCACGTCACCAAATGAATGCAGGTATTGATGCTGCAGAGATTGAATGTCGTGAAGGATATAGTCTTTTAATGAAAGAATCAAACGGAGTAGCAATGTGTCTTAAAGCAGATACAGCACTCAAAATGATTGAACGTGGTATTGCAGTTCCTGCAATCTAATCTTTTTTTATTATTTTTAGGGCTTTGAACTAGCATTTTTCCATGGGTAAAATGAGGTGGATCAAGTTAATTTACAGGTTTATGATTTCATCAAGTCTGGAGAAAAAATGAGCAAAGAGAATCTAAAAATATTATGTGTATTGTATGATGACCCAGAAGACAAGTTCCCACCAAATTATGCAAGAAATGATATTCCAAAGATTACTGGTTACCCTGACGGTCAAAGTACACCCACTCCTGAAAAGATCGATTTCACCCCGGGAGAACTGTTAGGATGCGTTTCAGGAGAACTGGGACTACGAAAATTCCTAGAAGAGAGAGGACACACATATGTTGTAACATCTGACAAGGACGGACCAGATTCAGTATTTGAAAAAGAGTTAGTAGATGCAGACATTGTAATATCCCAGCCTTTCTGGCCAGCTTATCTTACTGCTGAAAGAATTGCCAAGGCCCCAAAACTAAAGATTGCAATCACAGCAGGTATTGGATCAGACCATGTAGACTTGCAAGCAGCAATGAATAATGACATAACAGTAACTGAAGTAACGTATTCTAACAGCATTAGTGTATCAGAACATGTTGTAATGATGATCCTAGGTTTGGTAAGAAACTACATTCCATCATACAACTGGATAATCAAAAACGGATGGAATATTGCTGATTGTGTATCAAGGTCATATGATGTAGAGGGTATGAATGTTGGAACAGTAGCTGCTGGAAGAATTGGATTGGCAGTCCTAAAGAGAATGAAACCATTTGATGTCAAGCTTCATTATTTTGATAAACATAGATTGCCTGAAGAAACTGAAAAAGAACTTGGATTGACATTTCACCAAAGTGTAGAGGAGATGGTGAAGGTGTGTGATGTCATTACAATTAATGCACCACTTCATCCAGAGACTGAAAATCTATTTGATGAAGAATTGATTAGCAAAATGAAGCATGGAGCATATTTAGTAAATACTGCACGTGGCAAGATTTGTGACAGAAATGCTGTTGCAAAAGCACTAGAGACAGGCCAGCTAGCAGGGTATGCAGGAGACGTTTGGTTTCCACAACCCCCACCAAAGGATCATCCGTGGAGAACAATGCCAAATCACGGCATGACTCCTCATACTTCAGGAACATCACTTTCTGCTCAGACAAGATATGCATCAGGGGTTAGGGAGATTTTGGAGTGTTGGCTAGATGACAAACCAATACGAGATGAATATCTAATTGTAAAGGATGGAAGATTGGCAGGAGCCGGTGCACATTCCTACAGCAAAGGTAATGCAACTAGCGGTTCTGATGAATCTGCTAGATTCAAAGAAAGTTAAGCCCAGCATATTTGATGGAATAAATTGTGATTGCAAAACCTGAACTAAAACAAAAAGAGTTTAGAACTCTTTTCTATAATCCCCCACCAGAAACTTCACCTAGTTCTATTTCATAACCACTAGGATCTACAATGTAAATTGATTTTGATTTTTCCCAATCTACTATACCGCCATAAAGTATCTCAACACCTAGTTCTTTGCATTTTTCAATTACTTCATTGAAATTTGCAATATTGAATCCAAAGTGAGCAATTCCTCCATCTGGTGACATATCAGGAATCTCATACAAGCAAAGCTTGATTGCATCATTTCCAATTATTTTTGATGGCACATCCAATTTGTTTACGTTTTCTTCTTGTTTAATCTTAAATCCAAAAAGATTTTTGTAAAATTCTACGCTTTGCTTCAAGTTTTTGACTTTCATATTTACATGATCAATTGATGTAGCTTTGAGATTACCCATATTATTTCTAAATAGTATTGGTATTTAGTTTGTTATTTACAAACAGAGTTATCCCAAATACACTTGTTTGGGTGTATAGTCTGGATCATCAGAATATTTTGTTATCAGTTTTATTATATCACCAACGACTTCATGAAGTTCTAGTTCAGGTTCTGAATTTACCATTAAAAGCGCCTTTGTGCTGACAGGAATTGTCAAACGATTAATTTTTGCATATTTTGTAATTGAATACAGTGGTTGACCTATTATTGGTGCATCATGTTGACGAGTTCTCCATCTCATGTAGGCATGAATTAATGTATCATTGGTTTTTTCTTTGTCAAAGAATCTGGTAATCCCTTTTTGTATTTTTTCCCAAATTTGTATATTTCCAGTTTGATAGATTCCAGCATATCTGATCTTAGAATTCAGTTTTATGATGTCACTATTCAGGCTGTTGTAATCCATGTGTAATGTTGGTATTCCTAGTAATTTAATTTTATTTTATACTATATTGATACCCAAAAACTGCCTAGTTCTGCATAGTTATTGCAGAAATATCTAAATCACAACAATATGACAACTAATTATCTTGGATTTACCACGTGGAATGAAAGACTTTGATGAAACAGAAACAGCAAACATTGAGCATATCAGATACCATTTCAAGCAACTATCAAATTTGTATGGATTCTCATTTATGGATCCATCACCAATTGAGTTACTATCTGTATTAGAGACAAAGTCAGGTCCAGCAATCAAAAACGAAATCTACTACTTTAAAGACAAAGGAGACAGAGAAGTAGCACTACGATTTGACTTTACAGTTGGATTAACAAGATATGTAGCATCCCAAAAATCAATTAAACTACCAGCGAAGATCTCTAGCTTTGGTGGAGTATTTCGATATGACGAGCCACAAAGGGGAAGATACAGATACTTTCACCAGTGGGATATCGAGATTTACGGTAAAACTACACTAGAATCAGAAGCTGAAATCATTGAATTAACATCTAGATTATTTGATTCACTATTACTGAAAAATATCACCATTGACATTAACCACAGAAACCTCGTAGAGTCTTATATCAACAAAATTTTTGACTCTAAGGATCCACAACTAGTAACTGATATTTTACGAGCAGTAGATAAGATTTCAAAAAAATCAAAAGACAAAATACTAACAGAATTCAAAGACAGATATGAGACAGAAAAACTAGAAAAGATTTTAGAGTTCTCACAAATTAAGGGAACAATATCTGAAGTTGAAAAATCATTTGATGTATCCCAACTAGAGTCTTGGAATGAATTAAAATTATTGATCGAGTCTTTAGAAAACAGAGGAGTCTCAAATGTTAGAATTAATTTTGGAATAGTTAGAGGACTAGATTACTATTCAGGTATAGTCTTTGAGGTATTTGATAAAAATTCAACATTGGGAGCTTTGGCTGGTGGTGGACGATATGATTCTCTAACTAAAGCATTTGGTAGAGATGACATTGGAGCTACAGGAGTTGCAGGTGGAGTTGAGAGAATAATTCTAACAATGCAAGAGCAAGGAATAATTCCAGAAGTTAAACAGATCAGAGTTGCAGTACTATACATTAATGATGAGATGCAAAAAGTTGCACACTCTATTACATCACTACTTCGACTAGCCAACATTCCAACTGACATTGACTTGGCTGGACGTAACCTAAAAAAGCAGATGGAGATAGCTACTAACGCACGATTCTCAATTATTGTAGGGCCACAGGAACTAGAACAAGGCAATGTTGTACTACGTGATATGATTGATGGGACAGAAGGAACCATCTCTTTAGAAAAACTTACCGAAGATCCAAACTCTATTCTTAATTTAGAAAAGCCCTAGTCAACATCATAATCTCAGGACCCGTAGTTAAGGAACCAACAACTAGTGCATGATTATTTGCAAGAATTCCAGACGAGACATATGGAGTGCCATTATTGATTGAAACCTGCTCTATTTTTACACCTAGGAGATTGGCAAAAGTCTTCATGTCTTCTTCATCAGCTTCTGGATGAATTGCAGCGCCAGTATTGTTTGCAACAAGTACTACTCCTGTTTGATTGAATCCAGCAATTCTCTTCTGAATTACCTCGACTTCAAGAATATTCTTGATGGTCTGACAATCTTTATCTGATAACCAAGGAGACACAACTGCTCCTTTGTCATTTGCACAGATTACATTTCCAAGCGCAGTAAATTTTGAATCTAGCACACCAACTTCCAAGTCAGTCTCTTTTTTCAATAAATCATACTCTTCTTGATAAGCAGTTTTAGGAAGCAGGATTCCCTTGTTATTCATTACAGATAATATCCCAATCAATCTGGTGTTTGCAATTGATGTGTAAAGAATATCTACATCAAGATATTTTGCGAGCTTTTCTGCTTTTGATTTAGCGTAACCCATTGGAACCATTACCACTCTATCATTAACACTAATGTAGATTCCAAGATTTGGCCCCCGATAAACATCAAATTTGAAAATATCCATCTTCAAAAATTGATCGTAGATCGTTATGAACGTAAGGAAATCTTTATTCATAATTAATCTCATGTTGACTGGTAGATTTCTCTTCAATCTATCTAGCTTTAAATTATATCTAAATTGAGATTCGCTTATGCCCATAGCAGAAAATTTTCCTGAAGGCCTAAAGGCAATAGGCAAAATTTCAATCTCAGACGGTAACTTCCATATCATGTGGGGTCCAGGTAAAACAAAAAATGTAGACGGCTCAAAAGCTGAAGCATTAGTAGATGAAGATGTTGCAGCAGCATATGCAGCACGAAAAGAAGAGCAGGTTCCTCTTGGTATTAGCGGTACAATGGTTGCAGTTGACTGGGACTCTTGTATTGCAGATGGTGCATGCATTGAGGCATGTCCAGTACAGGTATTCCAATGGTATCGAACCGAGAAAGACATTCCAGCAATTGAGGCAATTAATGCAACTTTTGAAGGAACAGGCAGTGACATTAAAGACGAACGCAAAGACCTAACTGACAAGGCAGATCCAATCAGAGAACATGATTGCATCTGGTGTATGGCATGTGTATCAGTATGTCCTCCTCAAGCTATTAAGGTTGATCAGGCAAACGTGGAAGCACATGAAAAAGCAGCTAGAACTCTGTAAAGATAGACAATTTTAAAAATACTTGAACAATTAGACAAGTTTTTTCTATTTCTAATTTTTGATACGATCTAAAACTTAGTCTAAACTAATTTTATCTATACTTAAATAAAAATGAAATTAGAATTGAAGTATGCCAATATTAGAAGACTTTTGTCATGACAAAGAACCAATTGGTAAGATAAAGCATTCAGATGGTGAGCATTTTCATTTTGTTTGGCCATCACAAGGACTAGTTGAAGCATCAAAGGATGAAAAGACCTTAGATGCTTACAAAAAAAATGGAGAAGAGATGGTACCACTAGGTGTTAGCGGTACAAGTGTTGCAATTGATTGGGATTCTTGTGTGGGTGATGGTGCATGTATTGAAGCATGTCCAGTTCAAGTATTTCAATGGTATAGAACCGAAAAAAACATTCCAGCAATTGATGCAATTAATGAGACCTTTGATGGAACAGGCAGTGATGTAAAAGAAGAGCGAAAAGATTTTTCAGATAAAGCAGATCCAATCAGAGAACATGATTGCATCTGGTGTATGGCATGTGTATCAGTATGTCCTCCTCAAGCTGTTCTAGTTGATCAAGGTAACCAGGAATGGCATGAAAAGGCAGCAGGTACATTTGTGGTAATGCCTTCAAGTGGTGGCGGACCACACTCACACGACTAAAGAAATTTTATCTTTTTCTAATTTATTATACTATTTGAGATTGTCTCAACTAATTTTGTCTAGCTTTAAATAATATTCTGAAATCCTCTTAATATGGTAGAATTAGTAATACCTGAAGACTTTTGTCACAATGACGTAAAGCCAGAAGGAAAGACAAGCCATGCAGATGGTGAGAATTTTCACTGGATTTGGGGCAAAGGAGATCCAAACGGAAAAGCATTCTCAAATGACGATGTAAAGGCAGCTTATGAAGAACATGGGGAAGAAATGGTTCCTCTAGGTATTCATGGAACAACTGTCGCAGTTGATTGGGATTCATGTATTGCAGCTGGTGAATGCTTTGGTGTATGTCCTGTTCAAACATTCCAGTGGTATAGAACCGAGAAAGATATTCCAGCAGCAGATTGTCTTAATGAAACCTTTGAAGGTACTGGCCTTACAGAAGCATCTGAAAGATTAGATGCTTCAGACAAATCACAACCAATCAGAGAACACGATTGTACAATTTGTATGGCATGTCAAGAAATCTGTCCTCAAGGAGCAATTCTAATCGAAGCAGGCAACTTGGAATGGCATGAGAAAGCAGCTGGTACATATGTAAAAATGGAATCAAGCGGCGGACCACACGCTCACGATTAAAGAAATTTTTTCTTTTTTCTTATCTTTCTATTTTACCTCAACAAATTTTAATCACTTTTTTGCACCATTTTCTGCAGAGGTCGCCTAGCTCGGTAGGGCGCGGGCCTTGAGAGCCTGTGTGCGCAAGCATACGGGGGTTCAAATCCCTCTCTCTGCGTTTTTGTTAATAATAACTCACAATGCACAAATTTTGATAATTTATTAGACATTACAAGTAACAAGATTACAACTATGGCACAGCAACAACTATCAAAAAAGGAAAGTTGTCCCAGATGTGGCAAAACCAAACTAATCACTGATGAAGAAACAGGTGAAATGTTTTGTGGCAAGTGTGGCTTTGTAATTACTGATAGGGTAGCAAATCACGGACCAGAAAGAACATTCTCAGATAGTAGCACAAACAAATCTAGGACTGGAGATAGAACATCACTAACTAGACATGATCAAGGTCTAAGTACAATAATTAATCCAATTAACAAAGATTCTTCTGGAAATCCATTATCTACATCCATGAAATCATCCATTAAGCGATTAAGGATTTGGGATAGTCGAAGTCGAACAAAGAATTCTGCTGATAGAAATCTTCAACATGCACTAGGAGAACTCCTCAAGATGAAAGAGAAATTAACCCTATCAGATGCTATAGTTGAAAAAGCAGCTTACATTTACAGAAAAGCTCTGGAAAAAAAACTTGTCAGGGGCAGATCAATCCAAGGATTAATAGCTGCAACACTTTATGCTGCCTGTCGTGAATCTGGCACCCCCCGAACTCTTAATGATGTTTCAACTACAATTAACATCACAAGAAAAAGCCTCGCAATCTGTTACAGAATGATAGTAAAAGAATTAGACTTGAAGATGCCTGTAGTGGATTCAGTACAGTGTATTGCACGAATTGCAAGTCAGATAGGTCTATCAGAAAAAACTAAACGTCATGCAATGAAGCTTCTTAAAAAAGCTGAAGAAAAACAAATTGTATCTGGAAAAGATCCAATGGGAATGGCGGCATCTGCACTATATCTTGCAAGTATGGAAACTGGCGAGAATATAACCCAAAAAACAATTGCATTGGCTGCAGGTGTTACAGAAGTGACAATCAGAAATAGATGTAAAAGTCTAAAATCTTTAGATACTCTCTGAGTTAGTTTTCTAATTTTGCAAGCTCTGCAAGCATTGCAGATAACTGAATTTCAGAATTTGCTCCAACTAAAATTCTATAGTCATACTTTGCAATTATTTGTAAAATATCTGATAGTTTGTCATGTTTTGATTTGAAAACAGCTGAATTGAGATACTTTAGGAAATCCGATTCTGACATTCCATAAACTTTGATTAGTTCTATCATCTTCTCTCTTGCTTTAGTAACTTTTCCAGATAGTGCAATTTTTAGAACCTCATCAACATCACTGGTTTTTGTTAGCCCAGCTGATGTCTTTACATTCTCTTCAGTTATTCCACCAAGACTTGCAGCAGCTTGCATTAGGTTGATTGCATGTCTCAAATCTCCCTCTGTATATTCATAAATTGCCTCTAGACCCTTTTTGTCTACCTTCACTTTCTCTTTTTTGGCAATCTCTTCTAGTCTGGAAATGACATCTTCCTCAGAAACTGATGTGAATTTGAAAGCTGCACATCTGCTTTGAATGGGTTGTATTATTTTGGACACATTATTTGCAATTAGAATAAATCGACAAATTTTTGATGCGTCTTCAATAATTCTTCGAAGAGCAGTTTGAGCATCTGAAGTCATTTCATCTGCTTCATCTAAAATTATAATCTTGAATGGAATATCTGCAAACCCTGACCATTTTGAAAATTTCTTCACTTTTTCTCTAACCATTCCAATTCCTCTCTCATCTGATGCGTTTAGCTCTAGAATGCTGTTTAGATTATAATTACTCCCCAAAATTTGTCTTGAAAGACATAATGCAGTAGTGGTCTTACCTACTCCTGCAGAACCAGAAAAGAGCAAGTGAGGCATGTCTGTTGGATCTTTGATTAGAGCTTTCAGACTACCAATAATTTCTGCCTGGTTTACAATTTCTGAAAGTTGTGTTGGTCGATATTTTTCTACCCACATACCAGTTACAGACATGAGACTTTAGGTTCAATTCCCATTAATAAATCCGAATTGGTTATTGTGACATACTGTAAATTAAAATCCTACTCAGTTCTATTTTCTGTGCGATCAGCCTGAGATAAAATTAGGATCAATTGATCTCACTATATGGTTAATAGAATTGATCGATCCGATTCATGAGGATCTTAAGGACGATTAGTGATCTCGCATGGAAATAGACAAGATAGAAAAAGTGCATTCAGTTGGATACCGTCTAAAGAATGCTAAGATCACAGTCAATCGTAATTTCAAATTCAATGTTGCAGGAACAAAGACTGAAGGAACTCAAGGTGATGTAATTAACATACCTCAGTGGATTGGAAAGATATTATCTGACAATAATCTGGCAACACTAGATTCTCCAGATATGATTACTGAACTAAAACAAGCATTATCAAAAGAAAAGATGGTTGGAGAATATCAACTCTCTACATTAGACCCTCACTTTTACATCAAACTAAAAGAGTCTATGAAACAATTGAATGGTGATAATTTTGATAAAATTGAAAGCATTATGTTTGAATTATTCCGAATGAGAAGAGGTAAGATAGTAAAGATAGCAGATTCTATCAAACTAAATTCTGAACTCTACAACAAATTAACTGTTGAAGAAAACATTTTCTATAAAACTATCCATGATAACAGTGTAGAGTTTGAAAGACAAATAAGAGGAGATCTAAATGAGCAACGCTCAAACTAGTACATATACTGATTCTGCATTATCAGATAAAGTAAAAGAATTCCTTACTAGATTCAAAAATAAATCTGGCAACTACAAGTATGTAGAGGCAATCGATGAGATGATGCCTAAAAATGCAAAATACATTGTAGTTGATTACAATGATTTGGTTTTCGAACCAGAAATTGAGATCTTATTTTCTAAAAATCCTGACAGAATCTTTGATGCATTCTCTAGAGCAATCAAAGAAGCACTACAAACACGATTTCCAGATTATGCTGAAAAAATCAAAGATGAAGTTCGTGCAAGATTAGTAAACTATCCACTTCAGAGAAACCTCAGACAAATCAATGCTGAAACTATTGGAACAATTACAAGTGTTTCAGGAATGGTAGTTAGAGCATCAGAAGTAAAACCTCTTGCAAAAGAATTAGTCTTTGTTTGTCCAGATAATCATCCTACCAAGGTGATTCAGCTTAAAGGAATGAATGTTAAAATCCCTGTAGTATGTGATAACCCAAATTGTAAACACAGAGATTTTGAGCTAAAACCTGAAGCAAGCAAGTTTATTGATTTTCAACTTCTTAGATTACAGGAACTCCCTGAGGATTTACCTCCAGGACAACTTCCTCACTATATTGACATCACAATTAGACAAGACTTGGTGGATAATGCTCGTCCTGGAGACAGAATAATCCTTACAGGCATAGTAAGAATCGAACAAGAATCTGTTGCAGGCGTTCAGAGAGGTCACAGTGGATTATACAGATTAAGAATTGAAGGAAACAATATTGAATTTTTGGGAGGTCGCGGTGTTAAGACCTCACGTCAAATAGATCGAGAAGAAGTTTCACCGGAAGAAGAAGAAATGATCAAGACGCTAGCACAAAGCCCTAATATTTATCAAAAAATAATTGATTCATTTGCTCCCCACATTCACGGACATGCAATCATCAAAGAAGCTATCATATTACTTATTGTAGGTTCTAATCAAAGATTATTGGCTGATGGAAGCAAGATTAGAGGAGACATCAACGTTTTTCTAGTTGGTGATCCTGGTACTGCAAAAAGTGAAATGCTAAAGTTTTGTGCAAGGATTGCACCAAGAGGCTTGTATACTTCTGGAAAAGGCTCAACTGCTGCAGGACTGACAGCTGCTATAGTTAGAGATAAAACAGGAATTATGATGCTAGAAGCCGGTGCAGTTGTACTTGGTGATCAAGGTCTTGTATGTATAGATGAATTTGATAAGATGAAACCCGAAGACAGAAGTGCTTTACACGAAGTAATGGAACAACAATCAGTAAGTATTGCAAAAGGTGGTATTGTAGCTACCCTAAATGCTCGAACTTCAATTTTAGCTGCAGCAAATCCAATGTATGGAAAATATGATCCTTTTAAAAATATTACAGAAAATGTAAACTTACCAATTCCACTGCTTACAAGATTTGATTTGATTTTTGTTGTAAGAGACATTCCAAGTAAAGAGAAAGATGAAAAGATTGCTAGACACATTATCCAATTACACACTCCACAAGGAACAGAGAGTCTTTCTGTAATCGATGTTGATTTACTAACAAAATATCTTTCATATGCAAAACGTGGTTCTCCTATCTTGACAAAAGAGGCTGAAGAGAAGATTCTTGAATATTATCTCCAGATGAGAAACGTAGAATCTGAAGAAATGATTACAGTTACGCCAAGACAACTAGAGGGAATTATCAGGCTCTCTACGGCAAGAGCAAGACTGCTTATGAAAGACAAGGTCGAACTGGAAGATGCCGAGCGTGCAATCTTTCTGCTTCAGAGTATGCTTGAGGATGCAGGAGTAGATGTCAATACTGGAAAGATAGATCTTGGAGTATTACAAGGAAAACCAAGAAGTGAGGTTTCAAAGATGCAATTATTCATGGATGTTCTCAGAAGTCTTGAGGGTGATAACAAGATACCAGTTGAGGAAAAGACATTTGTTCAGGAACTTGAAAAGAGTGATAAATTCACCCAAGACGAGGCAAGAAACTATATCCGAAGAATGCTTAGAGAAGCATCTATTTATGAATCAAAACCCGGTCATTATAACCGAGTATGAAAATAGAAAAACTAGATCTTCCTAACACTGCAATTGAATTTTTAAAATCACAAGGTTTCGAAAAATTATATCCTCCACAAGCTGATAGTATTAAGTCTGGATTACTAGATGGAAAAAGCATTCTGGTGTCTTCTCCTACTGCAAGTGGGAAGACTTTGATTGCAATGCTTGCAATGATTAGTTATCTTTCCAAGAATGATGGTAAGGTAGTTTATCTTAGTCCTCTACGTGCATTAGCTGCTGAAAAATTCTCTGAATTTAAAAAATTAGAAAAAGTTGCACTAGGAAAAAGAATCAAGGTCAGTATATCTACTGGAGACTATGAAAATATTGAAAAGAATTTAGAGAAAAGTGATGTATTAATTTTAACAAATGAAAAAATGGATTCTATTATTAGACATGGTGCTGAGTGGGTTGAAGAAATTGGACTTGTAATAGCTGATGAAATTCATTTGATTGGAGATGAAAATCGAGGTCCTACACTTGAAATGATTCTTACACAACTAAAATTATTAGAGATAACCCCTCAGATTGTAGGTCTTAGTGCTACTATTACAAATTCTGATGAGATTGCAGATTGGCTTGATTGCAAACTAGTAAAAAATGACTGGAGGCCAGTACCTCTATCTGAAGGAGTGTGTGATGCAGGCGAAGTTACTATGAATAATGGAAAAGTCTTTTCAGTTGAGCGCAGCATATGTGGAATTCCTATTGATTTAGGCGTACAATCAGTAAAAGAAGGAGGGCAATCTCTAGTATTTGCAGAGACTAGAAATCGTTCAAAATCACTTGCAGTAAAAGCAGCAGATGCTATCTCTCAAATTTTAGAAAAAAAAGATTTGATAGAATTAGAAAAAACCTCAAAAAAAATTCTATTAGAAAATGAACATACAGAATTAATAAAGACATTGGCATTTCTTGTAAAAAAGGGAGTTGCATTTCATCATGCAGGATTAAATCAAAACTGCAGAGAAATAATAGAAAAAGAATTTCGTAAAGGAACTATCAAACTATTGTCCTCTACACCAACCCTAGCTGCGGGAGTCAATCTTCCAGCAAGAAGAGTTGTAATTTCAAATATTAATCGATACAATGCAAAAGTTGGTGCAAATAGGCCAATTAGTATCTTAGAATACAAACAACTTTGTGGCAGAGCTGGACGACCACAATATGACGATTATGGGGAAGCAATAATTGTTGGAAATGGAAATACTGAAGATCTAATTGACCATTACATTAATGGAGAACCAGAGCCAATAATTTCAAAGATTACTGATGACAAATCTTTACGTACTCATATACTTAGTGTGATAGTTACACATCCTGGAATTAAAAAAGATGAGATCTTAGAATTTTTCTTGCAAACATTAGGTGGATTGCAGTCAAGAAAACCTACAATAAAATTTGCAATTGATATTTCTTTGCGTTTTCTTTCCAGTGAATATTTAATAATTAGAAAAGGTGAAAGATTTGCTGCTACAGAATTTGGAAAAAAGACATCAATGTTGTATATTGATCCTTTGACTGCAACATACTTTAGAGATGCTGTTGAAAATGTATCACAAGACAGAAAACATACCTTTGGATTCTTGCATTTGATTTCAAATTGCGAGGAATTCTATCCTAAATTTTCACTTCGAAACAAGGATTATGAGTCTGCTAGTCTCTTAATAGAAAATAATTCTTCAGAATTGCTTGAACCAATTTCAGAATATGATTGCTCAAGAAGCCTTTTGGCTTTACATGCATGGATTACAGAATCTTCAGAACTATCCCTTTCTGATAGGCTTGGAATAGAGTCAGGAGACATGCATCGGATGGCAGAAACGGCAAACTGGCTTTCCTATTGCCTCAGGGAGATTTCTAAGCATGTTGAGAGAGCAGATTTGCTTGAGGAACTTGGTAATCTAAGAAAAAGAATAGTTTATGGAATTCGAGAGGAATTACTTGAACTTGTTAGGGTAAAAGGAATTGGAAGAATTAGAGCTAGAGTTCTATACAAACATCGAATTAAGAATCTAGATGATTTGGCAAAGATTCCAGTGAATAAATTATCAGAAATAGATAAAATTGGTTCAACCCTTGCAGAGAATATCAAGTCTGAATTAAGAAAGGTTAGATAATTGATTGAATTAATACTTCCAGTAGTAGTTTCTTGCATAATTGCATTTTTTGTTGTATTTCTAATGACGCCACCATTGATTAAATTTCTAGAAAAAAGAAATCTTGCAGTCAAAGACGTGAACAAGAAAGGAGATGTTATGGTTGTTAGACCGGGTGGACCATCTATAATTGTGGGAATTATTGCATCAGAAATTGTTCTTTATGCATTTTTGCAGTTAAATGAAATTCTTGCCATAATTATTACTACGTCTGCAGCTTTTGTCATTGGATACATTGATGATAAAAGATATTTTAAAATGCATAATCAACGATGGTTCAAACCAGTTGCACTTGCAATTGCAGCAATTCCAATTATTGCATTAGGTGCATATGATTCAGATCTTGCTTTCCCATTATTTGGAACTGTTCAGATTCCAATACTTTATCTTGCTTTGATAATTTTTATGATTCCTATTACTGGAAACACAATTAATTCTATTGATGTTCTTAATGGCGTTGCTAGTGGCTTCATGGTGATTGCAAGTTTTTCATTATCGATATGTTTGTTTATTGTGGAGAATTATGAAATTGCAATAGTTAGTTTACCATTAGGATTTGTTTCGTTAGCTTTTTACAAATACCATAAAATTCCAAGCAAGATTTTTCCTGGAGATTCTGGTGCGCTAACCTTAGGTGCAATGTATGGTTCAATTGCAATTGTAGGTGGTGTGGAAATCATAGCTGCAGTTGTGTTATTACCTGCTGTTATCAACTCATTTTTGTTCCTATCAAGCGTAAAACGAATGCAAGTAAAGCCTATAGAGCATACTGATGATTTCCGACTCAAAGCAACTAATGACAAGACTGCTCCTATTACTCTGGTGAGATTGATACTCGCAGTAGGACCATTATCTGAAAAACAAGTTGGATTTACAATCTTCAAACTTGCTATATTTTCAGGAATTTTGGCTATAATTACTGCATTTTTGATGGGTGTTTCTCTTTGAAGTCTGGTCTTTTTGGATTTTTGTTTGGAATGTGGATTTTGATACTTGTTGGAGGTGGAATTGCTGTCACAATATTAGGACCATTTTCTATTTCTGGATTTGGTGAACTTGATTGGTTTTTTGGATCTGTAATTAAAGCAATAGTTGCAATCATTCTAGTTGTACTATGGATTTTAATTTTATCTAAATTGAAAAACTGGATTTTCAGAAAAGAGATAAAATCCTAACTTTCTTTCCATTCTCTTTGCTTCGTATCATATTCCTCTCTAGTGTACCTGATTGTAGCTGGAGAACCAATAACTACAGAGTTTTCAGGAACATCTCTTGTTACAACTGCCCCCATTCCAACAACACTGTTCCTTCCTACAATAACTCCTGCTTTGATCACTGCACGTGCACCAATTATTGCATTGTCTTCAATTGTAACACCTATCATTTTATTACACGTAGGATAGGGGTCGTTTGTTAATACAACTGCTGGACCTATGAAGACATCTTTTCCAATTCTAGATAGGGGCGGAATGTATACTTGGCCTTCTATCTTTGTATTTTCACCAATCTTTACATTGTAGTCAATGTGTGCAAGAGAACCAATCTTGACATTGTCACCAATCTCTACATCATCTCCAACATATGAAAAATGCCAAATCTGTACATTCTGACCAATTTTTGCTTTTTCCGAAATAAAATTTGTAACCATTATTTCACAAATGCCATGGGTTTGCTTTTGTAATAATTTTTTCAGGCAATTTATCCTTGTTAGTTTTTAGAAATTCCATTTCTTGTTTTTTATCTCTTAATTCATCAGGAAGCAATATTGGAATTTCTTCAATAATTGGATAAAATCTAGAACATTTTGAGCAAAACAATGCTCCTTCAGAGACTATACTATCTTTTTCTTTAATTTCAAATAATTCTAAAGGATGATTTTTGTCAATTGGGCATGCCAAAATATCCATCATTGTCTTGTTCATTTTAGATCTAGATAGATTGGTATCCCTTTTTGACTAGATAAAAGTGCAGCTTCTGCAATCTTTGTAACGTTTACAGCTTCTTGTGATTTGACAACTAGTTCATTTTTACCTTTAATCGCTCCTAGAAAACTCTGAATTTCTAATAATAGCGGCTCCAGTTCTTCAATTCTTATATTTTCAGTCTCTTCTTTCTTTTCAATTTTAACTTGTTGTGAAATAAAGTCTGATGTGATTGTTGCATCAATACAAACTGCACTAAATGTCCTAACCTTTTTTGGCGTAATCCAGTTTGATGAAATTATTGCAATCTTGTCATCTTTGTATCCAAGCATAATACTTGAAAAATCCTCATGTTCGTGTTTTATTTTACCTGCTCTTGCAAATATTACATATGGTATATCATCAAACAACCAATTTGCAGTATCAATATCATGTACTGCAGTATCAGAAATTATTCCCTTATCGTTAATGTGAAGAGGCATTCTATTTCCGCGATGAAATTCTAGCATTATTAGTTCACCAAATTTTTTCTCTTTAACATAATTTTTTACCAAATCTACTACTGGATTAAATCTCTCAATATACCCACAAGTGATAATCACTTTATTTTTCTCTGCAAGTTTAACAAGTTTTTCACCATCTTCAGATTTGTACGTCATTGGTTTTTCTACAAAAACATGCTTTTTTGCCTCTAACAATTTTGTTGTAATTTCTACGTGAGTTGATGTAGGTGTTACTACAAATGCTACATCAAACTCTTCTGAAATTAGTAGTTTATCTAATGATTCATAATGATTTACAGAATATTTTTCGCCATATTCTTTACTTCTTTGAGAATCTACATCACAAACAGCTGAAAGCACACCTAATTTAGATAAAATTCTGGTATGATGTTTGCCCCATCCACCTGTTCCGATTTGAACAACTTTCATTTAATACACCGAAGTTAACCAATGAGAGTAATTATCATTTCTATTCATTACTATGTCTATGTATTCTTGCATCATCTTCTTTGTTATTACACCTGGTTTACCATTACCTATCTTCTTTGAATCCATTGATATAATGGGAGTGATTTCAGCTGCTGTTCCAGTTAGAAAAATCTCATCAGAAATAACTAATTCACTTCTCGCAATCTCTCTTTCAACAACATCTATATCCAAATCTCTTGCAATTTTGATTACTGCATCACGAGTAATTCCTTCAAGTGCTGATGACACTAGTGATGGTGTTATCAATTGTCCATCTTTTACAATAAAGATATTTTCTCCTGGTGCTTCACTAACATTTCCATTATGATCAAGCAAAATTGCTTCATCAACACCATTTCGTTTTGCTTCTTGTGTTGCAATAATAGAATTTAGATAGTTTCCACCCATTTTTGCTTGTATGGGGGTAGACTTGTCTGAGAATTTCCTCCAAGATACAACTCCTGCCGAAATTCCATTTTTGTTAAATAAATCTCCAAAAAGAAATGAAAAAATTGCAACGTTTGTTGGAGCTTTTTCTGTTACATGTAGATTGATTCCATAATCTCCTACAAAATAAAACGGTCTAATGTAACATGATTCCTTAATCTTGTTCTTTCTACAGATTCCTGTTATTGCATCAGTAATAATTTTATCAGAGAAATTAAGTGAAATGTTATAAAACTGTCCTGATCTTCTAAATCGCTTTACATGTTCATCTAGTCTAAATACATAGAGATTCTTTCCATTCCAATATGCTCTTATTCCCTCGAAGATTGACGTTCCATAGTGAATTGCATGAGTAGTAATTGGAACTTGAGCCTTTTCTGTCAGAACATATTTTCCGTCAAACCAAACATATTTTGAAAGTGGAGGTTTCATAT
This sequence comes from Nitrososphaerota archaeon, assembly GCA_022573895.1. GTDB lineage: Archaea > Thermoproteota > Nitrososphaeria > Nitrososphaerales > Nitrosopumilaceae > Nitrosopumilus. Next base: position 134,469 of record JACZTB010000001.1, read on the forward strand.
GAAAATTTTTACTGGATGTGTATTAATCTCTATTTATTTTGACCAACCTTCTTTAGGAAATTTCATTCCTACAACTCTTGTGGTCATGTCTTCAATATTTGCAAATTTCTCTACAGTTTTCCAATCTTCTTCTATTATTTTGGCTATGCTTTTTGGAACATCTTCTTTCCATGTAGATTCTTTTCCAAGTGCAGCATCAAATAATTTTTCTTTAACAGATGATGCAGAAATTAATTTTCTTTCTCCTATTCTTGGTTTTAGTCTGTACATTTTTAGCATGTACCCTTCAGCCTTGTCACCTGTGTATGAAAAAAAATCTCCTTCTACTCCTTGAAGAATCTGTTTTCTTAATTTCCATGATCTTCGTCTTAATAATGGAGGAAGATATTTTTTAAATGGAGCAAAAAATGCATAATCATCAGTAATTTGAATTGAATCCCCAAAAACCGACATCAACATTTTTTTTCTAGTTTTAAAATTAAACGGAAAACTTTTACTGTTAACTTCTCTGTCTCCATATTTGAAAACCACAGGCATGACTTTGACAATGTCAGCTTCTTTTTTTAAATCTAAAATAATTTCAACATGTGCATCCGTTACTGGATTTAGATGTGCAAGATATAGCGCAGTAATCAATTACATTTACTATATAAATCTCATATTTCAATGATTGATTTTTAAAAAATTCTATCCGTATGATTCGTATTTAACTTCAAAACTTCCATCTTCACGTTTGTTATGTTCTGTGACAAAGCCTTTTGGTTTTAAAAAGTCCATTGCACCATCGATTGTTCCCTGCCAACCACAAATATAGAATATTGTGTTCTCTTTGGTAATTTTCTCACCAATTAATTCTTCTAGTGGTGACATTCCATTGTCTCTAGGTCTTAGGAATGTTTCAACTCTTCCAACTTGACCGGCCCATGATCTGTTAAACCATTCTTGAGGTCTGCTGATTGCTGCTCTGTACTTAAAATTCCATTCATCCTTACCTTTGGCAATACTGTCATCCTCAAGAGAAGTTAGCAAATCTTTGTAACTTAACTCATCAACGTAACTGGCACCCTGTAAAATTATGATCTCTCGTTTATCTCCAGTATCATGAAAGTGCTGTGCAAAGCTAACAAATGGTGCAAGACCTGTACCTCCACCTATACAAACAATTCTTCTGTTATCTTTTTCTCCATTTGCAAGTTTTTCATTAATCATTAATGCTTTACCTGAAGGTTTTAACCAAAGAATTTCATCTCCTTCTTTTGCATTAAATAATTGTGTAGTTAATCTACCTGGGAGTGGTTTTCTAACCCATCTAACTACAAGCTCTATGTAATCTCTGTTTTCTGGATGAGATGCAATTGAATATGCTCGTCTAACAATCTTTCCACTTTCTGCAGGATTTGGCAGTCCTAATGTAATAAATTGACCAGCTTGAAATTCTGGAACTGGACTATCTTTAGGAACCAATCTGATAATCACAAGATCCTCTTTTAGTAATTGAACATATGTGATAGTTGCTTTGTTATCTACTACCATAACGATTCAATCAAGATAATTATGGTTAAATATCTTTTGTGTTAATTTCATACTAAATTAACTTGGATTACTAAACGTTAATAACCAATTTGAAAAATGTTATTAGATCAGAATTCTGATTATTGGGCCGGTCGTCTAGTCTGGTAGGATAGGTGCATGGCATGCATCGGATCGAGGGTTCAAATCCCTTCCGGTCCACTATATTTTTTTCAATTGGAAAAGTAATTTTTCTATTTCGGGATCTTTTTCTTTGATAATTTCTTTTATTTTATTTTCTGAAATTGTAATGTTTAGATCAATTACTGCCTGAATAGCACTTTTTCTTACTTCTAAATTAGAATCTAATAGAGATTCAAGAAAAATTTCCTTAGCTTCTTGCGCTTTGAGATATCCTAGTGCCCCAATCGCACAAGATCTGACCATAGAACGTTCATCTTTTGCAAGTTTTATAATTTCTGGAATTGCAGTTGTTTCATTTCTGTTTGCTAACACCAATGATGCAAAACCTCTGATATTTTTACTCGTAGAATTCAAACTTTTAATTAAGAAATTTGAAATTTTATTTTTGTTTAATACAAGTGAACTAAATGCTTCTCCTCTAACTTGAATATCATCATCATCTAATTTCAAAATTACTTTTTCTAAAATTTCTGGGTTATTTGTACAATCTAAAGTTTCTAAAATTTTGATTTTTTCTTCACAACTTCCTAATTCTAAAACTTTTGAAATATTTTCCAAATTCTGAACAAATTACTCTTTTCTGGTTAATAATGGTTCAAATTTTTCAAGAAACTTTTATCAGATCCACAAAAATCCTTTTAGATTTAAATTATCCCCCGATGGTTGAATTTTATGACAACAGAAAACACACAGTCTTCTGCACCTAAAGAAAGTACAGAAAACACACAGTCTTCTGCACCTAAAGAAAGTACAGAAAACACACAGTCTTCTGCACCTAAAGAAAGTACAGAAAACACACAGTCTTCTGCACCTAAAGAAAGTACAGAAAACACACAGTCTTCTAAACCTAGAGAAACTTCAGGAAGCAGAGATACCATATTCATAGGTAAGAAACCATTGATGGCATATGTCACAACCACGCTAATTCAATTGGCAAACTTACCAGCCGTTCATATCAAAGCTAGAGGAATGAGCATAGGTCGTGCTGTAGATGTAGCTCAAATCATTGCACGAAAAACAGAAAGTGCAGGCTATATTATCGGAGATATCAAAATTGGCTCAGAAGCATTAGAGTCACAAGACGGCAGAATGAGAAACGTTTCAACAATAGAAATTGAAGTAAAGAGAAACACATCATAAACACACTTTACTTGTAATTTTTTATTTTATTATCTTTTTGAAAATCTGTACTTCTTTTCCATCTTTCTGAACTTTGGAAGTTCAACTAAATCATTAAACTGATCAAAATTCACAACTTTTTGTTTGAATTTTGTAGTATTTCCTGACTTCTTTAACTCTTTTAGAATATTCATAGTTGCAAATGTATTGGCATACAAAACAGATAGTGGATAGAGAATTATTTTAAATCCCATCTTGTTTAATGTTTCAGCTGAACTCAACGGTGTAGCTCCTCCTTCAATCATGTTTGCAACCAAGGGTGCATTGATTTCTTTTCCAATCTTTTTCATTTCCTCTAATGATCTTGGGGCTTCCACAAATATTGCATCAGCTCCTGTTTTCTTATTTTGTTTTCCACGTTCAATAGCTGCATCTAATCCTTCAGTAGCTCTTGCATCTGTTCTTGCAACAATTATGAAGTCTTTGCTTTCTCTTGCATCAAGTGCAGCTGATAATTTCTCTGTGTATTCTTCTTGTGGAACTACTTCTTTTCCTTGCATGTGCCCACATCTTTTAGGCCATCTTTGATCTTCAAGAAAAATTCCTGCAGCTCCTGATGATTCTAGTTCATTTACTAATTTCCATACACTCAAAGCATTTCCATATCCTGTATCTGAATCAACTATTACAGGTACTGAAACTGCTCTGCATATGCGTCTTGCATTATCTATTGTTTCTGTCGCTCCAATAAATCCATAATCTGGCATTCCAAATAGAGTTGCAGACGTTCCATAACCTGTTTGGAACATTGCCTCAAATCCAACTTTTTGGGCAATCTTTGCACTCAATGCATCATAAACTCCTGGAATAACAAGTGATTTTTTTGATTTTAACATATTTCTTAAATTTTTCATAGTTGTGTTCTCTCTCTGAATTATTTATGATTTTAATCAAAAATTACCCAATATTATTTCATAGATATCATTTGAATTTGATTCTTTAAGAAACTTCAAATAATTTTTCTATATTGTTACTCGATCTTAATTTCTTTGCCTTTCTTCTTTACTTCTTTTCCTTGAATTTTCTTTAATTCTGATTCAAGAAAATGTTTGTATTTCTTTGTTTCATCATCAGTCATATGGGCAAAATTTGAACTTAGGATAGAACCCATTGCTGAAATCTTTTCTAATATATCTATAACAACAATTCTTCCTACATTCCCTAGTCTAAATAAAACCTCTAATTGTTTTCTAACAATATCGTTTATCTTATCTACGTCAGCTGCTGTTTCGATTCCTTTCTTTGTTAGTTGATATTTTCCACCTTTAGTTTCTTCAATTAATCCCTCATCTAGTAATCTACCTAATAATGGATAGATTAACCCTGGAGATGGTTTCCAAATTCCGTTACTTTGTTCAACTGCATAATCGATGATCTCTTTTCCAGTACGTTCTTTCTTTTTCAATAATTCTAAAATGAAATATCTTGAAAATCCTCTGGGAATTGAACTTCCAACCCTCTGAAACCATTCAGAAATCATCACTAGTGATATCACTAGTGATATATTTCAATATTTGGGATCACGACCACTTAATACTACATTTTTAACCCACTCAAAGCAAGTTTGTCTGAAAAATGGTAGATTCCATTGAATTTGATTTGATAATATGTGGTTCTGGTCTTGCTGGCTTGAGAGCCGCAATAGCGGCTACAAAAAAGGGACCAAATCTCAAAATCGGCATTGTTTCAAAATTACAAGTAATGCGTTCTCATTCTGTATCTGCAGAAGGGGGAACCGCAGCAGTACTTTTTGAAGATGAAGGCGATACTATTGAATCTCATATTTATGATACTGTAAAAGGAAGTGACTTTCTTGCAGACCAAGATGTTGCTGAAAGGCTTTGTGTAGAAATTCCAAAAGAAATTCATCAATTAGAACATTGGGGAATGCCATGGTCTAGAAAAGAAGATGGTAGAGTTGATCAAAGAAACTTTGGTGGTTATAGTTTTCCAAGGGCAACTTATGCATCAGATAAAGTTGGATTCTACGAAATGCAGACCTTGTATGACACATGTCAAAAATATGAAAATATTGAATATCTTAACGAATGGTTTGCAACATCAATTATTCATGATGGAAAACGATTCATGGGACTTACTGCAATAGAATTATCTTCTGGTACATTTTACACAATCAAAGGTAAAGCTCTTATCATTGCAACTGGTGGTGCTGGACGATTGTATAGTTTTTCAACTTATGCGCTATCGTCAACTCCAGATGGTTTGGATATGGGATTACGTGCTGGTATGGCACTAAAAGACATGGAATTTGTGCAATTTCATCCAACAGGAATTTTACCATCTGGAATTTTGATCACAGAAGGTGCAAGAGGAGAAGGTGCTTATCTGCTTAACAATAAAGGTGAACGATTTATGAAAAACTATGCTGCAAGTACAATGGAATTAGCTCCACGTGACATTGTATCAAGATCAATAATGACAGAAATTAAAGAAGGTCGAGGATTCAAACATGAAACTGGAATTGATTGTATGAAACTTGATTTAAGACATATTGGGGATGAAAAAATTAAAGAGAAGTTAGGTGGAATTAGAGAAATATCTATCAAATTCTCTGATATTGATCCTGCAAAAGAATTACTTGACATTAGACCTGTTTGTCATTATATGATGGGCGGAATTCATACTGATATTGAAGGTGCAACAGAAATGCAAGGAGTTTGGGCTGCAGGCGAGGCTTCATGTAATAGTGTTCATGGCTCAAACCGATTAGGTGCAAATTCAACTGCGGAATGCATCGTTTGGGGTAAAATCACTGGAGAATTGGCAGTGGAATATATCCAAAAAGGTATTCCATCAAATCCCTGGCCTCATCATTTGGTTGTAGCAGAAGAAAAGAGAATCTATGATGGAATCTTTAGAGGAGGTGGTGATGCAAATCCATATGAAATTAAACAACAACTTACTGACACTATGGATGAAAAGGCCTATGTCTACAGAAATGAAACTGATTTAGTTGCAGGTCTCAAGAAAATTCGTGAGCTTAAAACACAGACTTGGAAACATGTTGATGACAAGGCAAAAGAGTACAATACCAACTTTTCAAATGTTATGGAACTTGATTCCATGTTTCGAGTAGCAGAGATTGTGTTACTAGGTGCAATTAACAGAAAAGAATCTCGTGGCGCACATGCTAGAACTGATTATACTAAGCGCGATGATGTAAACTTCTTACATCATACACTTGCTTACTATGATCCAAATGAACCAATTATGAAAACATATCCAGTCACAATTACTAAGTACAAGCCAGTGGAGAGGAAATATTAGATGCCCCAAGACGAAAACAAAGAAGGCATTGGAGGTATGGCCAATCCAGGTCGTTATGGAATTGAAAGAGTTGCATATTGGTTAATGCGATTAAGCGGATTAGGACTATTGGCATATTTTGTAGCTCACATTTATGAAACAAGTAATATTCTGAGAGGACAAGTTGGATGGGATGAATTGATGGAAATGACATCCACTACCGAGGGACATGCTATTTTAGCAATTGTAATTGGAATGTGTGTATTTCATACTGTTAATGGAGTTAGAGTGATGTTAGGACATGGAGGAGTTGGTGTAGGAAAACCTACTAGACCTGATTATCCCTATGTTCCAGCATCACAAAACTACAAACACAAGATAGGTATCTATTCTGCAATTGTTCTTGCAGCATTTGCAATGATGTATGGGCTAGCGGTAATGTTTGGTGAATAAGATGAGAGAAAGTACAATCATGAAAATTCATTATGGAACTGCAATTGCAGCAGTAGCTCTGGTAGCAGTTCACATTTTGATGCGGCTTACGCAGGGATTTGCGGAATCCTTAGAATTTGAAAGTGTTCTTGCTAACTACAAATTCGTTCCATATGCTATAATGTTGGAATTAATACTCATCCTGCTTTCAATTCATGGATTTAATGGACTTAGAGTTGTTTTATTGGAATTAAAACAAGGAAGAATTTATGAAAAAGCCGTTTCTTATGGTTGCTTGGCTGCAATGATTGGATTAATAACATACGGTTCAAGAACAATTATTGTGGTAAACATGGGGTTGGTATAAAAATGGCACAGGTATCTATTATTGCAGACGAACAAACATCATTATCTTCTTCAAAATCAATTACACTAAGAATTTCAAGATACAATCCTAAACATGATGATTCAAGTATATTTACGGAGTTTATTATTCCATATGAGAAATGGACAACTGTTCTAGATGCAATTCTTGAGGTCAAAAAATACTTTGATCATTCAGTTGCAGTTCGTTACTCTTGTAGACAAGCTTCATGTGGTTCATGTGGAATGATGATTAATGGAAAACCAAGACTTGCATGTTTTACAAAAATTAGTGAATTAAACTCTAATGTTATTACAGTAGAACCCATGAACAACTTTCCAATTATTCGTGATTTGGCTGTAAAGTTTGAAAGAATGTTTGAAAGTCATCATAAAATCAAACCATATCTTATCAGAGATGATACAGAGCTGGAATCTGACGCAAAAGAATTCTTACAATCTCCTAAAGAAGTAGAACAATACATCCAATTTGCTAATTGTATCAAATGTGGTTTATGTAATTCTGCATGTCCTACAATGGCAACAGATTCTTCATTTGTTGGGCCACAAGCATTAGCTCAAGCATATCGATATGTTGCTGATAGTAGAGATAAAGGAAAAGATTCTAGACTTAAGATAATCGATGAGTCTCATGGTATATGGAGATGCCACTTTGCTGGATCTTGTAGTCAAGTATGTCCAAAAGGTGTTGATCCTGCAATGGGAATACAACTACTTCGAGGCTATTTGCTAGGATTTAGAAGTTAACCCAGTTTTTTTGGGGTTTGGACTATTATTTACTTGATTGTTAATCTGCTCTGCCATAAAGTGATTTGAAACATTTACTTTAACATCATCTACCCCATCTACCTTCAAAAGATAATCGTGAACATCTTGACAAATCTTAAAACCAAAAACTGCTGGACAGAATGGACTAGTAAGATGCAAATCAACTTTAACATTACTATTATTGATATCAACCTCATCAATTAATTCTAATTCAACAATTGATGTGTTGATTTCTGGGTCCACAATCTTTGATAACTCATCGAAGATTTTTACTCGTAGCTGTTTAATGTCTTGACTCATATCGGCAAAAGCGTCGATGCTATATATAACCATTCCAAAACCTTAGGTAATGTATCGTTCTCGTCTTGGAAATGATTTGAATGATATTACTTTAGACTATGTTTCATCAATAGATGATGATTCTGAAATTGTACTTTATGATATTATTGGAAGCCAAGCTCATACTTTGATGTTATTTCAAAAAAACATTATAACAAAAAATGATGCAAAAAAGATCTTGTCAGCTTTAAAACATTTAAAAAATCAAAAATTTGATTCATCATCTGGAGCAGAAGATATTCATGAATTAATTGAATCCCTCGTCATCAAAAAAGCTGGCATGGCAAGTGGAGGAAAGATGCATACTGCAAGGTCTCGAAACGATCAGGTTGTTTTAGATATTAGAATGAAAATTAGAGACGACATTAACATTATTTGCAATTGTCTTCTAGATACCATCGAAGCTCTTGTCTCTGTGGCTAAAAATCACCAAAAAACAATCATGCCCCTTTACACTCATCTTCAACAAGCTCAAGTAGGTCTATTTTCACATTATCTTTTGGCATATGCAGATGTTTTGTCCAGAGATTTTCAACGACTTTATGGAACCTTTGAACGAGTAAACCAAAGCCCACTTGGTGCAGGACCTATTGGAGGAACAAGCATCTCAATTGATAGACATAGCACAGCAAAGATGTTGGGTTTTGATGATCTTGTTGAGAATTCAATTGATGCAACAAGTACGCGTGATTTTGTAGCAGAATATGTTGCAATGATTTCAATTTTGATGACTAATCTAAGTAGAATATCTGAAGATTTTGTTCTCTGGTCTACATCTGAATTTTCTTTTATTGAACTATCTGATGAATTTACATCTCCCTCAAGCGTAATGCCTCAAAAGAAGAATCCAGATATTTTAGAATTAACAAGAGGTAAAACTGCTGAAGTTATTGGAAATTTAACTGCAATTCTAACAACTATCAAAGGCTTGCCAACTGGTTATGGACGTGATTTACAACAAATAAAACCATCTATTTGGTCAACATCAAGAATATCTATCAGTGCACTGTTAATTTTAAAATCAATGCTTCTTACTCTAAAAGTAAATGAAAGGCAAATGAAAAAAGTTGCAGAATCAAGTAATCTTATTGCATTAGATATATCTGAAAAATTAGTTAAAGAGGGAATTCCATTTAGAGTTACGCATAAAATTGCAGGTGTTTTGGTTCAATTGGCACATCAATCAAAAAAACCTATCTCAAAATTAACTTCAACAGAAATTAAAAAATCTGTAGTTGATACTAAAGTTAATCCAAAAATTGTTTCAAAAATTATCTCTTCTACCACTATTGTCTCCTCTCTAAAGGATAGAAAATCGTATGGTTCCTCAGGATATGATGAACAAAAGAGAATGATTTTTGATAGAATTCAAAAGATTAACAACTATAGAACAGATGTAACTAAAAGAGAAAATAAAATCAATTCATCTATTGAAGACTTGGAAAAACAAGTTAATGAAATAATTCAGTAACTCTAATAAAAAAAAGTAGCGGGTCTAGAGGGACACATTCCATCGTAGATACTTTTCTGGGACTCAAGAACATATTTTCTTGAATCATTACAATACCATACCATCACTAGAAATAAAGTTTTTCATATATGTATTATTATTCATTTTTGCAAAATACATGAGCAGAATATCATAGTAATACAAAATTTTGGCAATGGCTAAAGAAATATCGTTCAATGATCTGATAATTTTCTAATTAAAACAAGAAAAATATCCTCAACTATTTTGATCGATACTTTTTGTTACAACACAGATCAATTTTTGTGAACCTTTATTTTATAATGATTCAACGACCTTGCAATCTGATTTGACATCTCTAAAAGTTACTCATGAAAAACCTGATCGATTTACAGGATTACGTAATTCATTAAGTGTTAGTCCAATTAATGTAGTTCTTGGCGGTAAGTCATTTTCTTCACCTGAAATTTCAGCTAATAGTACGGATCTAAAATGTTTTGAAACATGTGCATTAACTCCTAAACTAAAACTCGTACAATTCATTAGACGAAGTTATCACGTTTCAGATTTAGATTATTCCGACAAAATTTCAACAATTACACAGAAATATGAAAAACTAATAAATTCATATCCAACTGCAATTCCCAATTTACAAGATACCAAGTAGGTGCAAGTGGAATTGGTTTGCCTGTAAAACTGTTTCAAATCAGTCAATATGATAATGACATTATAACTATTGATAGAATTGGTGAAGTTTCAAAAGAGGAAGCAAGGTTTGGACCAACACAAGAGGCAACGAAATCGAAGACTTGTGTAAGACTTGACGAATACTCTGAAGAAGACTATCTTAGTAGAAAGTATAAGACTGGAAACGCAAGCGAAGAGACAAGGAATCTCTACTTCAAACTAAAGAAACGAATTCTGGAAAGTTTTGAGGAGATAGAGCCACAACAGAAAAAGGCCTACATGGGATTCTATTCAAAAGAAAATGACGCTTGTATTTGTACCCTTGATGTTGCAAAATCTAAGATAAAACTGACATATTCCATTACAACTGCGAAAAAGATACTGTCACAATCTGATTTCATAAGAGACGTCGAAAATATTGGAATCTTTGGAGTAGGTCATTATCAATCCGAAATAAAGGATGAAGCAGACATAGAAAAGGCATTACCCTACATCAAGCAAGTTTATGATTATAAAATGAAACATTAGATAAATCATTGACCTACTATTTCAGTTACAGAACCTTTGGAGAAAGGCTATATACGATTGTCAAATCGATAAGGATCGGTCAAGGGGCTTTGGAGCATCTCCTCGCTTAGTTCTCCGCTATACGATTCACTCCCCTTGGCTTTTGATTCTGATAATTGTTCAATCATATTTTTTGTTATTAGATAAATTTATGATGCAGCATTCATCCTCCCTGTGTTGAGAAGAGTGGAAGAGATCAAATGAGTAACTAACAAAGATTAACTAGATTTTTTCTATATCTATATCTCCTTCAACCAAAATTTTCTCAGCTACAAAATAAGAACGCCTTTTTGCATCAAGATAACGTCCTTTAGCAAATACATAATGAACTTTTCTTGTTATTTTATTAGGTACAGCATCCGAATCTAATGTTTCAGAACCTGTACCAATTGCCGTTTCTGCATTACGTATATCATGGCTATCGTTACCTGTAGCATGGTCACGTACAAATTTTAGGAAAACCTTGACTAGAATTTGTTGTAATTCTTTGTTAATTTTATTCTCATCTGCTGATTTAAACCACTTTGATATCTCCAGTTGTTCATTTTTCCAGTTTGCAACTGCTACTCCGCGAATCATTTCCATACTGTATTACAAACTTATACTTTGAAGATAATAAAAACAAATTATGAATCAAGACGACAAATTAAAAGAAAGAACAATCCTGTTGATGCGCCTATACTGGCGTGATGAAATTCACAAGATTGGAACTGAACTAAATATAGATGAAATAAAAAAATTCGAAAATTATTGGGATTTAGATCATTACAAAGGTGCATATCAAATTGCACGAACTTTGGATGATAAAAAACTAGAGGAATTAGTTGCCAGAAACCCGCCAAAATACGTATCTCTGGGAGGATTCCAAGGAAAGCATTACTCGGTAGATAAGCGAGGTCGTATTAGTTTTAGCAGTTCCTGGCCAACAGTTAAAGAAAATATAAAAAAATCACTTGATAATTGGGGAGATAAAGCCTATTCTGTATTGAGGGCATTAATTAACAAGAAGGGAGATTCTGCATATTTTGAACTAATAGATGAGATTGGAAAGATTTTAGGTAAAGAATACATTCCCTCATGGATTTTACCAAGGCTAGAGCCCTTAAAACTCGTATTCAAAACTGGCAGTAACAAATACCCACGTTGGACCATACCAACTGAGATAATTCCTGTAATACAGGAGGAGTTGAAAGGGTACCAATTAGGTTTTGATGATGAGAAAGAATTCAAGAGAACTAAATCAAAAAGAATTGCTAAGGAACAAGAGTCATCATTACTTTCCATAGAAAGGAAATTGGATAATCTTGTTGGGAATCTGGTTGATAGAAAAAGGGAGATCAATCTTATTTGTCAAAATAGGTTCAGTACGCGATTCTTTATTGATAATGAGAAAGCCATAATGAGCATAAAGCGACCATGTAGTAATGAAGAAGAATTCGATTACAGAATTCAAGGACTATCTTCAATCATTGACAATGTTGAAGTGGAAAAGACGAAAAAAGCGCTTAAAATTAACGATAAAGTGAGTGGTTCAATAAACCTCATGGAATTTTTACTTGAAGAAAATGGAAAATTAAGTCATAAAAATATAATAAAAAATCTTAGAATGTTAAAAATTCTTAGAAATAAAAAATTCCCCACGCACCATGATGATGGAAAGTTTATAGAAGCCATGAATAATTTTGGCCAACAAACATTCCCACCAGATTGGGAAGTACTGTGGGAAAATGTACTTGAAGGTACAACCGAAAGTTTGAAAAAGTTCAGAGACTCCTTACAGTGAACAAAACGATCGGTTATCCGACAGTAAATGTCATACCAAACCCTTGTCTGGCAGGACCAGATCTTGTAATAGCATATCCAGAACGTCTAAAATATCCCATATAGGCATATTCACTAATTCGCTTGTATCCAGATTCACAGAACTTCCTAACGTCATCAACTATTTGGTCTGATGGTACAATGTAATAATAGTCCTCAAATGCAGTTTCACCCTCCAAAACCAAAACAGTGTGCCCTTTTTCAAAAGATGAAATCTTTGTAACGAGAAGTCCATCATAGTATACTTTCAACGTGTTGTTCATTATTTGTGACCAGGGAGCAATTGCCACCATATCTTTATCCTGAAAAATTTGCTCCAGCGCCTCCCCAAAACGATTACGAAGACTCTTGGAAAATCTTACGAAATGGTCAGGATGGTTTATTGCTTCAGACACTATTGTTTTAATTTCCACGTCGTCATCGTTCACGCACAAATCAGGAAATCTCTTTTTTTTGTTCTCAATTTCAGTATCCACTTTAAAACCAAGGTCTTGGTACTGTACTGCTAATTGAGCAATCATCCTGTTATGCAATAATTCATCATAATTGCCATCAAGCTTCTTTAATTTGTCAAATTCAGATGGCAACTGATCCAAAAATTTTGCCAAAGCAGGCAGATCATATAGAAAAAAATAGAAATCTCTACCATTGTCCTTGTAGTCGTTTGCCCAATTTTTTAGAATATCTTTTTTGTTCAAAACCAACTCATTTAAAATTTTAAATGCAGAATTTGGGAAATCCAAAGGAATTCTCTGGTGATCAAAATCAACAAACTCTGAATCCCCGCTTGTAAGACGCAATCCGAATTGTCTTCCGTCATTTTCGGATGTGAAGACATCAATTACCCTTTCATTCTGATGCATGTCAGACATTTTTATTATCTGCTCTTCAATCTTTTTCTGCTCCTCGCTTTTTGGAATCAGCAAGTCGCTGTGTTTTTTAACTTTACTTTTAGTAAAGTCTATTCTTTTGGAAAGCTCTTCTCTGGATGTAAGAGCAGTCGAATTATAATTTTTGGTATCTTCGAAATGAATTAGAAGCTGAATGTGTAAATCTTGAAATTTCTTAATATAATCAATTTCAGAAATCTGTTTGGATTCAAATTTTTTCAGAATATCATGGTATTCTTTATCCAGTGATTTATCTTTCTTAATTAGATCATCGTTAGGTTCCATATCTTGTCATGTAAATTCTTTTTAAATTAAAGATTATGAAGAGCATTTAAAACTTAAAGAATAAACTGTCATGTGATGTTAAGATCAGATGTAGACGTATTCTTTATTACTAGCGTCAAGAGGGAGAATAAAAAAATTGTCGGTGTTTCTGCCATCCAATCAAGGGCGATTCCTCCAGTTAGATTGTATATGGATTTGTCACACATCTATTATACCCAATTTACTGGGAGACAGAGCGTGTTTTTAGTTCCGTATATTGCAAATGAAGATCCTTTGGAAATTTCCGCATTTAGATTGGCGGTGAAAAAAGAGGAGGAAGTCTTTACTATTGAATTGCCGAAAAACATTGAACAAAGACAAGGACTAGCGTCTCTTCTTGAATATGTAAGAATGCCAACTGATTTCATATAGATGAACTATGCAAGAAATGTTATGAGGAAAAAGAATCAACAAAGTCACAATATCAAATGAAGGTGACCGTATCAAGGTAATTCCCAAAGGCTGGGTCGATAAGGCAGTTTGGCGAGAGATTAACAACATTCTAAGACTGCATGGGTTCAGCTGGTTATCCAATGGGAAAGATATCTGTTGGATGAATCTTCTCTCCTAATTTTTTATCTTTCAAAGTATAGATTTTTGTTCCTAGAGCCAATGAATATACGATGTTTTCCTGTCGAACATTTCCATGTTTCATATCCCATTTCCTTTGGATCTGTTTTTATTGCCTCTCCATAGTCAGGAGGAAGTTGGTCGATAGGTTTAAACTCCGAATCATATCCTTGCATTCCAGATTCAAAACATTCGATTATTACTTCCTTTTCTATTTTTATCATAACATGAACCCAAATTTTTATTATTTATTGTTTTAATCTTGACTTTGATTTATTTCCAAAATGTTTTTCACCAAAAACCAGCACCCGCCTATCTTTACACCTACTTGAAAATTCAGAAATTATTGAAAACGCCCTTCAACTTCCAGTGTATCATAATTCTCTGTTAAGGATCGGGTCATGGATGATCTTTTAATAGCGATTGCTTAGTCATAATCTCACACTATGGGTAAAAAGAAAGCCATTATAATAGTACCAATTATTCTTGTTATCCTTTATTTTGGTTTTCAATTTTTCCAGCAAGAAGTATCCCAAAGAGAAGCACTAAAAGATGTAGAAATATCTTTGGACGGCGTTAATGTAAATAGTGTAGGATTTACAAGTGCAACTTTGGAATTAAGATTCCGAATGTATAATCCAAATGCTGTTACTGCTACTTTAGACCGTGCAGATTACGAAGTCTATGGTAATGATATATCTCTTGGAAACGGAAACATTTCCCAGAGAATAGATATTCAATCTAGAGAAACGAGGACAGTCACAACTATTTTTGATGCATCTTATGGTGGTGCTGCTAGTGTATTAATTTCAGCCATAAGGGAAGGTAATGTAAATTGGAGAATAGGAGGAACAGCTTACTATGATACACCTTTAGGTTCGATAACTGTTCCATTTATTGTTGATATTTGAAATGTAATCAAATTCAACTTCTTTTTTCTTTCATTGTCAAGTAAATTCTTTAGAAGGATAATCGATTGTTTTTTCTTGATTTGGTTTGCTTGATTCAGAACTCATGATTTTTTGAGCCAGAGTCAAAAATAAAAGAATTAGCAAATTATTGTAAGCGTTCCAATCACCTCTACCTATCATTTTATCAAAACTTTATAGCTTAGAACCGTGTACTAGGTCTAATGACAGTAAATTCACAACAAATTCATGGAACTTACACCCGTTCAGTTCTCCACTATACGATTCACTCCCCTTGGCTTTTTGATATTCTAAATTTTAATTGAAATTCTAAACTTTTTTTCTGTAAATCGTATTCGTACCCAATTAAGTGCGGATTCAATAAGATTTGGTTCTCTGTAGGTGTTTTTTTGAGACTCGATTGTGATGTTAAACTAAAAGTTTGATACTTTATCTCCTAACTGAGGCAGGTATTATTATAATATTTTACTGTACTCTTCAAAAGTAATTTCTTTAAAGATGGGTTTGACACTTACCAAAGCTGAAATGTATCTATTTTTCAGTTCTTTACTACATGTTTTGTTTACAACTATACATTCCAAGTTTGGATTATTATTCATACTTAATGATAATTTGAATAATTCTTTTGCATAAGCATCTTCTCCCATAGAAAATCCAATGAACACAATTTTTTTAGCTTCAGACAATACTTCTCTTGCTACCGACCAAGATTCTCGTACTAAAGAACCAAAGAGTTGATCATTATAGTAAGAATCTTTGTAAACAACTGGTGGGATCAGTATTGAGGATATTGATTTTGATTTGCAAATAGGACACAATAATGAATTATTTCCATAAACCAATACTCTGTCATACATATTAACAGGCCCACATTTGTTACAATGACTCCAATTTAATGAGCCATGAAGTTTTAAGATTAGTTGAAAATCATCATCTAAATTATCTTCTTCTATACCATATTGGAAATCAAGATCTATATTATGTAAAGTGTTTTCAACAATCAAATCATAGTTGAAAGTGATAATAGGATAGTTGTTTTTGTGTACATGTTTGAGAAAAGTAGAATATTCTTTTGGTATTCTTTTTACGATATCTGTGGTTTTTTCGTTAATGAGACATGTAATATACCAAAGTAAATTATCAAATATGTCATCAGCTGAATATGACTCATTTTTATCAGAAACAGATTCCATAAAAAGATAATTTGCTGTTGCAACATGGTTTAGGACTTCTTCTATATTGTTGGCAAAATATCCATTATCCAATCTAAATTGGACATAACGTTGAATCTTTTCTATTCTTTTTTTACTATGACTGTCTTTTAATTTATTCTTTAAATAATCAAATGAATCATCAATGAGAAATTCTGATGAAATGGGTAGTTTTGCTCCATTAGAAAACCCAGCACCCAAAACATAGACTACCTTAGGATTCATACTGTATCGTATATACAATACAATTTAGACTATTTCTAATCTAAAATAAAGACAAAATAATGCTTCAGCAGTTATTGTTTCTACTATATTTCTTTTTGAGTTGACTTAAAGAAGTAACATGTTCTCGTTTTAATACAGTTCCAAGATGAGCATCTTCCCTGTATCTATCCATAACATCATATGGAATACCCGAAACATTTCCTAACTTTGTATCATCTCGTTTTTTTCGGAATGCCATATTTGCATTACTTTTTTATTTTATAAAACCTTTAGGATCAGCTGATCACTAACAAAAAATTAGTTTTTTGTGGGTAATAACAAAATAAACAATTCATTAAATCTTTTAAAAGAATTATCAAAGTTTTATAATGTTGTAAATGTTATAAAGTTTAAAAAGACTATTAGTTAGGAAGAAAATCAATTAAAGATTCATTTAAAAGATTATAAATTTAAAAACAGTAATGATTCTTTAAAATTTTTAAAAACTTTAATGACATATGAGGGCAGAATAGCCACATTTTACTGGTCAGAACTAGAGAAAATCTTTAAAATTTTAAAACCTGAATTTAACTTTAAAACAAGAAAGAGTAAGGAATCATCAAGAAATTATAATGCATCAGATGAAATCAATGCTCTTTTAAATTACGGATATTCAATTTTAGAGTCTGAAATCAGAAAGGCAATCAATTCTGTAGGCCTTGATCCATCAATTGGATTCTTGCATGAGATTACACAAAGCAGAACCCCTCTAGTTTATGACATTTAAGAATCATTTAGGTGGCTTGTAGACCTGTCAGTTATTCAGTTATTGGAGCAAAATAGCCTCAAAAAGTCGGATTTTATCATTACTGAGAACTATCACACTAGGCTCAAAGAGAGTACTGCCAGTCTGTTAATTGATGCTATGAGATTCAATTTTGCCCTCAAAGTACCCTACAAGTCTGGAAAAAATTATCAATATGCAGTAATTTTGGAGGACAATGTACAGCAACTTGCAAAGCAGATTTTAGATAAAACCAAAAAATTTGAGATTGTAATTCCAGAGATTACACTTGCCAGAAATGATGTTTTAAAATTAAGAGAAAAGATAGAATTAATGACTACTGAAGAGAGAAAGCAGTTAGGAATTAACAAATCAACTTTGTGGTATCTTAAAAAGAATTTAAAAAACAACAAGAGTTTTAAAATTTATGAGAAGGTTTTAACAAAGATACAGTGAATTCTTTAAAAGATTTTTAATTAAATTAATGATGTTTGTGCCTGATTTAAATTAATTTTAAATTATAAATTATTTAGATTATTTCAAAGAAATTATTAAATTAATTAAAAATGTTTTTGTAATGCCTATTCTCAATTTATAATTCTGTGTAATGTGATTTCTGGATGTGTTCTGACTGCACTTTTTACCATCGGATCAAAAATTCCAGAAGTAATCATAAATCCTTGACAACGGTCTTCATCCAACTTATATTTTCTAACAAAATGAATATACTTCCCTAAAAATTTATCAAAGTCTTGCATTATTACTTTGGGTTTGTTTTTACACTCTGCTATTATATAATGGGTTTTTTTGAAAACCGTTCCAGTTGTTTTTTCACCAACAATGTCAAATTCCATTCCTTTAATTTTAACATAGTTTAACTTACAATCAAAACCTCGTCTTGTGAAATATACCATTGATTTTTTCTCAAATGCTGCGCCCGCGATTACCGCACGAATGCCAGTACTTCCACCATTAAAAAGACGCTGAATTTCAGATTGTGTTACATATGGTTCTAATAGTTCAGCAAGTTTTGGTTTAGATACATTGGGTTTTATTCTAGCTTTTTTCTGTTTAGCCAGTACTAATAACTCGTCTTTAGAAAGTTGCCTAAGCATTCTTGCAATATTAGATGACATGTAAGAATATGATGAATGCATCTAATTTATGTAATTCTTTATGTTAGTTAAAATTTCAAAAAATAGTAAAATTTGTATTGCTATAGGAGGTTGTAGGCGTAGCAACAAGAATAGAAATTATTTTTAAATTAGGTCTATATCAAATCCTAGTTTCTCTGCTTTTTTCAGTGCATTTACTAAAATACTAGGATTTGTTTTCATTCTATTTTCATCCCTTTCTGTAATTTTTTTTAAAAAACCACGAATTTCTTTTCTTTTTGTTTTACTTGTAAGGGTTTGCAAAATTGTTTGTTTTTGCCCCGAAATCTTTCTTTTATTATGATGAAAATTTTCTCTAATTATATCATCAATCTGTATTACTTAATGAAGATGAAATAATTGAAGT
This sequence comes from Nitrososphaerota archaeon, assembly GCA_022573895.1. GTDB lineage: Archaea > Thermoproteota > Nitrososphaeria > Nitrososphaerales > Nitrosopumilaceae > Nitrosopumilus. Next base: position 153,527 of record JACZTB010000001.1, read on the forward strand.
TGCTCTAAGTGCATTAACAATGGCGTTTGTAACAAATTTTGGTTGGGAGTTTATGTGCATGATTGATGATTCGATTAAACTTGTTGGTTCTAATGAAGATGTAGAATTAGACATATAATTTTTCTAGAACTTTCAAATCTTAAGCATTACTTCCTAAAGTAATTTCTATTTATCTGATCAATTTCTCCTTGACTGTAGTCTTCTGTGTCACCAGAATCATCGTCTGTGACCCAACTGAATGATAGAATGTGTGGGGGTTCATCATCTGCAACTGCAATTTTTATCCCAATGTTAGACTCTCCTGGCATGGTTCTTTCCAGATGGAAATTCAGATGTATGTTGCTAGATGTACGGTCATGTGGATCAAAAGTTATTGGGGCTGATTCTCCTCTTCTAAAAAAGGCCACAACCTTGACTGGATTTTTGAAACTCATACGCAAGCCTTTTGCTGTTTTTTTGTTGTTGTGAACAAAAAATGTCCAAGTTACCATGTTCTGTTATGAAATGTTCTACCTTTATTACCTTTTAGAGCAGTCTTTGCATTCTTTTTTTGAAGTTGATTTCCGTGTAGTAATAAGAATAATTGTTTATCGTGCTCAGATTTTAGTGCCACAAGATTAAATTTTATTTTTAATATCCAACCTTTGTACTGTTTTTCATTTCACGTTTTGTCATTACTTTTTTAGTATATTCTAATTATATTAATTTTTTATGAATTTAATTAATTTAAAATACGTGACTCAATATTTTTGAAAATCACACACATGTTCATGTCCATCTTCATTTTGTGACATTGTTTTTTTGTATCCGTCATTATCAATAAAAGGTTTAGTTGAATCACTTGGTTCAAAATACAAGTCTGCCAACTCAGCGGGTTCATTCCAGAACGTTAATTCTTTTCCATCTTTTTTTTCTACCCATAACCAAGGTGGGCTAGCAGAATTTCCATGGAATTTACCATTTTCATTAAATGTAGAATTTCCATTTACATTATTTGAAATTCTATGACATAGTCCTTGTTCATCATGAATGTCTACTAGTTCATAATACAATGAAGAGTAATGTGGCATTCCTTTATACCTAATCAGATCATAAACGTCATAGGGTTTGGCATAGGTTCCAGGGTAATAAACAACAAAATCAAGTTTTCCAAAAAGTGTTTTTATTTTTCGTATAATGTTGAATGGAAATACAAGATTCTCTCCTAAAGCGTATAGTCCATGTCCTTGAGTTTCTTGTTGAGTAAGTGCTCTAGTTGTGTCGTTTTCATCATCTGCTTCCATATTTCCTTGAGTTCCTAAAATATTAAGTCGTTTTTTGATTTGTTTTATTCTTTTTTTATCTGCATTTTTATCAGATGTAATAATATCAAGAAAAGATTCTTTATCAAATTTCAATCGATTTTTGTAGACATATCTTGGAAAATACAGATGTGCAACAGTCATCATTCCTACTAATCTATTATTTTCATCATTTTCTTTGTCTCGTTCAATGATTACAAGACAGCCTTCCATATCATTTGGATGTTTTTCATCATTAGCATGATAAAATGAGTATAAAATGAAAAAATGGTTACTAGTTGTTGCTATAGAATAATAGACTACAGGAACCAAATTCTTGATTTTTGCTTTTTTTAATCTATTCCTAATATCTCTAGTATCCCATTCTTCTTCTTTATTTTTGTATTTTCTGATAAATTCATTACAGCAATTTTTTGTAACATCATTTGACTGTAAATTATTTGTATTGTGTTCATCAAATCTACATCCACATTCACACACATTTGTATATCCATCCAAATTTACTGGAACTAGAAGATCTGTTTTTGTTTCAAAGGAAACATCCTTCATATTTTTATCATAATCTAGTTTGATGTATTGATAGTGAATTGGTGCCCATTTCAAGGCAATCTTTTTGTAATATTCTTTATTCATATTTTAACTCGTTAATCCGTAATACACAAACTAGTAAAATTATTGTTTTTTTGTAAAGTTTTCAATAATCTTTGCAATATCAACATTAGACACACTAATTGGATTGATTACTCCTTTGATAGTTACTCCAACAGTTTCAATTATTTTTAGAACTATTTCTTTTCTAGTATTTAATATGTTGTCAACTAATTCTTGATGACGCTTCCAATAAATATCGTCATCTTTTGGGCCTGTTTCTGGAAATTCATTTGTAATATCATTATCCAAAGCCACTGTTGTTTTAAAAGAAGAATCCCCAAATTTTGTTACAATAGTTCTTTCCCCTGCATCTTTTAATGCACGTTCAAGTAATTCTCCAAATTTTTGCCATAATTGATGTATATCTGTAAAAATACCTCCTTCTTGAAGATTTTTTATCCAAGCATCAAATTCAGGACCCATGTCAAAATATTGAAAAAACTACTATTAAAGCATCATAAAAAAATATTCTCATAATTTAAAAACACAGATTATTTTTTCCATAGTTTTGAAAAAGGTCAAACGGTGACTCCTTGTCTATACCCCAGTACTTTGTACAAGGGGATATAGTTAGAGCCAAAGATTTTGCACTAATTGTAATTTGGAAGTTACTATAGGCATTACGTGGTCTTTGACTTGTTCCTAAATATGTTTGAAATGTTGTTCTAAATTTGTAAAATGAAGATCTAGTTTTAATTTAGCAAGCATGATATTGATAATACACAAATGATTCCGTCATTAAATAAATGTGAAAAATGTGGAAAAATTTTTGTAAATAATTTTCGAAAAATCAATCAATGCCCAAGATGCAGTAAAAAAATAGATGTTTTGTATGACATATAGAGGAATTTGTGAAATCAGTTTGGCACTCTAAACTCGATTGCGGTGTTGAATTTTTAGTTTGGTACTTTTTCAAATCCTATAAGATTTGGTACTGTAGAGTTCTGAATTAGGTTTGATACTCTATCCTTACTAGGGAACTGTACTAGAAGTTCAAACCCCTGTACATATTTTTAATAAAATAATTGCAAGTTCAATAAGACCTGTTCCTTTGTAGGTATTTTTCTGGGACTCGTTTACAGCATTGAACTATTATGTAGATTCTACTGTAAACTTCTCTCGAGGGGAATTGCATGATTGGTTCAAATCTCTACAAGTACAAATCTGCCAAGACTTGGTAATGTAGGTTAACAAAAGAAATATCGCATGACACTTTTTGATATAATTATGCCACGACATATAGCAAAAAAAATACCTTGGAAAATGATTCCTGAAGGAATTAATCTTTGCCTCAATAATGCTGTAAGATTATTAGAAGATGCGATGATATTATTAGAAAATGATCGAATTCAAAACGGCTTAGTTAATGGAATTTTAGCACAAGAAGAATTTGCTAAAGTTTTATTTTTGTATTCACATTATGAAAAAAATAAAGGTAAAGATATCTCAAAGACACAAGTTGGAAAAAAATTTAGATTGCATCGTCCAAGGTTAAAATTATATCATAAACTTGAATTCCAGCGAAAAGGTCTTGCTAAATACAACCGTAGCATTGTTAAATATACAAAAGAAGCATCAACCATGCAACAACATCTAAAAGAAGTTTTTACCTATGTAGATTGGGCTATTTACGAATGGCAATCACCATCTCATCCGTTTGGTATTATTAATTTGCAAGGAATAAAAAAACAGGTTATTGATGAGATTGTAACAGTTCTTTTAGAAAATTTAAAACAATTACTTCAAGATAAAAGATTTGTCAAGATAATATATTCAACAATAATAGAAACTCCTAAAGCGAATGTGATAAATAAAATAATAATCAAATATTGTAAAGATGCAAAAGGAGTAAGTATTACTACCGATGAAAATGAAATTCAAATATCATTGAATACTAAAAGTGGTAATCTTGATGCTAAAATTAAAAAACAAATTAATGATGAATTAGTACAACGATATACAGAACATGAAATCAATATTTTTTATGAGGAAAAAAATTGGATTCCTTTAACCGAGGATGAAAAAAAGATAAAAACGAGAACAGTGATAGATAATTTCTAAAATTTTTAATTTTACTTTGAAAGGGATCCGAATCTGTTAAGATTTGCACTGAATTATTCTAAATGTTCTTTCTCAATACGGTTCAGAAAACGAGATCCTTACAAAGCGCATAGATGATTTGGTTAGTTTATCCAATCAAGAGACAATAAAAGAACATGGAAAGATAACAACGTTCACTTCTTTTGTAACTGTTGGTCTTACAGTCGTTATCATTGGTCTTACAATAGCTATGTTACTCAGAATACCGTAAATCGGCTTCGCTCATTGTGCTTTTCAATAACACTTTTTTAGTTTAATTTTGTCTTGAATACATGGATCAAACTGAAAGAATAAACAAAGCTCTTGAAAACATAGAGCAGAACAGAAAAGCAAAGAAACTAAAAGTAGCTGAAATCGGAAAAATTCTATATGAATCACCATAAGCGTAGATTCATTGTTGTGAAATTTTCTCCGTATGGACCATAGCATTATACTGGAGATCTGCCCAAATAATTTACATGCGCCATAATTTATAGAAGATCAGGTCGTTAAATGTAATAATTTAATGCTGTACAAGTAATTTTTTTAAGTTTTCATAATCAAATGACAATTTACAAAATCTGTTCTTCACTATTACGATATCTTCTTTGATGTCTCCATAAAGATAGTTTCTAATGAATATAAAATCCTCTTTTTCAACAATACTTGGTTCTCCGTCTGCAAATACTTTTGTAGAAAAAAGAACTACCGCTGGGATGTTGCTCAATTCATACACCGCCTCGATAATCATATCCACAAATTTTTCTACATATTCTATACTCCAAAAAGAAAAGTCGGCAACAAGAACAAGTATCCCTGTCTTGTCAGTTGGAATCTGTCTTTCTTTGGCAAATTTGTCTATTCTGATCTTGGCTCTATAGTCTTGCCTTACGTTATCCGATGGACCTAATAATCCGTGATTTCCTTTTCGTAATATTCCAAGTTTTTCTTGTTTGCGATACCATCTTTTGTATTTCTTAATACGGTCTGGTGACTCATCAGATACGAGATAAAGTTTCAAGATATTAGGAATGTCAACTTCAGAATCGGTTTTTTTGTCAATAACATATTTGGTTTTTTCTCGCAAAATTGATTCGATTTCTTCAAGATGGGGATCAGATAATGGTTTGAACATTATTCCTGCGGGAAATATTGGGTTACATGCTGACTGTATATGTCTTGCAGTGTTGTTTGCCTTTTTGGTTTCGTCAGCAGTAGCTAAGGTTTTCACTTCAACAAAAAATTCATACTTGCCATTTTTACAAAAAAAGTCTGGCTTTTTATCCCCAACCTCCTGTTCAATTTTTAACTTGCAACCATGATTTACTAATCTACTTGCTATTTCAAGTTCTGATACCGCACTATCAAACGAATTTGTTTTCTTGATCCTTTCAAGAATTTTATCAAACAACAATATTATAAGAGATTAAAACTAAAACAAGAAAACAATCCATTAGAGAAAGCAATCAAGATTGTATTAAATTCTATTTATGGTAAGATGGCACAACGAACAAACAATGTGATTGGAAATTTATTTAATCCAGTCATTGCATCATACATTACAGGATTTACACGACGGCAACTATACGACTTTACAAAGAAACACAAACTAGATAATTTTGTTGTAGCATATGCAACAGATTCTGTTGCATGTCAAAAGAAAATCAAAAATCTTGACAGTAAAAAATTAGGAAAAATGAAATTAGACAAACAAGCTACTGATGTTATCTTTCTCTCAAATGGATTTTATCTATTCAACAAAGTTTGGAAGAATCGTGGTATAGGATATGACAAAGAGAGAAAAATAGAGATTGAGCATCTTGATACTAAGATAAGAAAAGATGGTCAGTTGTACATTGAAGTGAAATCAACTCGAACCACCCACATAAAGTCAGGAATTTTGTATAACAGGCTCAAAAATGTGGGTAAAATCGAGGAATATGAGAAAAAAATCAATCTAAATTCAGATAAGAAAAGATTCTGGGATTCAGATTTGATATCTTTACAGGATAAGAAAATGTGCGATTCTGTTCCAATTCCTGCTGATTTGGTAGGTAAATTG